>JAGDWR010000035.1:21740-26032 GCA_023269865.1 Candidatus Methanodesulfokora sp.
TAATAAATCCATTTGAAACATATATATACATAGGTGTTTGACATGACGAGAACAATGGAGGCATTAATGCTGGCTCTTGTATCATTGGCGCTAATAGTCTCGCTGATACCGAAGGTTCAGGAGATGCAGTCCTATTTCTATCCCAGAGAGACAGGAAGCATCAGGATAATAGAGTTCAATCCATCAGGCAGAGTAATAATATTAAATGAAGGTCCTGGACAGATAAAATATGGAAACTTTTATGTACTGATAAATGGAACCTATATATATAAATTTGAAGGTAATGGAATCCTTTATGTAGGGGATTCCCTTGAGATAAAGTTTGAGCCTGTTAGAGGGAGTTTGTTTGAGGTAAAAGTGGTGGGTCCCGGCGGAGCGGAGGCTGAGGCCACTTTTGTGTCAGGGTGATGGGAATGAAGGCAATAATATTTTATTTAATAATAGCTGTATCTCCTCTTTTAGGAACCAGAAGGGTATGCACAGCTATCTCCGATTTTATCCTTTTGCTATCATCCTTAATGCATTCTGATCCTCTATACTCATTTCTTCTCTTCTTAATTCCGATAAGCACTCTTTATGCGGGGAGGAGCGGAGTAAAAATACTGACTGTATATATTATATTTCAATTATATGCTATAATAATATCCTCACTAATAATATATAATGGAAATCTATTAAAAGCAGTAGATCTGATAACACCAGTAGAAACAGGTCCAGAAGCTCTCATCTCCCTGCTGCCATTGATCCTGCGTGAGAGCAAGAAGGAAATTGACCAGAGAAAAATGGAGGCAATAGCTGACCTGAGGAGGATCTTATATGAGGATTGATAGGATAAGAACAGCAGCAGAGGGGATCATTGGATCATCATCCATGCTTGAGGTAAAATTAGGCGAGTACACAGTTAATGAGCCCACTCTTCCAGAGGAAATTTTGGAGGAATTGAAAGGAGAGATATTCGGAAAAATACTGGAAAAAGGCAAGGATAAAGCAATAGAGTCAGCTGTGAAGAAGTACGAGGGAAAAATTCCAAAGGATCTTCTCATTTATATTATCAGAAGGGATATATTCGGCTTGGGGGAGATTCAGCCTCTGCTGCTTGATCCCTCGATAGAGGATATTGTATACCCTCTCACAGGAGATGATACTGTGTACGTGAACATAAATGGAAATTGGATGAGGACAAATATCAGGATAAACAATGACAAGTCGAAGGAAATAGCATTTAGATTGGCAGAACTTATGGGAAGACAATTGAGCTATGGTCATCCAAGGGCAGAAGGAATGATAGAATTGGATGGAATTAAGGCAAGAGCTCATGTCTTCCTGACTGAGGATGGAGCAGTCATCTCGATAAGAAAATATACCAAGGAGATTAGCCTGCTGGATCTAGTGAAATCCGGAACTATAACAGCAGATCTAGCTGCTTATCTTGAGATGGCTGTTGTGCATGGGTTATCTGGCTTAATAATAGGGGAAACAGGCACAGGAAAAACCACTCTGCTGAAGGCTCTTCTTGAGAGGATACCCGAGAACAAGAGAGTAGTGGTGGTGGAGGATTCAGAGGAGATATGGCTCAGAGGGAGGAGGAACTTCACAAGACTTGTGGGGAGAGATCAACACACATTAGTGGACATAATGAAGGATGTGCTTAGGATGAGACCGGATTATGTAGTGCTCGGAGAGGCCAGAGGAGAGGAAACTAAGCTACTTGCTCAGTACATAAGGTTAGGAGGCTCTGGATTAACTACTTTCCATGCATCTTCGATCAGATCTGCCTTAAGAAGGCTCATATCATATCCTATAGAGCTGAATAGAGATGTAATAGAGGATTTCTCGCTGTTTATTCTGATAAAAAGAATGCCGGATGGAAAAAGACAAGTGGTTGAAGTAGCTGAGCCGAATGAAAACAGCATTGCATCTACTTATCTCGGAGGATGGGTCTCCAGGGGACAGATAGTGGAAAAGATTGCTGAGAGAGAGGCAAGGGATGAGAAAAATGTAGAAGAAGAACTTTCTGAGAGGAAAAAGAGAATTCTGGAGGAGATAAGTAATGAGAAAGGTTAAAGCCGATCCTTGGTCAATAGCTGGAGCTATTTGTTCTTCTTTGGCATCAGGCTTGGCGATGAAAGATGCCATAAGGATAGCTGCTGGCATCACCGGGGATAAAACTCTCCTTGAGATCTCAAAGGAGGTATGCATGGAGGATTATGTGGAAGCATTAAGCAGGAGAAAAGGACCTCTGGGGAAGCTATTCTCCAGGATAAATTCCGTATATAGGAGGATGCACGAGGGGAGAAGCGACATAAAGGCTGCCTTTGAGGAGCTAATGGAAGATTTTGCAGATGAACAGAGGAAAAGAGTTGAGAGCATAGGGAATATAGCGACGGTAGTAGGCATAATCTCCGCTCTTCTTCCTTTTGCTTTAGTATATTCCGGCATTATATCGGGCATTGTATCTGAGGGGATCAGCCCGATGCTGATGCTTTATTCATCTCTTCTCTCCATCCCAGTGGATGTATCAATTATAATAATTCTAAGAAAAGATAACCCCTATAGGTTGGATGCACCCAGCTCATTAAAGGCAGTTCTAATCTCCCTTCTTCTCCTCTCCCTCCTTCTCTTTCTCCCCCTTCCTCCTTCTACATCTGCAGAGATAGCTCTTTCATCTTTCTTCCTTGGATATCTGCTTGTCAAGAAATCGGAAAAGCGCAGAGAGGATGAGATATTTGAAGGATTAAATTTCACAGAGGAACAGTGCATAAAAGTTGGATCTGGCTTTGCACCTGACATGTCTCTATTAGAAGCTCTGGCATTTAAGCTCAGGTACACCAGAGCTCGTTCAATTCCATCCCTTTTGATCTCTCTTTTCAAATCTGGTGCAAAGCCGGATGAAGTGCATAGAAGCATGCTTTTCATAATATCATCTGCTAGGCGCTTTTGGGAAAGGGAGCTATCAGAAAGAAAATCAAGGGCATTTACTGGGCTAATACTGGCTATAATAATATCTTTATCCTTTTTTGTGGTGAGAAAGTCAGTTGCTATGATTGCTGAGAGACTTTTGATGCAGCTTGAGTTTGCTGAGCTCTCAATCTTACTTTCAATGTCTCTGTTTGGCATGGTCCTCGGAACTCTCAGGACAGGAAATGCTCTTAGTGGGATGAGAGAAGTAAGCGCTATATCTGCCTCTATATTAATCATGAAGGCTTTGGAGGGATTTGTTTGAACAAAGCAATCTCAGTAGCTTTAGTAATGCTTATATCGACAATAATATTGGCGTTAAGTCCGTATGAGATTAGAACTAAGCAGATGGACTCAAGAGCGGAGAATATTGCTAAGGAGATAGAACAGTACTTGTGGCTCTTGGACAGCGAAAGGAGAAATGGAGTAACTTCAGCCAAATTTGTTTTACAGTTCACAGATTATTTAGATATAAAAATAGGGAGAGGGCAGTTTTCTGTCATCTTAAGGCAGGGAGCCCTCTATGGTGTTGGTAAGGGATATATTCCCTCTGATATAGAGCTTATAGCCCCAAATGAAGCTCGTGGAAGGAAAATAACAATCGAACTTTCAGGAGATTGTATAAAATTCCTAGTAAGCGGATAATAGCTTTCTTTTGTTTCTTTTTACAGAGATATTGACTAACAGAAGGACCGAAAAGATTATATTCTTTGTCCTCCCTAAAGCTTAAGGAAGGTGAGATGGAGCATGCCTTGCTCCAGCAAGAAGAAGGAGGAAAAGAAGAAAGAAGAGGAGAAGAAAGAGGAAAAGAAAAAGAAGAAATGAATAGTACTATCTCTTTTTTTTACTTTACCCATATAATCACCAGAGAAGCTTATTAAACATGTCCGGGAGAAATCTGCTATGGGATATATTGCAGTGGCCATGATGAACTATAAGATGTTTCCACTTTACAGGGTAGAAAAGGCATTCCTAAAGGATAAGGAGCTTGCCATGAGGAGAATTTCCGAAATAGATGGAATAAAAGGTATTGTCCTGCTTCAAACATGTAATAGGGTTGAAATATTCCTAGAAGCGGAGACTAAGGATCTTAGCAATGTGATAAAAGTGTGGGAAGAGCTATCCGGTGACTTCAACTTGAACAGAGATGTGGACATAGCATGGGAGGAAGATGCCATAAGACATCTGTTCAGGTTGGCAGCAGGCTTGGAGTCCATGGCTATCGGAGAAAATGAGATACTTCATCAAGTAAAAGAAGCATATGCCTTATCCTCCAAGCTTAACTTGTTGTCGCATGGTCTAAGATCAGTCTTTGATGAAGCCCTGAAGGTGGG
>JAGDWR010000035.1:26132-35494 GCA_023269865.1 Candidatus Methanodesulfokora sp.
TTAACTTGTTGTCGCATGGTCTAAGATCAGTCTTTGATGAAGCCCTGAAGGTGGGAAGAAGAGTTAGATCGAACACTTCTCTTGGAAAGAAGAGGATTTCTATTGCTGAGATGGCAGTCGATGTTGCTGAAAGAATGCTAAATGGGCTACAGGATAAAGTTATAATGGTCATTGGGGCTGGAGAAACAGGATCTGCCGTTATAGAAAGCGTGAATGCAAAGAATAGGAGAAATCTCAGGATAATGATAGCAAACAGGACATATGATAGAGCCGTCCAGCTTGCAAACTCATTTGGTGGAATAGCATTAAAACTGGATGACGTTGACAGGTTTCTACCCATTGCTGATGTTATATTTGTCACTACAAGTGCTCCTCATTATATAATAACTAAGGAGAGAGCATCTAAGCTGGGGAAAGATGCATTGATATTTGATCTTTCCGTGCCGAGGAATGTGGATCCCGCGGTGTCAGGGATTAGAGGGGTAAGAGTGATGACAATAGAGGATCTGAAGGAGTATCTTGATGAAGAGGCCTCTAAAAAATTGGAGGATATAAAGAGGGCAGAGAACCTAGTGGAGAAAAGTCTGGAGAATTTTCTAGAGAGGAGAAAAAGAGCCTGGGCTGAAGAAATAATATCAGTATTCTGCAGAATGGCGGAAGAGGCAAGAAAAGAGGAGCTAATGGAGGCAATTAAGATGTTAAAGTGCGATGAGAAGACAGCAGAGGTGATGGATAACATGTCTAAAGCGATGATGAAGAGGGTAGTGGGGTGCCTTATGGAAAACCTGAGGAGAAATTTAGCATCCGTTGATAGAGCGACAATAGAGTTATTACTAAATATTGATAATTATAAAAATAAAATGAAACTTCCGAACACCGAGGCATAGCTATCACAGAACTTTATCTAGATACCATTTCCTTTAGGCTATTCTCTATTTCCTTTAGTCTTTTATCTATCTCGATCAGGACACTGTAAGCAGAGACTACATCTGAGGGATCAGTGGTCTCTAGTTTTGACAAGAGTTCTCTTAACTCCTTCTCCTGTTCAGCCAAGTTCATGCCCATTATTTCCATCTTGGATACTATCTTAAAGGTTTTATTTATTCTGCTTCCTACTTCCAATTTATAGCTTTCTATTACTTCTTTTCTGAGCTTTCCTGTCACTTTTCCATCAGGCAGCCTTATCGCCATCTTTTTCTCCACCATATCGTCTATCACGGCTTCTCTCCACTGCTTAGGTATCCTATCCAGTTCTTCCACCTTGACTATGTTTCTACTTTCAAGAAGGGATGAGACATACCTCTCCCAGATGGGAAACATCCTTTTTGCTTCCTCCATAACCTCTGCAACAGAGGCAAGCGACCTCATGTGCTTCGAGAGAAATGCAGAAACAGCCAACATCTTCTCATCCAGGTCTATGCTGTCATCTCTCACTATGTTGATTATAGAGCTTGCTTCATTCCCTATTGTTGTAATCAGCTTGTCTAGACTTACACCGGATCTTCTTACTATTATTCCGGCCTCCATCCCTGAAGCCATGGCATCAAGCAACGAGAGATCCTTCTTCACTTTATCTATATCAGATATGCTGGAAAAGACTATTCCATCTGCATACTTCCCCTTAATTCTCCTGATGAAATCCGAGAAAGCTGAGGTCTTGAATTCTGCATCAAACCAAGCAGCAGGATCATCGAACTCCCCTGCTATTACCCTTTTTAGCACTAGCAGCGGCTTCTCTAAAGATGAAATATCTCCTCTTATAGAGGATATTTTGGAGATCAGGTTTCTGGACATGTCTATTGATTTCTCCAAGCAGCTAGCATCCTCGCCGCAGCTCGATGGATTGATAACCTCGGATTCTAATGATCTTATTAGAGCGTCTGCTTTTACTATCTGAGTGCGGGATATTATCTCTTTAAGGGAAGAAACACCATCTAAAACCTGTTTGTATAGATCCTCTGCTTGGGACTTTACTTCTTTTATCCTATGAAACTTCTTAGACTCTCTCATAAGTGCATCCTCTATTTCTCTCAGCTCCAAGTCAAGCTCCTTGAATTCGGACTCATATATCTCGCTCTCGAGATTTCTTATGTTCTTTATCACATCTCCAGCTTGAGGAGCTATTGATTCCAGTGAAATAGACATGGATTCAGCGTTTCTGAGTATGTTCTCAGCTCTCTTCTTCAATGCTTCTGATGAAACTTTTCTCTCCAGCAATTCATCTGGGCTTTTTCCCGATAAAAGCAGGTTGACTGCCTTCTCTGCTTCAACTACTTTAAAAATTCTACCGCTTATCTTTATTGCGGGTAGCTCATCAACTCCCTCCTTGAGGGCCATGAGAGCGGCAGTAGAATTATTTACTTTTATAATTCTCACATCATATCCATACAATTTCTTTAAAGATGGTTTTAATGTATTTATAGCTTTTTCCACATAGAGCGAGGTTTTATCATCTGAGAGGTATACATCAATCCTTGGCATCTATTGATAGCAGAGGCAATTAATATTTAACTATTTTTCTGGCAAATTTATTTAGCCAACTTCCTTCGACATCTCCAAATAACCGCCTAAATTCTTCCAGCTTATTGTTTCAGCAGTCTCCCTTATGTAGTCCGGCAGAAGCCTGTTGTAAAGCGGCTTTGAGAACCTTTCATCCCCTAAGACGAATGTTCCATAGTCCTCTTCGCTCCTGATAACTCTTCCTATGGCTTGAGACACTTTCCTCATAGCGGGAACAACATACGCATAGTATCTGCCCTTTCTAGCTCCATATAATCTGGTATAATAGCCTATGTAAAGCTGAGTCCTCTTTGTGAGCCTATCGAAGGGGATTCCCATTATATAGGCACCGATAAGCTCCTTTCCGGGAAGATCTATGCCCTCAGAAAATCTTCCACCCATAGGAGCAACAAGCACAACTTTATCTCCTCTATAAGCTGCCTCCTTTATGCTCTCCAATATAGCCCTTGCCTCATGTCCGCTCATTCCCTCCCTCTCGCTGAATAATATAAAGCCCAGTTTATCAGCTATCTCAACGAGCTCTCCTAAAACGCACCCCTGTATCCTATAACTAGATGTGAAAATGGCGACATTTCCATTAATAAAGGAGAGAAAAGCCTTAATTGATGCCAAATATCTGTCCTTCATCATTGTTGAGAGCTGTTCTCCTTTTGTGCTCACTCCCTTCAGCAGTGCGGTCTTAACTTTTCTCCTGTCGACGAAAGACCTCATCTCAAAGCTTTCGCATGAGTTAACCCCAGCAACTTCTGAGAAAGCGCTTATAGGAGAAAGAGTTCCAGACATGAATATCACAGACCTGAACTCCTCCCATATGTATTTGAGCACCTCAGAGCATCTCATGTCAACTAGCTCCAGCTTTAGGTTCTCTCCCTCCCTAGTAGCCAGACTGAATATTCCATCGACATCTCTTGAATCTAGAGCTGTCAAAAAGAATCTTCCTATATGAGAAAGATAGGATCTAGGTGATTTTCCTTGCTCTGCTCTTCTTCTTGCTATTTTTTCTCCAAATTTCACGAGAAGTTGAAGGGATTCTTTGCTGAGGCCCACTTCTTTCATCAAAGCTTCAGGATCGTAAAGATCATCCTCAACTATCCTATCTCTCATCTTACTCATGATTTTTGCTAGAAATTTTAGAGAATCGGCTAGATCCGGAGGAAAGTCCATTATAGTGCTTGCCTCCTTTATCGCCCTCCTAACAGACAGTATAGATATGCTATCACTGTTTACATTCATCACTGCAGTTTGTATGTTGTGGGCTTCATCTATCACGAGTATGCTTTTCCTGAAGGGTACATATCTCCTGATGACCCATCCTATAGGAGATAGTATGTAATTGTAGCTCAATGAAACAAGATCCACGATTTCTAAAATCCTTAGCTGGAGAAAATAAGGGCAAATCCTGAGCTCCTCAGCCATTCTGAGCACTTGAGAGAAAAGAAGCGGTTCTTTTGGCATTTCGAATTTAGTTCTATCCAGATTTTTGTAATACTGACACTTCTCCCTGTAGAGATTGCATAGGTTGCTCACTGCCTCATACCCTGATACTTTTCTCTCTCTAGCGAGCAAGCACATATCCCTTTTTCCCCTAAAAGATATCCCCAGAAAATTCTCATTTCTACTTCTTACTATGTTTTTTAGCTCTTCTATTGGTCTATCTGTTTCGTTTCCTGTTCTAACGGCCCATATTATCTTCAAACCCTTTTTCGTAAGGGGGAGTAGAGCAGATAAAACTACAGGAGTTTTCCCGAACCCTGTTGGGGCGTGTATGCAGATATATCTGGATCTAGAATTTCTTATAAAGTCAATGAGTTCCTTCTGTCCCTTTCTCGGTGTATAGGGGAAAAGCTCTATTCACAACACCTCTCCTCCGAGTTAGCAGCATCTAAATAAATTCTCAGCGGCTTATTGCAAACATTATACTACTTTAATAACATAAAAATAAAATTTATCTCTTTCTCTTAGGAGAATATCAGAATATGGTCGCTCTAGCAAATGTAATATTGTCCTACATGATCCTTTTCTCCTCCATGTTCCTATTTCTCTCAGCTCTTTTCCTGCTCTCAGGACGCGAACCATTTCTCCTGGCATCTTACTTAACCATAATTTTGCTATCTTTGTTATATCTAATATCATGTATTTTAATGATTAACAGAAGAGAAAGCGGGAGAAAACTGGCCATTTTAGATGGGGTGATGGCAGTTTTTCTATCAGCATCAATCATAGTATCAGCCTTCGCCTATGCTTCTAGAATTTTTGGGAGAGATGGAGTTCTAGCAATCCTGTTTCTGCTATTCTTCTTATTGTTTAGTGTGCTCACCGTAGCGTTTCTCTTGAATGAGCAGGTCAGGAGGGACATAACGGGCAGATATCCGGGGCCTGTTCCATAGCTTCAGTGAAGTTTTTTAATGATCCGGCTTTTGGAAATGAGATGACTACTATAAGGGCTATATCCCTTCATCTAAGTAAATTGGATTTCAGATTGGTCGAAAGATTTGTTGAAGGGCTAAAAGAAAATAGCATATCACCCTGGACGAGGAGGTTTGTGTTTCCTTGGGGAAAGATTGAGGATATGCGCCATATCGCTAAATTATCCCTTGACCTCGGGGAAAATGGAATAGATTTTACAGCCTTTCCATTGGGAAGAGTGAACATAAGAAGGAGCTCGGAGGAAATTATCAGGGCTATGAATGATTCCGATCGCCTCTTTGTATCAATTATTTTGCATAAGGTGGAGGATGCGGCATGGCTTCTGAAGAGGATACAGAGGGAGCTAGGAGAGGTTGCATGCACAAGAATAGGTTTCTCCGTAGGAGATCAGCCTGAAACATCCTACTTTCCAGTAACTAGGTCCATCAGAAATGGCATGTCTGCCAGCCTTAGAATGATACCTGAAATAGATGCTAACAATTTAGAAAATAGTTTAGAAAAAATAGTTCGAAGATATAATGAACTTCTCAATGGTCTCTCCAGGGCATTAAAAATACCATTTATAGGCATAGATGCCTCCATATCTCCATGGATGGAGGAGAGCTCAGCAGCCCTAGTGGAAAAAGTATCAGGGAGAAATTTCATGAGCATTGGCACACTAGGAGCTATATATAAGATAAATAAGGCAATAAAAAGGCTTAAGAATGTGAAATTAACTGGATTCAACGAGCTGATGCTTCCATATGCGGAGGACAACCGCCTCATGGAGCTCGGATCTAAAGGAGTTATAGGCCCGGAGGATCTGATCTCCCTTATATCTGTTTGTGTAGCTGGGCTTGACATGGTCGTGGTAAAGGCGGATGAGAATGAAATAAGGAAGATGATTGAGGATTCTGTCTCAATAGCCCTTAAAAGAAGAAAAAGAATAGGAATAAGGATAGTGCCGACGGATGCAAATCCTGGCGATAAAATAAAGCTGGGGAGATTTGGAGATATCCCGGTGATGGGGACATGAGGCTTCACGAAGGAGAACCTCCTACTGTTTATGTTGGATTTACAACTGGATGTCAGGGCGAGCAGGATGAAAGCATAGCTCAAAGGATTTTATCAGAGCTCACATCAATATACAAGGAGGCATCTGTTCTCTTTTCATTTATTTTAGGCAGAAGGTCATGGTGTGCTGTTGCAAAAGGAGATCCAGGCGATATCGTGGAGATAATCGGGAGTATAATATCAGAGGAGAGCTGTAATTCGCCCTCTTTGGTTGTGGTGATGGATGACGCTCCTCAGGATGCTGTCTCCCTTGCGATTGATGTGAAAAATGGCAAAGCAGATCTGGATTCAGTGTACAAGATAGCTGAAGAAAGAGATATACTCATAATAGAGCTCGGAGGAAATCAGGACACCTTAGTCTCTTTTGCATCCTCTGTTCTCTGTTCAATCGGTCTATTTGATGGGAAAATATAACTAAATTATATTAAATATTTATAAAAATAACATAAACGGTTAATAGATCCCACAATCACAATAAAAAGGCCTATGAGGAGAATTCCTTCGCCCGACAGGATGAGGAAAGACGGGCGGACTGAGGCCTTGAACTTTTATTAAGCTTTGAAGGAGCATAATAGCAACTTATAATTTAACGATCTGTTTTTACAGGATCCTTCTAACGGATTCTCCTTACATATTTATCTACTATTTCTCTAATAGTCCTTCCCTCAATTACCTGAAATCCTATCTCCCAGTCCATCAGCTTCTCCACAACAGAGGGGCTGCATGGTTTAGGGGATATCAGAATATCTATTCTCTTGCTCTTTAACCAAGATGCAAGGCTTATCTCCCTGCTAGGAATTAAGAGAGATGATATGGGATTTCTTACTATTTCTACTAGATTAGCTTCCCTGTTTTTCACCTCAATTATTGCCATGAAAGGGGATCCGAGGGGTCTAGGGTGCACTTCCGAATCCAGTCCTTCATCAGACCAGGCAGGTATAGCAAGTCTCACCGACATATGGCTGGCAGCCTCGGCAAATTTAAATACTTTTTTATTCACGCTCAAATTTTTATAGAAATTGAATATTCAACTAGGAGCCTAGCTAGATCCGACATGTCCCTTAGATCCACCATCTCCACGCCGCTGTGCATGTACCTGTTTGGCACTGAAACAAGGCCCGTCTTAACCCCTCCTCTGGCTATCTGAATTGCCCATGCATCTGTTCCTGCTCCTCTTGGATCCGCCTCCCTCTGATATCTTATCCCATATCTCTCAGCGATCTCTATAAGAGATTCCGTCACCTCTCTATGATATATGGGACCTATTGATATAACTGGACCTTTTCCAAGCTCTACAAAAGCTATATCCTTTGTCTCAGGTGTTTTTGCATGGGTCACATCTACAATCACTGCTAAATCTGGCTTCAGTTCGTACCCTATCATGCTAGCTCCTCTTAACCCTATCTCCTCTTGTACAGTGGCCACAAAGTAGACAGATATATCTCCAAGCTCGCTTTTCCTGCTGGCAAGCATTCTTGCCGCATATATTATTGAAGCCAATCCTGCTTTATCATCCATTCCAGAGCCTATAACCCTGTATTTTCCTGCCAACTCCGGCTCAGAGTAGAGGCACACATAGTCCCCAACTTTAACCCCTGCTTCCTCGGCTTCCTCTTTACTATCGACCCCTATGTCTATTACAAGATCTTTAAAGTCTATTTTCTTCTCCTTTTCCTTCATGAGATGAGGAGGAAGAGTTCCTATGACCCCTCTTATGTTTCCCTTTGAGGTTATCACGGTGACCTTGCTTCCATAGGCCACCCTTGCATCCCATCCTCCTATCGGTGAGAATTTAAGATAGCCTGATTCATCTATATTTGTTACAATGAAGCCTATTTGATCGACATGAGCTGCAAAGAGGAGCTTTTTCTTCCCCATCGGATTTATAACAGCCACGCTGTTATCCCATGGAGTTGTCCAGAAATCATCCACATAGCCCGACAACAACTCCTCTATGGTCTCCCTTGCGTTACGCTCATATCCTGTTACAGTGGGAACAGAAGCAAGCCTTCTCAATATGTTAAATAGATCCTGGCGCTCCATAGGGCTTTCAGTAGTAGTGAAAATATAAAAATATTACTCATCCTTCGAGGAGTCCTCGTCTACTTCTCCGTAGACTGGTCCTCTGTAGCCGCAATCAGGGCAGAACCATTCCTCTGGAGTGAGCCACCCAGAAAGCGGGGATATTTTCATTATCCTCTTGCTTCCACATACAGGGCATACCTTCAATGTAATTACCTCTCAAATGTATCTGGAGTTTCCTGCTTAAAAAGATCGCTCTGGATCTGTGTGGTGGCATCATGAGGAGGAGAAGTGGGGTAAGTGGAACTGTTGAGCAAGCTCTTCTGCTAATTCTAACAATAGCGCTCTTTCTCAGCATAGTGGCAGCTCCCATAATTAATGTTGTCTCAATATTTGAGCAAGCTCCGTCAAAGCTGTGGAATGGGACTGTTTCGGCGGTAAAATGGCTAGATGAGACTGTCGCTAAGATATTTGGAATAAATAGCTGATACATTTTATCATATATTTTTTCTGTAGTATTTAATACTATTAATCCACATTTCCTAAACTATCGGCTAAGTATTTCCTAAATAATTTCCCATCTTTTTATAAAATGAGTGCTCAGAAAATCCAAGTTTCAGCTCTGGGATGAATGAAGTTTAGATATAAAATTCGCCATAGCTGGAGGAGATGTTCCCCTTCAGAAAGAGCGTATTCCCTCACAATATAGCCCATGAGTTAATGAGACGCATGGGATTGGGGAATCGTGAGCTCCCGAACAAGCAGAAGAGGCTGGAGGCGTAAAGCCCCAGCTGAACGCTGGAAGCTACCGGCTTTAGCCATGGAGCAGCTCACCTGAATCACCCCAGCAACAGCTCTAGTATTATTAGAAGTATTATCCCGGATATTATGAGTCTTTTCCCTTTATAACTGAATAAATCGCTGGCCCACAACACTGCACCTATTGCTATAAGAGCTCCCCCAAGCACTCTTCCAATCGTTAATGCAGCATCTTTTATAGCGTTTATCATAGCCACTATGGCATTTACCATGTTTCTAACCGCCTCGCTGAACCTCCTGTTGAAATCATCTAATATGCCATCTCCCGCCGAGACAGCAACAGCTCGTGTAGTAACAAGAATCATCAGCAGAAACAAGAACAACCTTTTCATACAAACCCTTCTAAAGGCGAATTTTATCATAGAAATGGCGGGAAAATTGGGAATAGTTTTATCTGGACTTCATGGGAGCACTTATTTCACATTCTGGAACACTTATACCTGCTGAACTAATGTTTTCCGATCTTTTTGAAAGCTCACCGTTCAAATAAATCCACCATGTTGTGGTAAACTTCTCTGAGA
>JAGDWR010000016.1:0-1967 GCA_023269865.1 Candidatus Methanodesulfokora sp.
GAGGAAGAGGAGGAGGTGGAGGAGGCCACAATAGATCAGCTGGAGGAGCTTGAGGGGGTAGGCCCAGCTACAGCTAAGAGACTTGTTGAGGCCGGTTATACAACCCTGGAATCACTTGTCCTAGCTACAAGCTCGGAGCTTGCAGCAGCTACAGGCATAACAGAGGCTGCAGCAAAGAAAATAATAGCAGCAGCTAGGAAGAAGTTGAACGTTGAGGTGATGTCTGCTTATGATTACTATGTCCAGAGGAGGTCAGTAAAGAGGATAACAACAGGCTCAAAGGGGCTCGATGATCTCCTGGGAGGGGGAATAGAAACTCAAGCTATAACTGAGGTATATGGACCCTATGGATCTGGAAAGACCCAGCTTTGCCATCAGCTCTCCGTAACAGTACAGCTCCCCGAGGAAAAAGGAGGCCTTGGAAAGACAGCTCTCTTCATAGACACAGAGGGGACATTTAGACCGGAGAGGATAGTGCAGATAGCTGAGAGATTTGGCCTTGATCCGGAGACAGCTTTGAAGAACATAATGTATGCCAGGGCATTCACAAGCGATCATCAGATGATAGTGACCGAGAAAGCTGAGCCCTTCATAAAGGAGAGGAACGTAGGCCTCATAGTTGTTGACTCCCTCATAAGCCACTTCAGAGGGGAGTATGTAGGGAGGGAGTCGTTGGCAACGAGGCAGCAGAGGTTGAACAAATACCTTCACAAGCTTCTTAAGCTTGCTTTAGGCTATAATGCAGCTGTTTTAGTGACAAATCAAGTTGTAGCTGACCCAAGTGTATTCTTCGGTGATCCAAACAAGCCAGCAGGAGGCCACATACTTGGGCATGGTGTCACAGCCAGGCTCTACATAAGGAGATCGAAGAAGGGACTTAGGCAGATAACTCTGGTGAAGAGCCCCTATCTGCCGGAGGATTCTGTTGAGATTAAGATAACGGAACATGGCATAGAGGATGCCTAAATTTTCCTCTCATACTCCCCCTTCTTCTCCTCGTACTCCTCCCTGCTCATTATGACTCTTGCAGGAACTCCTGCCACAACCTTCCCCGGCTCAACATCTCTTGTCACAACGGCACCCGCTGCTACAACAGAGTTTTTCCCTATTTTAACTCCTGATATAAGCGTTGAATTCGCTCCTATCACTGCATTATCCTCTATCTCCACTCCTAGCAATCTCCTGCTGGCTGGGTACCTGTCGTTTGTTATCACAACAAAAGGTCCTAGGAACACACCATCTCCAACTACAGTCCCTGGAGGCAAGTAGTTGCCAGTCTGGATGCTCACATTTCTCCCAACCTTCACATTTCCATCCAGAACGCTGTGAGATCCGACGATGCTTCCATCTCCAACTACACAGTTCTCCCTTATCATCACATTGTGCCCCGTTTGAACCCCTTTTCCAAGGACTGTTCTCTCATAGATAATGCTGCCGCTTCTGACAATGCAGTTGCTTTCTATTCTGCTTCCCTCGCTGATCTCATCATATGACTCTAATTTGGCTTTTCCTTTCACTATGAGCTCTTTCACCTTTTTATAACTGGGGTATCCCACTATAACTCCCACTCCTATCAAGCTCCCCTCTCCTATGACAGAGGGACCGAGCACAACAGAATCTCCCTCAAACATGCCTTTTACGGAAGATTTTTTAGATATGTACAGCATGTGAAAGCATGTGAGGATGACAATAAAAGTATATGTGCATGGAGAGCTCTTAGAGCTTCCTTGGAACACCACAGTAAAGGATCTACATGAGATGATGGACTACAACAGGGAGAGCTATATGGCTCTAGTGAACGGAAGACCAGCTCCAGAGGACAGATATCTGGAGGATGGGGATTTTGTGAAGTTCGTGAGGATAACATACCACTTCAGCCCTGTGGAGGGAAACTATGAGAAGATGCGATAGATGCGGGGGAGAAGCTATTATATATATTAGAGCTAAGAGGGAGGCCTTGTGCGAGA
>JAGDWR010000016.1:2067-7117 GCA_023269865.1 Candidatus Methanodesulfokora sp.
CTTCTCACATCGATCAGGAGAAGGGCATACAGCGTCCTAAGAAGGGACCTTTCCGATGGAGATTTTGCTGTAGTAGCTTTATCTGGGGGAAAGGACAGCTCATTATCCCTCTTAATGACAAAGGAGTTCATTGAGAGGGAGAAAATTGATGCGAGGATTGCAGCACTTACTGTAGATGAGGGGACAAGCTACAGAAGAGCTTCAATAGAGATGGCAAAAAAGCTCACATCAAAGCTCGGAGTGGAGCACAAAATAGTGAGAATGAGGGATTTTCATGGCTTCTCGATAGAGGATATAAAGGGGAAAAAGCTGCCCAATGAGAGAAGGAGCGCATGCACTTACTGCGGTGTCCTAAGAAGGCAGATGATAAACACTATTGCAAGAGAATGGGGGGCAACTAAGGTTATCACAGGTCATAATCTGGATGATCTAGTCCAGACATTCGTCATGAACCTGGTGAGAGGGGATATAAGCGCTCTTTCCAGGTTCCTCAGCAGGGAACCTCCCTCAAGCTTCCTCGTCCAAAGGGTGAGGCCCCTCATGTATATATATGAGAGGGAAGTAGCTGCTTACTGTTTAGCTGCAGGAGTCCCAGCTCATGTGGGAAAATGTCCTCTAACTCAGGGGATGAGGATAGGGATAAGAAGGGCTTTGGATGAGATAGAGCTAATAAGCCCTGGATTTAAGCTTAATCTGCTTAAATCAGCTGAAAAGATCATATCTTCCTCGAGAAGAAGATTGTCCGAGGGAATTGAGCTGAGAAGATGTGAGATATGCGGAGAGCCCACGACGGAGAGGATATGCAAGGCTTGTCAGCTGAAAGCCGAGTTGGTGAATATAATTAAAGGATAAGTAATTCAAAAACATAATTCACTTGTTTAATAGCCTCCTCAAGTTAACTGCTCGAGGGACTTGAATGGGATGGACTAAGCTCATCGAGTATGAGAAGCCGAAAGCTCCAGTGAAGGTGGCAATTGCTGGCTTCCCTGGAGTTGCAAATGTCGGTGGGCAAGTTCAAGCTTACCTAGTTAATGAGCTAAAGGGAAAGCTGATAGCCAGGATATTCTCAGAACACCTCCTTTTGCCGGGAAATGTGGCAGGAATAACAATAGATGAGAAAGGTGGCTTTAACCTGCCATCTGTTGACTTCTACTTGGCATCAACAAGGCCCATGATCCTGGTGTACAGCCAGGTTCAACCTCTCCCATGGGGACAGATGGAGGTAGCTGAGGAGATTGTCAGATACCTTAGGAGCCTTGGTGTTGAGACAGTTATTGTTGTCACAGGATTTGTCAACAGGGATGATGCTGGAAAGGTGATAATTTTCGGGAATGATTCTATAATAGAGGAGTTTTATAGGCATGGAGCCATGCAGAACAGGCAGATAAAGACGATAATAGGGCTTGCAGGTGCTTTTCTTGGTGCGTTGAAGAAAAACGACAGCATGAAGTATATATCAATAACAGGGATTGCAGAGGACATATCATATGATCCAAAGGCATCCAGAGCTGTATTATCAATAATAGACAGTGTTATGAAGCTAAACCTGAACTTCGAGCATTTGGACAAGAGAATAGCTGAGATAGAGGAGATAAGGAGAAGGCTAATGGAGGAGCTTGAGGAGCAGGTGTCTGAGGAATCAGAGGAGCAATCTCCTGAATATGTGGGGTGATAGCATTCCGCTCGATAGGCTGAAGGAGAAGATGACGAGGGAAAATCTCTGGATATACATACTCTCATTGTTGAATGAGGGGCCAAAATATCCTTACGAGCTGGATTCCCTTATAGAGAAGAGATTTGGGTGGAGGCCAGCTAAGGTAACATCCTACATAGTGCTAAGATCCCTGAAGTCAAAAGGCCTTGTGAAGATGACTAAAAGAAGAGGGGAATCAGGTAGGATGAGGGATTACTTTGAGATAACTGATGCAGGAAAGGAGATGCTAGAGAAGGGTCTTGAGTTCATAAAGCAGACATATGAGAAGCTGTCAGGGAAGGACATATGTTGATCTGGCTTGATGCTTTAACCCCGAAGCAGGCAAGGCTCATGGCTGAGATAGCAGAATTCCTTGAAAAGAGAGGGGAGAACATTTTGATAACATGCAGGAGATATGCTGAGACTGAGCAGATGCTGGAGATCAAGGGCTTGAGCTATATCTCAATAGGAGGTTATGGGGAAAGCAGGCTGGAGAAGCTGGTTAATTATGCTGACAGGATGATCAAACTGATAGAGATAGTGAGGGAGAGAAAGCCGGATATCCTGATATCCTTCTCCTCCCCGGAGGCAACTAGAGTTGCATTTGGGCTTGGGATAAAGGCTGTTACAATAAACGATACTCCTCATGCATTTCACGTGTGTAGGCTCACATTTCCACTATCCTGGAGGATAATACATCCTGCTGCCGTGCCCGAAGAGCTGTACCTGATGAACTGGGCATGTAAAGAATCTCTTGTGAGCTACAATGGGGTTGATGAAGTTGCGTGGATGAGAAAGGCTAAACCAAAAGAAGAGGAACTTGAAAAACTTGGTATTAAAGGCGATTTCGTCATAATAAGACCGGAGGAGTCAAAAGCTTCATACTTAAGAGATGAGACAGACATTTCCACTATAATAGATGTCGCTGTCAAGATGGGCTATTATGTCATTCTGATGCCCAGATATGAGGATCAGAGGGAGTACTACAGCAGAAAGTACGGAAGCTCAGTAAAAATACCATCGTATCCGCCGGATGCTCCCTCAATCTACTTCTTCTCCAGCCTTGTGGTTACAGGGGGAGGCACTATGTCCAGGGAGGCTGCTCTTGCTGGAACACCCTCTATATCAATATTTCCCTTGAACGTACCCCTCTATGTGAACGACTATCTGTCTAAGATGGGCTTTCCTCTTTGGAGGTTCTACTCAGCCAGAGATGCTGTCCCCCTTGTTAAGGAGATACTGTCATCCCCTAATAGATACAAAAAGGATGTTAGGGATCTCGTGAAGCAGCTTGAAAGCCCAGTGGAGGCCGTTGAGAGGGTGATGTCATGCCAGGCATGATGATAGTCGGAAATAAGGAGCCAAAGGGGATAAACCTAGAGGGATATGAGCTTTATAGGAATCCAAGAAGCCTGAAGGAGCTCCTGGAGATGTTGAGGAAGGTTGATGTAGTTGTGATAACGGATTCAAAAGAGGCAGATGCATCCCTCATAGCTTTTTTATCAATAATATTAGGAAAGAAAGTTATATCAACTGATAAAGCAGAGGGGATACTGAGCGATCTCATAAGCAAATAGCTCTGTGGACGAAGCTGAATACATCTGATAACATGGATATTGGATCATTTATATCACATAAATCAGGATGATATGGAATTGGTATTTTTTTGATATCCTGAGCTCTGAGTCCCATCTCTATTGCAAGAGTTAGGAACATAAGCCTCCCCCTGATCTCCCTCCTTCCGAACAGCTGGGCTCCAAGAAGCCTGCCATCCTCGCCCAAAACTGCCCATAGGACCAATTTATCCCTCTCCTTGTAGTACTTGGGCAGATCTGATGCGACTATCCTCATCGTCTCATGCTTTATTCCAAGTTTCTCAGCCTGAGATGATGTCAGACCAACCCCTCCAAATTGATAATCCCCTAGGGTCACTATAAATGGGCTTAGAGCCCCCTTGTAGACCTCACTTCCACCAACAGCATTACATCCAGCTACCTTTCCCTGAACAAGCGCTGTAGATGCAAGACCTGTTGTAGTTGGAAGCCCTGTCACAAGATCCCTAACCTCAGCCACATCACCAGCTGCAAAAACATTGCTTATATTGGTCTCCATCCTCTCATTCACCTTAACTCCTCCAGTCTCTCCAACCTCTATTCCTGATCTTCTAGCTAGATCAGAGTTTGGCTTGGCTCCTGTGACAACAATAACACTATCCACATCAATTCTTTCACCAACATCAACCCCTTCAACTCTTTCTTTTCCGATTATCTCCCTAAGAGGGGATTTCACTCTTACCTCAACGCCCATCTCAGTCAGCTTTTTAGCAACAAGAGATGAGATGGTTGGATCAACTTTCCCCGGCATGAGCTGTTCCATCATCTCAAACAAGTAAACCTTTCTTCCTGTCTTCGAGAGCTCTGCCGCAACCTCTATCCCAGTTGCGCTCCCTCCTACAACTGCCACTTTGCTCCCTATCTTCAGTTTTCTCACTGATTCTATATCCCATACTGTCCCAACTCCCTCTAAATCCATCCCTTTTACTGGTGGAAAAGTGGGCTTCAGCCCCATGGCGAGAACAAGGCTATCATAGTCTATTTCATCATATGAACCATCTTTCTCATATTTCACCACTTTTTTCTCTGTATCTATCTCCTTTGCCTCAGCTCCAGTTATCACATCAACTCCCGGCCATGGCTTCCTCTCATAAAGCTCATCCAAGCTGAACTTTCCGCTTAACACCATCGGAAGGGAGCAGGGATGGTATATTGGATATTGATGTCTCTCTATCACAATTACCTCCGCATTTTCATTGAACTTCTTCGCAAAAGAGGCAGCAGTTTGACCAGCAGTCCCATATCCAATGACAACAACCCTCATTTCCATCCCAGAAACGTTTGTCGAAAAAGCTAAAAACTTAACCGTAGATTAGAAGGAAAACAGAAAGGCTAAAATAGGTGCATGAGATAGTGGATTGGTGAAATGCATGTCATTCCTGAGGCTTGTCGAGCTGAAGAAAGTGGACTTGAAGGATCCTGTGCTGATACATGGGGTTCCTGGAGTGGGCCTAGTGAGCAAAATAGCAGTATCCCACTTGATAAACCAGCTTAAAGCTGAGCTTATAGCAGAGATATATGGGGATCTCATACCCCTCCCCGACGGGAATGCTGGCATAAGCGTGGACGGATCCCAGCTGGAGATCCCCTCATACAGGATATATCATGCTAGATCCAGCACGGGAAGATCCCTTCTCCTGGTGACCTCGGAGGCGCAGCCCATACCCTGGGGGCAGTATCAGGTGATAAACCTCCTTCTGGACTATGCTGAAAAGCTTGGCACGAAGATTGTAGTCTCTCTAGG
>JAGDWR010000078.1 GCA_023269865.1 Candidatus Methanodesulfokora sp.
GAAGGAAGCTTCTGGAGCAGAAGTGAGGATCAACTGAATTTGCAGACTTTTTAGGAATCATTCTCTTAGGGATCTGGAAGATCAAAGTAGCAATATAGTTCTGGAAAATCCGAGAAAATTATTTAAGTTTCCAACTTGCTCCCTTTAGCATAATATCACCTGCGATCTGATTTGTCATCCTTAAAATCCTCCACAGACTGTGAGATATGCCAACTAAATGATGCCGGGGGCGGGCTTCGAACCCGCGACCTCCGGATATCCCATCGAGCCCCTTTACACAAGATTATGAGTCCGGCGCTCTCACCAGGCTGAGCTACCCCGGCATCCCTTAACAAGGCTGAAGGAAAAATAAAAGCATATCTACTATTATAATGAGGTTTTTATTAATGTATTTTTCCTTAATGAATTTTGCATGTCGACCATGCGAAAGCTAGATTTATATAATCGAGCTTCGAAAAGAGAATGGGTGGCGGGGTAGGGCCGGGGAGGTAGCCGCTCCCTGAACCGGAAGGCTAATGCCGGGGCCGGATAACCAGCCCGGGCGGATTGTCCATCCTGATCCTCAGGGAACAGGGTGAACCCATGATCTCCCGAACCTGCGGATCCCCGGTGGGGGGAGGATCGCCCGGAGGGGCGAAACCACCCCTTTGCTGTGGAAATGGGTCAGGCCCGGAAGGGAGCAGCCCTAACACAGACGGAGGATGCCGTGGGACATCGGGATGGAGGCTAGCCCTGTTCTTAAGGGATCAGGCTGGCCTTCCCACCGAGCTGGGGCCCGCCGCCCCTTCTTATCCTTTTAACCTCGTTTCCAAAAGCCACATATACCTCGTCAGCCATGGAGAGAAAAAGGCCTACCTCTACAACTCCCGGTATCTCCTTTATCAGCTTCAGCACATCTTGAGGGTTCTCAAGAGGTTTATCCGGGAATAGATCTACTATATAGTTGCCGTTGTCCGTTATATACCTGGATGATCCAATTTCCCTTATCCTGCAGATCCATCCAGTCCTCTCCTTTATCCTCCTCAGAGTGGAGAAGAAGCCAAATCTTATCACCTCTACCGGAAGGGGTTTTTTGGAACACAGCTTATCAACAAGCTTTGTGTGATCCGCTATTATGACATACCTTTTTGATGACGCAGCCAGTATCTTCTCCCTCGTCAGAAAGCCCCCTCCTCCTTTCAGTAAGTTTAGCTCTCTGTCTATCTCATCAGCGCCATCTATTGTCATGTCCACATACTCAAACTCCTCTAGATCGGATATTTTAAGGCCTATTTCCCTGGCCCTCCTCGCTATCTCCTCTGATGATGGGATGAATATCCTGTTCTTCCTCCCCTCCCACAGCCTCAGGGCATCTAGGAAGGCGAGCATTGTAGTCCCAGATCCAAGCCCTATAATTTCAGCATCCCCTATTATGCTTAAGGCATAACTTGCCACAACTTCCTTTTCATTCAAAAAATCACCCGATTATCTCAATGGCATCTCCATCCTCCAGCTCGAAGTCAGGACCCACCCTCATGGGGCTGTAAGGAAGCCTCTTGCTCCAGACCTTCGCATACTTGAAGTTCTCATAGAGGTCCTCATGTATTATTCTTGCTATCTCCCTTGCTGTTGTCCCCTTTCTCACAACTAAGGCCTTCTCCGAGAAGCCCTTTTCAGCTCTTGGCTTGGTGTAAACTCTGATCAAATTTAATTCCTTTAAAATATATTCTCCTATTGCCTCCTTGTCCACATCAAGGCTGGGGCTTATGGGTACCACCAAACCGATGTTCCTCAACTTCTCCATGTTTTTCATCGCAATCTCATCATCAGCATGAGTTACAAATAGGATGAATGGCTTGTATCTCTTCTCGGAGAAAACAGATTCCTCGACATCCGAGAGAGATACCTCCCCTTCTATCTCCACCCATGCCTGCCTTATTCCATAATCCTCCAGAATTCTTCTTACATCATGCTCGCTTCCATCAATTATCCTCCCCCTGTTTCTCACTATTATCCCAGGAGCAGCCCTGCTTCTTACTATCCTAACAACCCCCTTTGGCCTCTTGAGGGATATATTGTACTTCTCCAAGATGGCAACTATCTCATTTAGCTGATCAACTGGGTTCATCCTTCCATCTAAGACTATGCCCAGCATGTCCGAATTGTATGAGAGCGACATAGCTAGATTTGTCAACCTTCCTCCCTCCGGAACTACAGGAGGAGCTTCAACAACCTGTATTTGTGCTCCTCTGAACTCCATCATCCCCTCCTCTGGTTTGTCCACTGTGGTAAATGGATATGGGGATATAACAGGTGTTGCATTCGTCAGCTTTGAGAGAACTGTGCTTCTCCCGGAGTTTGTGAAGCCTATCAAAACGATCTGAGCAGCTCCCCTCTTCTCAACTGCAAAACCTCCCCCTTTTCTCGATTTCGCTGCCTTCTGTCTCTCTATCTCATCCCTTAGCTCTGACATCCTCCTCTTCACGAATTTTTCAAGCTTCTCAGTCCCCTTGTGCTTCGGCATCAATGAGTAAAATTCCTGGAGCTTCCTCAGTTTCTCCTCAGGGCTTTGAGCCTCTGAGTACTCCTCCCATTTCTTAAGGGCCTCAGGAGGAAGGTTAGTCGGCACCCTTCTTTCCCTCCTTGTCCTTTATTCTTATCATCTCGCCCAAAGTGGGCCTATCATGAAACGATTCTGCACGCTCCCTCTCAAGCTCCTCCACATATGCTGGATTTCTCACTGTTATAGATACCTCCAGCACTCTCTCCAGGCTTTTCGCTATCTCAGGACTTGGAACTATCTCCTCTGCCTCTATATGCCTTAGAAGGGATGATTTTATCCCAATTGCCTTCGCCAACTGGTCTATTGTGAGCCCAAGATCCTCCCTTGCTCTCCTTATTATCCGGCCAAACCCCTCAACAAGCTCCATCTCACCAGGCTGACTTCTTCTCACCGTTCTAATTGGCTCTTCCCTGATTTTTACAGGTTTTTTCTCCTCCTTTATCTCTTCTTTTTTCTTTACACTTGCCCTGAGACTTCTTGCACAACTTGGACAGGCTGTAAGCTTGTAGCTGCCTAGATCCACGACAACAGGTGTTCCTATAAAGGTTCCACCGCACACCTCACAGACGTATATCTGATCCTTCCTCCTCATGCTCTCCATTGATACAAACGGAAGTTAGTAGTAAAGTTTACCTTTAACATCCAGCTATAACACCTATGCATGGAAGGAGCATGAGGGATCTTAAAAAGGCCCTTAAAGGTATGAATATAGATCTCCAGGAGGTTGATGCAGAGACTGTAATGATAAAGCTGAGGGATGGAAGGAAATATGTGTTCAGCAATCCAAGTGTGATTCTAACAAGAGTGCAGGGCCAGGAGACATTCCAAATAGTTGGAAAATATGAAATAGAATCCCCTGAGGGCTATTCTCCATCCGATGAGGATGTGAAGCTCGTGGCATCTCAAGCTGGAGTAAGCGAGGAGGAGGCCAGAAGGGCTCTAATAGAGAAAAATGGGGATCTTGCTGAGGCGATAAATTATTTATTACAGAAAGGAGGATAATTATGGACAGACTTTGGGCTGTTTGGAGGATAAAATATGTGGAAATAGCTTCTAAAGGTGGCAATGAGTGCATATTTTGCTCCCTTCAGAGGGAGAGAGATGAGGATGCTCTCATAATACATAGATCTAAACATTCTTATATATTAATGAACCGTTATCCATACAACCCGGGCCATCTGATGGTAGCCCCATATAAGCATGTGTCATCCCCAGAGATGCTGAGCCAAGAGGAATCAGCAGACCTCTGGAACTCCCTTGTAATCTCAATGGATGTGATAAGAAGAGCGATGAACCCAGATGGATTCAACATAGGGATGAACATAGGTAGGGTGGCTGGTGCTGGCTTTGAGGGCCACATACACATACATGTCGTGCCGAGGTGGAATGGAGACACGAACTTCATGCCAATTGTATCGGACACCAAGGTCGTCGGCGAGGCGCTTGAGAGCACCTACAGGAGGCTAAAAGAAGTAATGAAATAATAAATATATTTTTTCATTAACTAAAGACAGATTTTTATAAGAGGATTTCATAGAGAGGGGGGCGTAGTCTAGCTTGGTTAGGATGGAGGCCTTGGGAGCCTCAGGCCTGGGTTCAAATCCCAGCGCCCCCATTTTTCAACTCCAGAAAATTTTTCAAGTACTTTGTTTTGCTACATATGTTATTTCTGTCGAGGCTTTCAGCCAATATCTCAATTTAGTTCTTGTATAGGAGATTCCATCTTTCCACCATGCTGGATTGTCCTCTTTAGAAGTGTTACAGAATCCATCGGAATTCAACAGCTTTAAGATTGTCAATTGTCCCTTTTTTGTCTTCCAAGCTTCCCACGGAATTTTTTTATACTGATGCCCTTAAGAAGGCATGGAGGTAAAAGGATAGGAGATGGAGCTCGAGGAACCTGAAGCACATCAACAACTTGCCCTGAAGACTCCGTTCTTCAGGGCATATGGGCTTGAGGATCTTTTCGGTTTCGGAAGGATTTTTATAAAATATGAAGGAGGAAATCCAACTGGAACTCAGAAGGACAGAGCTGCTGTTCTTCATGCCAGAAGGGCTGTTGAGAAGGGATTTGACACGATAACAGTGGGAACATGTGGAAACTACGGTGCATCGATAGCATACTATGCATCGCTTAATGGACTTAGATCAGTCATATTCGTGCCAAGAGGATATCTTCTCCTCAGGGAGAGGGAGATGAGGGAGTATGGAGCTGAGATAGTTAGGATAAATGGGAAATATGAGGAAGCTGTAAAGCTGAGCTCAATCGCTGCATCGAGAAACGGATGGTATGATGCAAATCCGGGGGGAAGAAGCAGAAGGATAAGTTTGATGGGATATGCAAAAATAGCATATGAGATATACAGCGAGCTGGGAAGGGCTCCAACTACTGTCTCCGTCCCTGTTGGGAATGGAACTACATTAGCTGGCATATACCATGGCTTCCTCCTCTTGAAGAAAAAGGGCTTGATAGAGAGAGTTCCAAGGATGATAGGAGCGAGTACAGTACACGGAAATCCCATTGTCAGGAGCTTCAAGATGGGATTCAGGAGGATGGTGCCCCTAAGCCCTGAGAGAATAGTTGAGACTGATGTGAACGAGCCGCTTGTGGCATACTATTCCTACGAGGGGGATGAGGCACTAAATGCAATAAGGAGGAGCAAGGGCTATGCCGGTTTTGTCTCAGATGAGAAAATGATATACTATGCGGGTCTTCTGAGGAAATTGGAGGGAATAAGCGTTCTTCCTGCATCAGCATCTGCAGTGGATGCGCTGAGGCAGTTCATCCTGAGGAGAAGGATCCATGGCGACCATGTGGTTGTGATAACGGGGAGGTCGATTATATGAGAAAGGCCATAATACTGGCTGAGGGCTACTTCGGCACAACCGATGGAAAAACTGCACATGGCCTGGTGAGGTACTCAAGGAAGTATGAGATCCTTGGGGTTATAGACAGCACCCTTGCGGGAAGGGATGCAGGAGAAGTGCTTGATGGAGTTAAAAGAGGGATAATGATATACAGCTCGCTGGATGAGGCTTTGGCAAGCTGCCCTGATGCTGACACATTGATAATTGGAGTTGCAACTCCAGGAGGATTTCTGCCAAAGGAGTACAAAGACATAGTAAAGAGAGCAATAATGAGGGGGATGAACATAGTATCTGGGCTTCATGAGTTCCTCAGCGATGATCCCGAGCTCTCATCCCTGGCAAGGGAGAGAAATGTGGAGATAGTGGATGTCAGGAAGATATTTAGAGATATGAAGATATTTTACACCGGAAAAATAGATGAAGTGAAATCGCTGAGAATAGCTGTTCTGGGAACCGATTCAGCAATAGGAAAGAGGACTACAGCAATAAAGCTTGTTGAAGAGCTGAACAAGTCAGGATTAAGGGCTGTTTTTGTTGGAACTGGACAAACTGCTTGGATGCAGGACGGAAGATATGGTGTTGTGATAGATGCGATGATAAACGACTTCGTCGCAGGAGGGATAGAGCACGAGATATGGAGGGCATACAAGGAGGAGAGCCCGGATGTGATAGTTATACCGGGCCAGGGATCCATACTTCATCCAGCTTTTCCTGGAAGCTTCGAGCTTCTAGCTGCAGGAAAGCCTCATGCCATAGTTTTGCAGCATGCTCCTGGGAGGAAATATCTCGATGGATTCCCAGGATATCCACTTCCAGATCTGGACAGGATGATAAAAGTCATAGAGCTTTTGACAGAGAGGAAGGTTATAGCTATAACAATAAATCACGAGAACCTGACGAGGGAGCAGGTGGAGAGATTCATCAAGGAGTACGAGAGCAGATATGGAGTTGTTGCCTGCGATCCGATATGGCATGGAGTCGGGAAGATAGTCGAGAGGATTAAGGAGGAGTTCCCAGAGATAGGAAGCAAAGTTGTTGCGAGGGCAAAATGAATATGCCCGATCTGAAGTGCTTCGATAGAATATCAATTGAGCCGCCTGTTGTGGAGAGGAGGAGGATATCTGCAGTTTACAAAGTTGAGGGAGATGGATTTAGCGATGAGTTCAAGCTCATAAACAGCTATGAGGAGGATCTAGACGGAAGTTTGGCTGAGAAGTTTGCAAGGCTCATGGTTCTAATGCCATCAATCAATTATGGTCTTTTCTCCGATGAGATAAGGGTGAATTACGGCCTCACTGAGGAGGAGATAGATTTCCTGAAGCACAACATGAAGGCAACAGCGGGGGATATTTTTGTCAACAGAATAGCCAAAAGAACTGGTTTCATAAGGGAGGAGTACATCCCTAAGGATTTTGGACCAAATGATGCGGAAGTTAGGGCCAAAATTTATGTAAAAGAGGTGATAAGGGATCCTGTCGACCTGAAGCTGGATTACAGGAAATGTGCTGTGATGAGCTCAGGGGGAAAAGAATCCCTTCTCACATTCGGAATTTTGAGGGAGATAGGATGCGATACATATGCCTGCTTCTTCAACGAAT
>JAGDWR010000001.1:0-2490 GCA_023269865.1 Candidatus Methanodesulfokora sp.
CCAGTTAAAACTGGGATGAGGGATTTCTTCCTCAAAAGAGCTAGGGTTGCGGTTTATCCTGCGCATGGAGAGGAGCTCTTCTTCCTGGAGAGGGAGATACCTGCAGTATTTTCAACAAATGGAATAACTGTTATATCAATTGACATCATGTCCTGGCAGGAAAGCGATCCAGTGGAGGCAGCTGACTTCATCTCCTATATAGTTAGCCTTGTGGCTCCAAATTCAATTCCTGTTGTTGTGGTGGCAATGGCCTCAGTGGCATCAGCTTCCTACTTGTTGAAGGAGCAACAGGACAAGCTTTTCAGGTTTGTGTCTTCTGTGCCCCTGGCTGTAATCAAGATAAAAGGAAGGGATGTGCTGAACAACAAAAGAAGGGTTGAGATAATGGAAGTCCTGAGGAGATCTGCTGGGATGAGCGCAAATGAGATTGCAAGGACGTTAAAAATAAGTAGGACTGCTGTTCTCTGGCATCTCAGCCTTTTGGAGAGGGCAGGAATTGTCAACAGAGTTAAAGTCGGGAACTTGACTTTGTACTACTGCAGCGGTAACTGGGCAAGAGCTCTGCTCTTCGGGAACAGGAAGAGGATAGTTGAGCACCTGATGAGAAACGGGCCAAGGGGAATAAGGGAGATAGCAGAGGAGCTTGGCATGAGCACAGAGACAGCGAAGAGAAATGTGGACCTTCTTCAGTCCCTCGGCATAGTGGAGAGCAGAAGAGAGGGAAGAAGGAGGATCATATCGCTCTCCAACAGGTTTATACGTGATTCCCTAGCTTTATAAAAGTAAATTAAAGTTTTAATAACAGTTGTCTTTCCTTTTCTAGGACCGTGGCCCAGCCTGGCTGCTCCCGATGATATAAGGAGAGCCCTGGAGAGGTCAGGGCGGCGGGCTCCAGACAGCTGGAGCTATGAGGGGGCCACCCGTAGGACGTGGGTTCAAATCCCACCGGTCCCATTTTTGTGGAAAGAATTATCTACTTGTATGCCACCTTTTTATGGGGGTGCTCTCCCTGAAAGTGGCGGTGATAAGCTCAGAGGACTCAGATGCAAGGGCTTCGTACAGGATGCTGCTGGACATCATAGGGGTTCCATGGGAGGAGGTAAGGGAGATAGATCCAACGGAGCACATGATTGCCATAGTGCCGGAGGGAGCAGGTCCGACCCCTCTTGTAATTCCATCTATAGTAATAGGATCATCCCTTCAGAGGTATTTTCCCAGCTCCAAAAGGGTGATGGAGAGATCTGATTTGAGCATAGCAGGTGTTAAAGCTCCCATCTACAATGTTCATTCAGCTCCTGGTGAGAAATTCGAGGGGTTGCCGATCAGCTTTCATGAGGGGAACCTGCTTGTCTGGTTTGACCTATTCAGGGGCGCTTTAAAGCCTATAAAGGAGGGATCTGCTGAGCTGATGCCCCTAATATACGTGTACTCCAGGCTTCTTCTCAAGCTAATGAGCTATCTGTGCATGAGGGAGGGTCTTCCACTTGTCAGGAAGATGAGATGGCCTTCAGGAATGAAGTGCTGCATCCCACTTGGCATGGAGGTAAGAGATGTGGGAAGCATCAAGCATCTTCTGGAGAAAAGGCAGCTTGCAGGAAGGGTGACGATGTTTTTGGACAGAGAGGCTTGCGAGAGGGCATCGAGCAGGGATCTTGAGAGGATCTCAGCAAGTCCTGTTAACATAGGAGTTCTGCTGGAAAAAGGCCTAGAGGGAGTTGAAAGGCTTTATGACAGGATATCCTATCTCAGAGGAGGAAGAGTTGGAATAAGGGTGAACAGAGCCTTGGGGAGCTTCCACAGGATGAGAGAAAGCCTCCTGAGCTTGAAGCCATTATACACATCAATATTAACAATAAATGGAAATATGTCATCAATGGGATCCCCCGGTCCCATAGGGGAGCATCCCAAGGAGATACCCGTTGCTCTAAAGGAGGAAAATGCTTCATATTTAATTAATATGTGCTCCATGGAGAGATGCGTTCCAGTGATCGCCAGGAGCAGGGACTTTTTGATGTCAATTATCTCACTGGACTGCTGGATATCAGATTTTGAGGGTCTTATAAGCTGGTCTGAAGCAAGAGATCTATCCTCAGTTGAAGTAAGATACAGCGGAAGGGAGCTGGAGGTTGAGTCGAATTCGAGAGCTGGTAATCTGATGCTCGAGATAGTATCCAGCAGGGAGCTTTTTCCAAGGGAAAAAGTTAAAGTTGATGGGGAGAAGGGCAGATATCTGGTGAAAATTCCAATTGGAAGATCTAGAATTAGTTTTTCGGTGACTTAAATGGGCTTGAAGAAGGATGATTGGTTTTTCGTGGAGGGGATGCTCAGGAAAACAATACCAAAGTACGAGTTGGTGAACAGGATAATAACATTCGGCTTTTCATCCAAAACAAGGAGGAAGCTGGTGGAGCTAGCAGGCATAAGGCCTGGAATGACTGTCCTGGATGCAGGATGTGGACCAGGGATTCTGAGCGAGATGATAGCTGAGAG
>JAGDWR010000001.1:2590-6501 GCA_023269865.1 Candidatus Methanodesulfokora sp.
CTGTCCTGGATGCAGGATGTGGACCAGGGATTCTGAGCGAGATGATAGCTGAGAGAATGCAGGAGGGAAGGCTTTTTCTCCTGGATCCTCTTGATGAGATGCTCTGGAGTGCCTTCAGGAATTTGATGAAATTCGACTTAGAAATAGAGTTTGTAAAAGGGCTGATGGAGGAAATACCTCTTCCAAGCAACATGTTCGATCTGGTAGTTGCATCATACAGCATAAGGGATTGCATGGATAGAGATAGAGCTATAGCTGAGATGAAGAGAGTGTTAAAGAGGGGAGGAAGGCTCATGCTTCTGGACATAACAAGACCTGAAAATGGCTTTGACGCGATAGTGTCAATCCACATGAAGTACATAGTCCCCCTTCTATCCTCAATTGCATACAGAAAGAGGGAAAATCCATGGAAAGCTCTCTACAGGACTTATGTAAATATGTGGACCCCATCTGAGATGGTGAAAGCAGTTAGAAGGCATCTCTCAGTCGAGTTCTACAGGACATTTGCCCTTGGTGCCTTCACTTTGGTGTCAGCTAGGAAGTAAAAATTAATAAATAGTTGAGGTATCAGCAAGAGGGGATCATGCTGGAAGCCTTAGTTGCACTTGCCGTGAAGCCCACTATGACAGCTGACTTCAAGAGGAATCTGGTGATGATGAGAGGAGTTAAGGAGATACTCTATGTTACTGGCGAGTACGACTTCCTTATAAGGATGGAGGCCCAGAACACATTCGAGCTGTCAAGGCTAATAGAGGAGCTTAGGAGCCAGGAGGGTGTGGAGAAGACCGTGACATTCATAGTTTTGGAGAAGCTGAAATGAGGATATACATACTCCCCCTCTTCAGGGATGACCCCAGGAAGTCTACTGGTTTGAGGCTTATAAGAAGGGGAATAGCTGAGAAAGGGGCTCCAAGGGGTTGTGTTGTCCTGAATCCATTTTCAAGAACTGTGATATCAGCGGATGATGTCCAGCTGGCTGAGAAGAAGGGGATTTTAGCAGTGGACACTTCATGGAGGGCAATAGAGGAGGTGAAGTGGCCAAGGGGCTTTTGGAGGAGGCTTCCTCTCCTGGTGGCAGCCAATCCCATAAACTATGGTGTTCCCTACAAGCTTTCCACATTGGAGGCGATATCAGCAGCTCTTTTCATTCTTGGTTATGAGGAGAAAGCTATATCAGTGCTGAGAGAGGTGAAGTGGGGGATGGAGTTCTACCATTTGAACAAGGAGAGGCTGGAGGCATATAAGCTTAAGAGCAGGGAGGAGGTTGAGGAAGCAGAGAGGCTCATGATAGATGAGCTTTCCAGATAGATTTTTAATATAACTATGGTGATCTTCCCATGCTGGAGATAAGGGATCTGACGGTTGAAGCATCCGGAAGGATAATACTTGATAGTGTAAAACTGACCGTTAGGGATGGAGAGAAGGTCCTGCTCCTGGGCCCAAATGGCTCTGGAAAATCATCCTTAATGCAAACCATAATGGGAAATCCCTCATACAAAATATTGTCCGGCTCCATCATGTTCAACGGAAGGGATATAACAGGATTGAGCCCAGAGGAGAGGGCGAGAATAGGGATAGGGCTGATATTTCAGATACCTCCGAAGGTGAAAGGAGTGAGGCTGATGGATCTAATTGAGAGGATAGCGAAGATGAGGGGCATTGATCTCGATGAGATAAGAAGAAAAGCTGAGGAGCTCAGGATATCCCATCTGCTGGAGAGGGATCTAAATGTTGGGTTCAGCGGAGGGGAGATGAAGAAAGCAGAGCTCCTTATAATGCTTTCTCAGAGGCCAAAACTTGCGCTTATAGATGAGATAGATTCAGGAGTTGATGTCGAGAGCATGGAGCATGTAGGCTCATCTCTGAATGGAATTCTTTCCTCAGACACATCAGCCATAGTGGTGACGCACACGGGCTATATATCTAAATATATAAATGCGGATATAGCATATGTCATGCTCAACGGAAGGATTGTGTGCTCTGGGGATCCCAATTCCATACTGGATAACATAAGGAGGGAGGGGTTTGAGGCTTGCATGTCATGCAAAAGAGCTATTTGATGAGCATACTTGATAAAAAAGCTCCATATGGTATAGATATAGATGTAAAAAAGTTTATTCCAGCTGAAGCCCTAAAGCTTGACGAGGAAAGGCTGAAGGAGATAGGCATAGACCCAGATTACTCAGGCCCTGGGACATACTATCAAGTTGATAGCAGTGTAGTGAAAAGAGCATCCAATGTAAGCGGGCTTAAGGTAACATCCTTCGAGGAGCTGAATGATCCTGAGCTGAGCTGGAAGCTGATATCCCCTGATCAGGATAAGTACACTGCTGCTGCAGCTCTGTATGGAAAAGGGGGATATGTAGTAGTGGTTGATGAAGGGGTTAAGGTGGAGAAGCCAGTTCAGACATGCCTCTTCATGTCGGCTCCTGGGAGCCTTCAAGCACCTCACAACATAATAATAGCTAAAGATAACTCAGAGGTGAGCGTTTTCACAGGATGCACCATAATGAAGGAGGCTGTTGGCCTTCATGTTGGAATAACTGAGTTCTACGTAGGGAGGAATGCCAGGGTTAACTTCCTGATGATACACAGCTGGAACCCCGATGCTCATGTCAGGCCGAGAACAGCAGCTATAGTGGAGGAGGGAGGGCAGTTCGTCTATCATTATGTAAACATAAGCCCTGTCTCATCTTTACAAACATATCCCAAGGTGAGGCTGGTTGGAAGGAATGCAAGAGCTCATCTGTCAAGTGTGATAGTGGGAAAGGGAAACTCAAACGTTGATGTTGGCTCAGAGGTGAGCCTCGAGGCCCCAGGAACTAGAGCTGAGATAATATCGAGAAATGTTGCGATGGACAGAAGCACGATATTCGCTAGAGCAAGGATTATAGCAAGAGCCGAAGGACGTGGGCATACTGAGTGCATGGGCCTCATGCTATCGGAAGAAGCCAATATAGTGACGATACCTGAGCTTGAGTCCAGCGTTAAGGAGGCAGAGCTGACACATGAAGCAGCTGTTGGGAAGCTAAAAGAGGAGGAGATATACTATCTGACCTCGAAAGGAATAGAAAGAAGGGATGCAATATCAATGCTTGTGAGAGGATTTATGAGGGTTGATGTAGAGCTTCCACCAGTCCTGAGAAAACAGGTGGAGTTTGCAACAGCAATGGCTGCTGGACTTTGATGAGTGCGGCCGCCGGGATTCGAACCCGGGTCTGGAGCGTGGCAGGCTCCCATCCTGACCAGGCTAGACTACGGCCGCACCTATTAACAACAGCTGGAAAATATAAGCTTTTCGTATGTACAAATTATCCTGATGGCATGATCCTCAGGAGGAATCCAATGATCAAGCTGAGAAGCATGAAGAAAAGCACTATAAAGGCTGCAACCATGTTATATTTCTCTTTTGATGAGGCAAATGCGAATATTGCAGCAATAACTCTGATCATCGGTGTGATTACCAGCACAACGGTTGCTGCTAGGATAAAAGCATAGGAAATCCTCATGCCAATAAGATCTAGGACAAGCCCGATTGAGAAGAGCATTAGGCTTGAGATCGTCCCAAATGTCAGCGTGAGGTAGACAACTCTCTCAACTTTCATTCAAACACCCTTAATTATCATATTATATGCAAAATATAGAAGTAGTAAGCCGAATATTAGTTTTATAAAGCCTGCTTTCATCCTGTTCATCACAGATGTCCCTGTAGTTGCCCCTATAATCACACCTATTGCGATGGGAGCAACTGCTTCAGCGTTCACAAGCCCATATGCTAAGTAGAGAAGAGCTCCAGTTGATGCTGTAACTCCTATCATGAACTTGCTTGTTGCCACAGCAGCTTTTATTGGGACATTCATGATCTGGTTCATTATCGGAACTTTTATTATGCCTCCTCCAACTCCAAGCAT
>JAGDWR010000101.1 GCA_023269865.1 Candidatus Methanodesulfokora sp.
GCATGTTCTGCTCGTGAGTCTATAATTCCAGTCACTATCGGGACAGAGAGCTCCTCAGGAAGCCCAGCTAATTTCAACAGGGGCCTGAGAGGCCTTCCTATTTTCCTATGAAGGCCCATGGAGAAGAGGATATCTGCTAGAAAGACGCCGATGAAAGTAGTTGCCAAGAGGAGGATGAGGGAGTTTGTGTAGCGAAGCAATAGATCTATAAAAGTCTGTAAAGATGAAGGCATGCTCCATTACTCCCCTGATGACTCTATTATGGCTTCCACCTCCGACGAAACACTTAGCAGATCCCTTAGGTTCTTTTCACTTGCCTTCCAGTAGCCACGTTTGTGAGCTTCATATAATCTCCTCAGGATTTCATGCAAAGCCCATGGATTACTTTTTATCAATCTATTCCTTATACTTTCATTAAATATATAAGTTTCAGCTATTCTATCCCATATCCAGTCGCTCACTCCGCCTGTTAGCGCTGCATGACCGAAGAGATACTCCACTCTTTTTGCTATCTCGCGAGCTCCATCATAGCCATGGCTTAGCATGCCTTCTATCCACTTTGGATTCAGTAAGCGTGTCCTAACCGAGAAATCGATGGCTTCCTCCGTACTTTTAATAATTTCTCGTTCACTTGTGGTATCGAGCCACAGAGCTTCGATCTTTTTGCCCTTCAAAATCTCTACAGTTTTTCTCAAGCCCCCTAGAAACTCATAATAATGGTCTAGATCCGTTATATCATATTCATTAGTGCTTTTAACTTGAGCTATAGAATCGACTGTGCGCAGTACTTCCATGAGGAATTCTCTGGCCTGCATGCCGTGTATCTTAGCTCCATAGCCATATGCCATATCCTGCAGGTAAACCTCCGTCAGCTCATTTTCCTTAGACCATCCAGAGGCTTCCACAAATTCAGGAATCCTGGTGCCGTAGGTACCAGGTTTAGGCCCAAATATTCTAATTAGTGACATATCTCCTAACTTATTTTTCATTTCTGCATAATGCTTCTTAACATAGTTCATTTCTGGTGGTTCATCGAGATTGGCCACCATTTTGACAGCCTCATCTATCAAGGCTATTAAATTCGGGAACATGTCCCTGAAGAAACCGCATATTGTTGCAGTTATATCTATTCTAGGCCTTCCAAGCTGTTCTATTGGTATAACTTCTAGTCGCGGTTCCCAAGGACCTCTGTCCCTACTAAGTTTAACGCCCAGAAGTTGAAGTAGCATTGCTACAGTCTCTCCTCTCGTTTGTGCAGTTTCGAAGCCCCATAACACCAATGCAATAGTTTCAGGATAGCATTTATTTCTCTCCCAATACCTCTTGACAATATTTTCAGCGAGCCTAGCACCTCTTATACACGCTGCTTTGGATGGGATTAGCCGAGGATCAAATGCATAACCGTGACTGCCTACTGGGAACACCTCAGGAGTTCTAATGGGATCCCCTGCTACCCTTGGCTCGATGTACCTTCCATTGAGCGCCTGTATCAGGGCTTCTAATTCATCGCCTGATTTAATTTTTACTACTAGATCATGTGCGTATTTAAATACTTCAATAGCACGGTTTCTCACTTTCCTGAACATGCTAGCCACGGAGAGAGGACTATCACCAGCCACAATCCTTGCTAGAAGCCTTCTAGCTTTCTCATCAGCTTCCGCTAGGAGTTCTATCCCAAGTCTATCACCATGTCTGAAGGAGGGAGCTTCTATAACTTTGTCAAAACTAAGATCTTCTTCCTCAAGAAGCAGTCTAGCTAAGGAGGGCACATCGCCATCTTTTCTCAGGACAAACGCAACATAGTTGACTATGTCATCATTATTCCATTTTTCGCCCAGTACATGAAGCCCATATGGTATTACAGCCCGCTTCAGCTCATAAAGGTAGCTATGTAATCTCTCGTGGCCTTCATATTGTATGTTGAGCTTAGAGCACTTTTCTCTAATGAGGTGCTCTAGAAGAGCTCTCTTCTCCGGATCTTGCTCATCAGAAAACTCCCCAATCAGTTGTTCCAGCTCGGAATATTCACCATAAAGATCAGCATTTACGAAAGGAGGAGTTCCATGAGTTATAATATATGCATAACTTCTCCTCTTGGCTATTGTCATCTCAGAAGGATTTGTGACATGATAAACATATACATGAGGTGTGGATCCTATAAGCACATCGGGCCAGCAGATGTCTGACAAAGCAACTTCCTTTCCCGGTAATAGCTCTAAAGTTCCATGAGTGCCGAGATGCAGTATCACGTCAGCTCCAAAAATCTCTCTTACCCAATAGTAGAAGGCAATATATTGGTGGTGAGGTGGGATGTCCTTGGAGTGATAGAGCTTCTCCGGACTCTCATGGAAGCCTCTAGAGGGCTGAATTCCTATGAAAACATTTCCCAGTATAATGCCTGGGATCACTAGATTGCCTTTTTCGTCCGTGTTTATTGTGCCTGGAGGTGGGCCCCATACTTTCTCAATATTGCTCTTTAATTCGTCCGGCAGTCTGCCATAATATTTAAGATAGTCATCAAGAGATAAGAATGGAATATCTGCAGCATGCTGATGCCAATTGGGAGAGTTTGCCAAGTACTTGCCTATCAAATCTCTCAGCTTCTCCTTATTAAGAGGTACAGTCCTGTAGCCATGGTCTGCTAGTGTTCTGAGCAGAACTTCGAGGCTGCCCAATGTGTCCAGATAAGCAGCTGAGCCAACATTATGCTCACCCGGCGGATAGTTGTAAATTATTACAGCTAGCTTCTTCTCATCATCTGGCTTATATCTCAGCTTAATCCATCTTGCTATCCGTTCAGCCTTTCTTTTCACCCTTTCCTCAAGAACAATAATATCCGTGTAATCGCTGTCATCAAGCCCAGCCGATATTATGGGTTCTATGGCGCCATCTACCTCAGGTAATGCAACTCCTGTTATTACCTCTATTGGCGAGAGACCACGCGGATCTTTTTGCCACTCGGAAACTCTTCTCATGTATGCTATTAAGCCATTAAAGAGCAGATACCCAGCATCGCGGAGGAAGGTCCTAGTTGGTTCTACCGGTCCTCCGTAGGGACCGCCGTTTAATAAAAACCACTGTAAGTTGATTATAGCATCTATTGTGCGCTCACCCTCCGGCATTGTGTAGTCCTTTAGGGCTTCAATCTGCTTAGTAAGACTTTCAGCTACGCCTCCGGTGATAAACAGCACGTTTATATCATGCTTAATAAGTTCTTTCCTCAAGAAGAGAGCTACAGGCAGGCATTGCTCAAAATGCATCCCAGCATATAGTAATAGGGCTACAGCAGGCTTCTGTGGTCTAATGGGCACATGTAAAAACCCCTTATCAGGATCATAAACTGCTAGCTCTCCCTCAGTTTTAGGCTCCTCGTACCTCAGCTTTATGCCGAAGTACTCAGAGAGAAGCAATCTGAAGAGGTTTTCGAGATTATAATGGCCCCAATAGGTCCAATACTTCATAATCCATATCCAATTTTTATAATGTCTTAGAGAACCCAGAGGTAGAAGCCTACCTGCCCTTTCTATAGTATTTATCACTCTGAAGATGCTATTTATGTCCACTCTATCACTATCAAAGTCCTGAGATTTCATTCTCCGTATTATATCGGCTCCACTAACCCTTCCTAATCTCAGGAATCCGATGGACCCTGTGCCACCAACCAATGGCACGATAACCCTCGCCCTGCTATGCTCTACTGCCTCCTCCAAGTAATTCGGCATCCCTCCCCTAATATCAATTAATATAGCATCTGCTTTAGTTAGAATATTAGCAAGATTTTCGTATGCCAGTTTATCAAAGTCCATAGAGTAGATTATATGTAGATCCAACTTCACCCTACTTTCATCTTCAACTCTTTTGGCAGCCTCATAAAGTGTCTTAAGAGTTGTTTTTGTTGTTATCAGCGTGATATCTAGCTTCTTCATGGCTTCTCACCATTAAGCGACATTCTTAAAATCCCGGTACACCTCAGCATCCATCAGCTTAGCTATGAGATCGATGAAGGAGGGAGCTGGATCTATAACTCCTGGAGGCCTGGTGTCGTATATCTTGAGCTTCACATTCATCCTTCTCAGCATTTTGCAGAGTCTCTCCATATCTTCCTTTAGGTCTCCTCCAAGGGACACATTGGCCTTTCCATCCGTCACTAGTATTCCAGTTACAACTGCATTTCTGTGCTTCTCCTTGAAAGCCTTCGCCATGACTGCTAAGTTATACAGAGCTGAGGGAAGAGGTGTCCTCCCGCCGGTTTTCACGCCATCGAGCAATCTCAGAACATCGCTATACCTCCTGGTTGGGTGGGACAGCACGTCGCTCTTAGCCCCCTTGAAGCAGATAAGCGCAAGCTCGTCCCTCTTCACATACGCATTTTTTATGAAGTTCATTGCTATGCCCTTCGCTATTTTTATCCTCCTCATTGCCGCCATGCTCCCGCTGGAATCCAGGAGTATGGCACAAAGCCTCTTCGCTCTGGCTCTTCTCACCCTCACTCTTATGTCATCCTCCTCCACCGCTGGGCTTTCCCTCAGAGCTGCACTTACTATCGTTGCTGTGAGATCTATGTCGTGGGGATCATGCCTCGGTGTTATGTAGGAGATCGGAACTCCATGCGGGTTATCTATTACAGTTGTCCTCACGCCCCTGGAGCCCCTTGCCCACTGGAATTTGTCCCTCAGCTTGAGCTTTTTCTCGCTCTCCACCTCCACCTCATCAGCATTGAACTTCTCCTCCTTATCTCCAAGAGAAGGAGGATTTACTTCTCCTTTTTCTGTTGGCTCCCTTCTTTTTTGCTCCTTACTTTGCTGTTCATCCTGCCCTCTGCTCTCATTGGGGTGATGATCCTCTTGGGATCTGGGTGGTTGAGGAGGCTCCTCAAAAGGCCTTGATCTCATGCGGTGCGGTAATGCAAGCTCCATTGCTTTTTTGAGATCCTCCAAGTTCACTGTTTTTCTTCCATCTAAAGCAGATATTGCCTTTGCAGCCCTCACTGTGACTATCTCAGCCCTGTGAGTCCTTATCCCCATTTCAACAACTGTCTTCGCCAAAAGATGAAGGAGATCATCCGGGACAACGACTTCATTTACAATTTCCCTTGCCCTGACCACTTTCCTCATCAGATCCTCCTGCAAGGACCTGTACTTCTCAACAAATGAAACTGGATCGGATTGGAACTCCTCAACTCTTTTCACGACTTCCATCCTTGTATCGGGATCCAGGGGTGCTTCTATGTTCACAAACAAGCCAAATCTATCTAGTATCTGTGGACGGAGCTCCCCCTCCTCCGGGTTCATGCTTCCAACCAGTATAAATCTAGCGGGATGCTTTACAGAGATCCCCTCCCTCTCTATTATGTTCCATCCCATTGCAGCAGAGTCCAGCAGGACATCAGCAACGTAGTCCTCCAGGAGGTTCACCTCATCTATGTAAAGAATGTTTCTATTTGCCTCCGCTAAAAGCCCTGGTTGAAGGGCTCTTATACCCTCCTTAAGAGCTCTCTTTATGTCGAGAGTGCCGACAAGCCTGTCCACTGTTATGCTGAGGGGGAGATCAACTACCTTCATCTTCCTCCTTATTATCCTCAGATCCCCGCCGTTCATCACTCTCTCATAGCATGAATCGCACATCTCCATCGGGTTTCTCGGATTACATCCAAATGGACAATCAGCAACCACTTCTATCTCGGGGAGAAGATCAGCTAGAGCTCTTACGAGAGTTGTCTTTCCCGTTCCCTTGTCACCGCTGAGCAGAACCCCTCCGACAGCTGGATTTACTGCAGCTATCAGCAGAGCTAGCTTTGCCTTCTCCTGGCCAACTATTGCTGTAAATGGGAGGACATTCCTTCTCTCCACCATCAACTCACCTTTTTCAGCATGTTTATAGCCTTCTCGACATCCACCATTCTCTCCCTCCAGTGTTGATCGTCCTCGGAGGTGTAGATTTGGATAGCTCCTCCCTGCACCTCTCCCTCTCCTATTGACTCCTCAAGAATTCCCTCTATCTCGCTGTAGACTTCCTTGAGCCTCTGCAACATCTCCTCAGATGGCTCCCACAGCCCTCTTTCAGCAGCTTCTATTAGCCTTCTTGCTATCTCCTCGAGCGCCCACACATTGTTCTCCTCAAACCATCTTTTCATCTCCTCATTCAAAACGTAAGTGTTTGTGATCTCATCAAACACCCACTTATCAACAAGCTTTGTTGTTGCAGACCATCCGTATAAGTGCAGTATCTTCCTGGAAAACTCATTCGCGCCTCTGTATCCATGTTTCTTCATCTCATCTATCCAAACTGGGTTGAGGAGCTTTGCCCTCACTATCCTCTCTATCTCATCCTTCA
>JAGDWR010000065.1:0-1213 GCA_023269865.1 Candidatus Methanodesulfokora sp.
TTATAGTATTATGTTCTCCACTTTTCCGGTCCTCGGGTTGAATGCCTTTATCTCCTGCCCCTTCTTCTCTTTAGGCACTATCGCTATAAGCCTAGATGGCGTTGCTGTTGGTATCAGGAAGTACTCCTCAACCTTGCCATCATCTCTTGCCAGGACAAGCTTGACCTTGTCCTCAGTCCTCTTCTTGGTATCAGGATCCAGATATTCTATTATTGCAAATTTTCCCCTAGCAACTATAGATCTCAGCTCCCTCTTCCCCTTTTTGCTCACTGTTATTGCCTCATCTAGGCTCTCCATACTCTTACAGCCCTCCTTCCTTTATTTAATACTTTCCTCCTGGGGTGAGGTATCACAAGTACACCAACAAAGATAGCCCTGTAGCAACAAAAAATTAATCGTAATAACTTAGTGCTGTTTTTAGCCTCTGACAGGTTTTTCTATCTTTTTTCTATCAAAAAATTTCTTAAAAAGTCCATTGCGTTTAGTCTTATATCTTTTTACCTATAAATAAAATTACTCTTATTTCAAATAGACTTACTATTAAAAAGCATCTTTCCAACGCTTTTCCTCTTTTCAGAAGAATTTTTTTCCAAAAACGCTCTTAAGGTAAAGTTTATAGGCTTTATTTCTGATAAAGTCAAGTGATTGCAATGGGAGGTCAAAAGATCTCCAGAAGGGATTTTGTAAAGATAATAGGTCTGGGATCTCTTTTCTCCGTAATAAGTCTGACAATGAGGACAAATGCCTTCTCCTTCGGGGATATAGTTGATGTAAAAAGCCAGGGAGGTGGAGGTATAGATGTTCTCAGGGGCAGTGACAGCCCAGATGCCATAAACGTAATATGGTTTGAAGGTCAAAGTTGCACTGGAGACAGCATAGCACTGCTTGATGCTGTAAGACCGTCTGTGATTGATGTGATAACAGGAACTGCTGAGATAACAGGTTATGTAAACCTCAGATATATGGACGCAATAATGCCCGAATGGTCATCCGCAGCCCTGCAGATCTTAGAGGATGCTATTTCCGGAAAGTATGACCCATATGTTCTTGTTTTAGAAGGTGCTTTTCCAATAGATGAAAAAGCAGGTGGTCCAAGATACTCTGATATGTTCGGTTATTCAGGAGAAACAGAGAAGGGACCAAAGACATTCCTTGATTGGCTTAGAGGACTTCTTTCTAGAGCTGTAGCTGTTGTGTCAACGGGAACTTGTGC
>JAGDWR010000065.1:1313-2869 GCA_023269865.1 Candidatus Methanodesulfokora sp.
GAATACAGCGATTTCATAGAATCATTTAAGAGAATTGGAACAAGTTCAAGTCCAACAGGGGCAACTGGTTTCTTTGGTGATCCCATAAGAGGTTATAAAGGGCTTATAGATCTCCTTCCATCTGACATAACGGCTCCATATAGGAGGTTCCTAGAGGGAGCAAAACTGGAACCAGGGGAGGTAAGAGCTGATGTAAAGCCAGCCATAGCTGTCCCAGGATGTCCTGCAAATGGACAAGCTCAGATAAGAGCGCTTGGAACTCTGATACTATGGGCTAGAGGTGTTTTGCCACCTCCTCCACTTGACAGGTATTACAGGCCTGTGTGGATATACGGCAGGACAACGCATGAGCAGTGCCCGAGAGCTGCCTCCTATGCAATTGGAGAATTTAGAGAATATGCTGGAGATCCCAGCTGGAAGTGCTTGTTCAGAGTTGGGTGCAAGGGTCCTGTCTCAAACTGCCCCTGGAACAAGGAGGGCTGGATCTTAGGGATTGGAGGTCCGACGAAGACAGGAGCTCCCTGCATAGCCTGCACAATGCCAGGCTTCTCCGATGCATATGAGCCATTCTTCGAGCAATTAAGGGAACTGCAGCCTGGTCCGCCAATTCCAAAGCTGGATATTGGAAGAAGCACCGAGGCAGCTATAGGCATAGGAACTGCTACTTTGATCGGTGCTGGATTAGCTTATGCCCTGAAGGAGAAGAGGTGATGCCATGAGCATAAGAAAGATTGTTATAGAGCCTATAACTAGGATAGAGGGCCATCTTGGGGCTGAGGTTGATGTTGATGAGGCAACTAGAATGCCTAAGGATGCTCATGTGTTTGCAACGATGTTCAGAGGGTTCGAGGTATTTCTGAGAACTAAGCCTCCTGAGGATGCAATAGCAATAACATCCAGGATATGCGGTGTATGCGGTGCAAGTCACGCTAATGCATCGATGCACGCTGTTGACATGGCTTATGGAGCAGTGCCTGAGCCTCTAGGAGTTCTCCTCAGGAACATGGGCTTCCTAATGACAGATCATTTATACGATCATTCAATAATACTAAATATACTTGGAGGTCCCGATTACAGCAGCCTTTATGTCAAGAAGCTCACTCCAATTGTCTATCAGGAGGCTCAGGAGACCCTCAGTCCGAGAAGAGATATCCATGGATTTACCAGAATTTCAGATATAATGGATGGATTTGTGCCTGTTTCTGGCAAGATATGGAATTTGACGGTCAGGTATCAAAGGTTTGCAAAAGAGGCTGGGATAATGATATATGGAAAACACCCACATCCATCCACAATAATACCGGGCGGCATAGCCACAGATCTAACAAACCCAGATTCCCTCATAGTAGGATACACCTTCAGGCTGAACCTCCTGACAGCCTGGGTGAAATATGTCTATGCGATATGGGAGGACCTAACTTGGTTCTATGATGAGGTCATCGGCTATAGAGATCAGGGCAAGACTTATGATAAGCCCAATTATATAAGTGGAGGTTTATTTGATGATCCTGAGGTTTACTCCAGCCTTAGCTCCGAGCCTGAGGAGTTCTACAAGG
>JAGDWR010000065.1:2969-6293 GCA_023269865.1 Candidatus Methanodesulfokora sp.
ATATCGACAAGCTACAAGGAGATAAATGTGAGCATATCCGAGGATGTCGAGACCTCATTCTACGAGGAGTGGAGCACTCTATTCACAGACAAGGATCCAGAGGGAACTCCTCTTCTCTGGGGGAAGGCAAATCCAGTTCATCATCCATGGAACAAGACCACAATACCCAGCCCACAGCCCAGAGATTTTTCCAAGAAATACTCATGGGTTGCAAACGTGAGGCTTGTTTGGAAGGATGGAGCTGTGACCCCATTTGAAGTTGGACCACTGGCAAGGCTAACCATAACTGCTTATCAACCAAGCGATTTTGGCCCAGGAAACGGCATATTAAGAGTTGATCTTCCGAAGAGCGGTGGAGCTACAGATCTCCCTGATGCTGTATCATATCCAATGACCCTTGCATGGAGAGCTCCTGCTTACTCAACCACGATGCAGAGGCTTCTTGCAAGGGCATTCAGCATGGTGATACACGCATCTCACGGCTGGCAGAGCATAGTTAAAGTAGCAGAGCTGATAAGAAGCGGGAAAATAGCTACATCTAAGCCATGGAAAGCTCCAAGCAGGAGAACATTTGGAGTTGGATTCACGGAGGCTCCAAGAGGGACTGTGAGGCATTGGGTTGTGCAGGAAGGAGGAAAAATAGTGAACTATCAGATACATGCTCCCACTACAGGAAATGCATCTCCAAGGGATAAATACGGAAGAGCTCCATTTGAGATGAGCCTGCTTAATTCAAAGGTAACAGAGGAAGTTGGTCCAGGTGAGTGGCAAGGTCTTGATTACGTTAGGGCTATAAGAAGCTTTGATCCATGCATAGCCTGTGCAGTTCACATAAGAGTTGGATCCAGGGAGATCAACAGGCCTCTGTTCTAGGGTGACTGAAAATGGAGTGGAAGTTGAGTAGAAGAGAGTTCCTGAGGAGCACTGGCTCATTTCTTATTTCTCTGCCGCTTATGAATTCGCTTGGAGGTCGCAGCACTGAGGCAAATCCAGATGAGATGTACGGCTTCTTAGTAGATATATCAAGATGCATAGGGTGCGGAGATTGCCAAGCTGCTTGCAAAATAAAGAATGATCTGCCTGTGAGCTCAGATCTTCCATATGAAAGAAATGAGAGATCGTACTGGGATAATTACTCCACCCTCTCAGCATACACATGGACCAGGATAAGATCGAAGAGCCTTGTAAAGGATGGAAAGGAGATAGTGAGGTTCATCAAGGAGCAATGCATGCACTGCATAGACCCTGCTTGTGCTTCTGTCTGCTTTGTTGGAGCTCTTTACAAGACACCTGAAGGCCCTGTTATATACAGGGCAGATAGATGTGTTGGCTGCAGATACTGCGTTTACGCTTGCCCCTGGGGGGTGCCGAAATGGCAATGGGACAAGCCATTCCCGTTTATACAGAAATGTAATATGTGCTATGATAGAATCATAGAGGGAAGGAGGCCTGCATGCGTTGATGCCTGCAAGGTTGGAGCTCTGACATTTGGAAAGAGAAAAGAGCTTATTGAGGAGGCGAAAAAGAGGATTTCAAGAGGAGGTTATGTAAACTACATATATGGAGAGGAGGAGGCAGGTGGAACTTGTGTGCTCTACATATCGGATGTCCCATTTGATGAGCTTGAGTTCAGAAAGGTGATGAAGTTCAGCTATCCCGAGCTAACTCAAGCATATCTGGGAAAGATGCCAATAGTAATACCTTCTCTATTTGTGGGGCTTCTTGGCCTTTACCTGTATAGCAGGAGGAGGCAGGAGAAGGAGGTGAGGGAATGAGCGTTTCTAAATCGTTCATGATATGGACGTCAGCTCTCATCTTGGTGATAGCATTTGGGGCATATGGTGCATTCTTAAGGCTGACAATGGGATTTAAAGTCACAGCTCTGAATGATTATTATCCCTGGGGGCTGTGGATAGCATATGATGTGCTCACAGGGATAGCTCTTGCAGCAGGATCCTTCTCCCTCGCATTCGGTGTCTACATAATAAACAAGAAGAAGTTCGAGCCCCTTCTAAGGCCAACTCTCCTCACATGTCTCTTGGCATACCTGACCACAGCCCTAGGGCTTATTATAGATATAAATCAGCCGGCTAGGTTCTGGCACCCGATGTTTCCGTTGTTCTTCCAGCCTCACTCCGTGCTCTTTGAGGTGTATTGGTGCATATCTTTATATATAATAATACAGCTAATAGAATTCTCACCTATAGTAGCTGAGAAGCTCAGATGGAAGTGGTTCTACACAACCATGGAGAGCGAAAAAGTGATGATACCCCTGGTGATAGTTGGGATAATAGTCCCAACATTGCATCAATCCTCCTTGGGAGGTCTTTTCCTGATAGCTCCGGATAAAGTGCATCCCTTGTGGTATTCCCCCATACTTCCAATTCTGTTCTATATATCAGCTCTTGCCGCAGCACCTGCAATGATAATAATAGAGTCGAACATATCATCCAGGGTTCTGAACAGAGGGCTAGAGCTTGATCTCCTCTCCTCGCTGGGAAGGGCTATGAGATACATCCTTCTTGTGTATATAGCAATAAGACTCCTGGATCTCATTGCTAGAGGGGCAATTTTCTCTTCAGGTGATACAAGGGCATTGTTCTTCTTTGTGGAGATTCTGGCTGGATTCGTGGCTCCATTGATCCTCCTGCTGTCGGAGAGATTTGTGAGGTCTGGAAAGGTGCTACTGCTGGCATCTATATTGGTTGTCTTCGGCGTCATAATGAACAGGTTTGATGTCCTTCTCACTGCATGGCTCTATCCACCCCCAGGAGCAATTTACTTCCCAACATGGGTTGAGATATCGGTCACTGGAATGCTAGTAGCTCTAGAAGCCCTGGCTTTCACGCTTGCTGTGAAGTATCTGCCCATATTTCCGGAGATAAAGAGGGAACATGCCTGAAATTGTAGTGCTGGGCATTGGAAATGATTACATCGGAAATGACAGCATTGGGGTTATTGTAGCTAGGAAGCTCAGGGAAAGGCTGCCTTCTTCTGTGACAGTGATGGAGTGCCCATCCGCATTCGATGCATTGATGAACTCCCCTGATTGCGATATAATGATAATAATTGATTCTTTTTTGTCAGAGGAGCCAGGCAGCCTTTTAGTTGAGATTCATGAAAGGATAGATGAGGAGGGACATGGTGCTTCTCAAGTGGATCCGCATGGAATTGATGTGGACAAGCTCATGGACTTGATATGGTTCTTCAAGAAATCCCTCAAAAAGATAGTTTTCATCGGGGTAGGGGTGGATAAAGTAGATTTAAGCGAGGGCATAGCCCCGACTGTTTCTCATGGGATAGAGTTAGCTGTTGACCTGATTG
>JAGDWR010000002.1:0-1563 GCA_023269865.1 Candidatus Methanodesulfokora sp.
GGAGCATACATATTCAGTCCAAATATAGTTAAATATGCAAATGCATCAAACAGTACTGATCCAAAGATAACAAACTGGTTTAACTCGGGCAAGGACGCAGGCTCTGGTCCCTATAAACTTGTCAAGTGGGACCCTGAGAACGAAGTCGTGCTGGAGAAATTCGCTGAATGGTGGGGATGGAAGGATCCTAACTATCCATTTAAGTCCGATAAAGCTCCAGATGTGTTTATAATAAAAATAGTGAAGGACTCCGTCACCCAGGAGAGATTAGTCAAGTCAGGAGATGTGCACATAGCTGAATATGTTCCATTAGAGGATGTTGAGAGCCTGAAGAAAGATCCAAGCCTCCAAGTGGTGATAAAACCCAGCTTTCAGAATCTTCTTCTGTTGATGAACACAAAGAAACCGCCGCTAGATAATGTTCTGGTGAGAAAAGCGATTGCCCATGCAATACCCTATGATGACATAGTGACAGTTGCTAGAAGCGGGTTGGCGAAAGTGGCATCCGGACCAATACCTCATAGCATGTGGGGCCACTTCGACAACCTCACATACAAGTATGATCTCAGTTTAGCAAAACAGCTGCTTGCTAAAGCCGGTTATCCTAATGGCATCAACAGAACCCTGATCTTGACATATACAGCCGGAGATATAGCTGAGCAGAGAACAGCAGATCTCATAAAGTCCAGTCTGAGCAAAATAGGGATCAGCATAGAGATAAGACCTATGAGCTGGGAGGAACAATGGGCTCTCGCTCAAAGCGGATGGGATAATCCTCAGGCAGCGCAGGATCTCTTCATATTCTACTGGTGGCCCACTTATGTAACGCCATATGATTACTTGTTCAACATGTTTCACAGCGCCAGCAAATCCTTTGATCTATGCTATTATAGTAATTCAGAATTCGAGAAAATGATAGATGAAGCTCACTACTGGGAGGGAATAGACAAGACAAGATCGCTTGGGCTATATTACAAGGCACAGAAAATGCTGTATGATGATGTTCCTGCTGTGGCCTTATATGACCAAGTTGATGTAAGAGTGGCTAGAGCGAACATAGGAGGTCTAGACAGAGCTGTAAACCCGGCATATCCGACGGTGATCTTTCCACAGGTTCTGAGCGTCGAGGGATAGAGAGCTTGAAAGAGAATTAAGCTCCCCAATCTTTCATTTTTTAGGTGTCAATTATGCCTCTTAGCCGGGAGTATTTGATCAAACGTCTCATCCTTCTCGTGTTTGTTGTGCTTGGTGTGCTGATAATAACCTTTGTCATAACAAGAGTCGTACCAGCTAGGCCAGAGCTTCTCTGGGCTGGTCCTCATGCAACAATAGAGCAAATCGAGAGGGCAAGAAGGGAGCTTCATTTAGATAAGCCAATCCATGTTCAGCTTGGTTACTATCTCCTAGATTTTGTTCGAGGAAACTGGGGTATCTCGTGGAGAACAAGATCTCCAGTGCTAGATGACCTGATAAGTGCGCTTCCAGCTACTTTAGAGCTGATCATTTTTGCATTTTCCGTAGCTGCTGTGCTTGGAGTACTGCTAGGAGTTGCCGCAGCTCTCA
>JAGDWR010000002.1:1663-3876 GCA_023269865.1 Candidatus Methanodesulfokora sp.
GGGTTTCATCCCATCACAGGCTTTTATCTAATCGATTCGCTGATACAGGGAAATATTCCTGTGTTTCTTAATGTGCTCAAGCACATGATCCTTCCTGCAGCAGTCCTATCGCTTTATCCCATGAGCCTGAGCGCCAGAATGACTAGAGCTATGATGGTTGAGGTGATGCATGAGCCATTTATGAGAAGCGCTCTGGCATGGGGCCTTCCTAGGAAACTTGTTGTGTATAAATATGCCCTGAAAAACGCAATAGTCCCAGTGATAGCCTCTCTCGGTCTCTCATTTGGATACACTATTATAGGAGCATTCATGGTGGAGCTGATATTTGTATGGCCTGGAATAGGGCTTTACACTGCAATGTCCCTCCTGAGCTTTGATTACCCTGCAATAATGGGTGCTGTGATCATCGTAGCATTTTTTTACTCCGCCATAAATCTGGTTGTTGATATGGTGCATGCATGGATAGACCCGAGGGTGAGACTTTGACGTCTGAGATGAGAACAATGTTCATACTGATGAGGAAAAACATTGTCTCCATGGCAGGCTTTATCATAGTCGTTGTCTTCCTCATAATGGGAATAATATCCCCGTACATTCTTACAAAGCCTGAAGATGCATGGGGCATCACATATGATGTATCTAAGAGGTATCTACCTCCATCGCTTGAGCACCCATTCGGCACGGATGAATATGGGAGAGATATGTTTAACAGGGTTATACTGGGGGCAAGATTCTCCCTCATCATAGCTGTCGGCGTGGTAGGATTAGCCCTAATCATCGGGATCCCTCTCGGCTTAATAGCAGGCTACAGCGGAGGAAAAACAGGAACAGCGCTCATGAGGATAACGGACATGTTCCTCGCATTCCCACCCCTCCTTCTAGCTATAGCCCTAGCAGCGACGCTGGGAAGGGGATTGGAGAATGCAATTTTAGCTCTGGCAATTTCGTGGTGGCCTTGGTATGCGAGGTTGATATACGTACAAGTGAACACAGTAAAGAGTATGCCGTATGTTGATGCAGCAAGAGTGCTCGGGCTTGGAAGATTCACCATAATGTTTAGACATGTGCTACCCAATGCTCTGACTCCTGTTGCAATACAAGCTGCGCTGGACATGGGTTCTGCTGTGCTTGAGGCAGCTGGGCTGAGCTTTCTTGGAATTGGAGTTCAACCACCCATACCGGAGTGGGGTTTGCTGGTAAGCCAAGGGTGGCAGTCTATAAATGTGGCTTGGTGGATCTCCTTCTTCCCTGGACTAGCCATATTGACAACAGTTTTGGGATTCAACCTTTTAGCCGATTTTGCAAGGGAATTCATGGATCCTAGACTTAGGATTACAATGATGACAAAGAAGGTGGTGTAGATGGAGGAACTGCTTCTTCAAGTAAAGGATCTGAGCATTGTATATGAAACTCCATTTGGGACAGTTCATGCTACTACAGGAGTCACTTTTGATGTGAAAAGAGGGGAATCTGTTTGTTTGGTTGGGGAATCTGGATCTGGAAAGTCAACTGTTGGTCTAGCAATAGCAATGGCTCTTCCCTCGAATGCAAGAGTAATTGATGGCAGGGTTTTGTATGGGAATGTGGACCTTCTAAGTCTGAAGGAAGAGGAGAAGAGAAGATACTCCGGCCGTGAGATATCTATAGTCTTTCAAGATCCAGCGGCCACATTGAATCCCCTCTTCACAGTAGGGGAACAGATCGTCGATGTTCTTGTGAGCAATCTCGGTTTGACAAGGGAAAAGGCAATGGAGAGGGCAAGGAATTTCTTGAAGAAAGCAGGTCTGTCTGATGCAGATAGAATACTGAGATCATTTCCTCATGAGCTATCCGGTGGAATGCTCCAAAGGGTAAACATAGCCATAGCTACATCTACAGAGCCCAAGATCTTGGTCGCAGATGAGCCGACGACAATGCTGGATGTCATGCTTCAAGCGCAGATATTGGAGCTTTTTGATAAGTTAAGGAGGGAGATGAAGCTTACCCTGGTGTTTATCACTCATAATCTTGGTGTTGCGTCTGAAGTATGCGATAGAATAATAGTGATGTATGCTGGAACTGTGGTTGAGGACGGTCTTGTCAATGAGGTAATATCAAAGCCAATGCACCCATACACAGTGAGCTTATTGGACTGCGTTCCAAGGACCCACATGAAGGCTAGGAGATTAAGAAGCATTCCTGGATCCCTTCCAGATCTATCTAGACCTCCAGCC
>JAGDWR010000002.1:3976-7220 GCA_023269865.1 Candidatus Methanodesulfokora sp.
ATGAAGCCAAAAATGTGTGCAGACAAGCCCGACCTGCTTTAATGGAGATAGCTCCAGGCCATAGGGTTTCATGTTTTAAATACATAGGGTGAGATTATGGCTCTTCTGGATGTCGAGGAGCTAGTTAAGCATTTTCCGATAAGATATGGGCTATTCGGAAAGATAGCAGGCTATGTTAAAGCTGTGGATGGGGTCTCCTTTTCCATAGATGAGGAAAGCGTGTTCTCACTTGTTGGAGAGTCTGGCTCTGGAAAGTCGACTGTTGCCAGATGTGTGCTTAGGCTCTTAGACCCTACGTCTGGTAGGATAGCCTTCAAGGGAAGGGATATCACTTCATTGAGAGGGAAGAACCTGAAATGGTACAGAAGAAATGTGCAAGCCGTCTTTCAAAATCCATTTCTATCTCTTAATCCCAGAATGAGGGTCGAATCTATAATAGCTGAGCCCCTGAGAGTTCACATGAGGATGAGTAGAGACGAAGCAAAGGAGGAAGTTCGTAGGCTGCTTGAAAAGGTGGGTCTTCCTAGGGAGATAGAAAAAAGGCATCCTCATGAACTAAGCGGAGGTCAGGCTCAGAGAATTGCAATAGCTAGAGCGATAGCTCCCCAGCCGAAGTTGTTGGTGCTAGATGAGCCGACGTCAGCATTGGATGTCTCAGTTCAGGCGCAGATATTAAACCTACTCGCTGATCTGAAAAACGACCTGAAGCTGTCCTATCTGCTGATATCGCACGATTTATCAGTGGTAAAATACATCAGCGATTATGTAGCAGTAATGTACTTGGGCAGGATAGTCGAGTATGCTCCTGCTGAGGAGCTCTTCAATAATCCGGCGCATCCTTACACGAGAGCGCTTCTCTCCTCAGTGCCAGAGCCAGATCCAAATATAAGAAGATTGAAGAGCAGGATAATACTTCCAGGTGAACCGCCTAGCCCAGTGAATCCACCGGCAGGATGCAGGCTGAGCCCAAGATGTCCTTATGCAATGGATCAGTGCAGAGCCAAGGAGCCAGAGCTCATAAGCGTGGGAAATGGCCATTTTGTCAGATGCTGGTTTATTAAGTAGTTTACAATATTTTAATAAGTGGTTCTCTTCTCTAATTTCAAAATTAAATAATAGAGCTCACAGAGGAAAAATATTGCTTCATAAAAATAGATATATTGGAAGAATAGATTGTTTCTCTAATGTAATATAAAACGAGTATTGTAAAAACTAAACTGGGCACAAGCGGGCTGAGGATCTTCGGCTGATTTTTATTTATTTCCAGTTTGTAGTTCACTAAGCTTTTAAAGATTCACTAAGTTTCTGTATAAAGTTTAAATAATATCAACTTTACTCTAAAACTAGATACCTGGAGGGGAGGGATATGGCAAGAAGCAAGCTATGGGAGGTATCAAGCCTTTTGGTTAAGGTCGCATTGGGAATTGAGAAGGCAGATCTCGTAATTTTGAACAGCAGCTTTGTGAATGTGAACTCAGGCGAGGTCTTGGAAGGCTGGGGTATTGCAATAAAAGGTGATAGAGTAGCAACGGTGGGAAATGTGGAACATACGATAGGTCCTGATACCATAATTATTGATGCTAAGGGGAGGTATGTAGTTCCGGGATTTATCGATGCCCATGTCCATGTGGAGAGCAGCATGCTGTGCTTGACCAATTTTGCAAAGGCTGTGCTGCCTAGGGGCACCACCACTGTGTTTATAGATCCCCATGAGATCGCAAATGTGCTTGGTCTGGATGGAGTTAAGCTTATGTTGGATGAAGCTGCTGATCTCCCCCTCAAAGTCTTCATAACAGCTCCTTCATGCGTACCAGCAAACCCGATGTTTGAGACATCTGGTGCTTATCTTGGTCCGAAAGAGGTCGAGGAGATGCTTAAATGGGATGGAGTAATTGCCCTAGGAGAGATGATGAACTACCCTGGTGTGCTAAACTTTGATAAGGAGGTTTTTGAGAAGATAAATGCAGCTCATAAATTGGGGAAGGTAGTTGAGGGACATGATGCCGGCTTGTTGGGAAAAGAACTAGCTGCCTATGCAGCAGCTGGAATATCCTCCTCTCATGAACTGACCACCAAGATGGATGCTGTTGAGAGGCTGAGGCTTGGGATGTACGCATACATGAGGGAGGGCTCAGCCTGGCTCGATGTAGCTGAGACTGTGAAAGCAATAACTGAGGCAAGATTGGACTCCAGGCATGCATGCCTTGTCACAGATGACAGGGAGGTTGACTCAATATTGAAGCAGGGGCAGATGGATCATGTGGTCAGGAGAGCAATAGAGGAGGGTGTTGATCCTATAAGGGCAATTCAGATGGCCACTCTTAATCCAGCGGAGCACTATGGTCTGGCCAGGGAAATAGGGAGCGTTGCTCCTGGGAGGTATGCTGACCTTCTTGTTTTAAAAAGCTTGAGCAAGGTTGAAACAGATGTAGTTATAGCTGATGGAAAAGTTGTTGCGAAAGAGGGTAAGCTCACTGTAAAACTGACCCCTCCAAGCTATGAGGAGAGGTTCCTGAGGACCGTTAAAATAAGGAGGTTGAGAAAGGAGGACTTTGAGATAAAAGCTCCTGTGAAGGAAGGCAAAATAAAGGTTAGAGTCATAGAGGCTCTTGAGGGGAATGTCCTCACTAAGAGCAGGGTGGAGGAGCTTGGTGTTGAGGATGGCCTCGTCCTTCCGGATGAGAAGAGAAATATATACAAGGTGGCTGTTGTAGAAAGACATAAAGGAACTGGAAACATAGGGCTGGGATTTGTAATGGGATTTGGATTCAAGCTGGGAGCAGTTGCATCTACAATAGCACATGATACCCACAACATGCTGGTTTTGGGTCTTAAGGATGAGGACATGGCTTTAGCTGCCAACACATTAGCTGAAGTTGGAGGGGGGATAATCTCAGTTGATAATGGGAAAGTTCTATCATTGGTGAGGCTCCCTCTTGCTGGGTTGATGTCGACAGATGAACCAGAGGTGGTGGCTGAACAGCTTGAGAGCACGTATAGCCTCTGGAGGGAGAGAGGATGCAATTGGGTTTCACCCTTCATGACCATGTCCCTTCTGGCCTTAGATGTCCTTCCTGAGCTCAGGATAACAGATAGAGGGCTTATAGATACAGTGAGCTACAAGCCCGTCAGCTTATTCTATGAAAGTTAATATTCATACTTTGACTGTGCTCTCACAAAGTTTAATTATCCCAGTTGGATGGAGGAGTGGTGATGAAGTATGCCCAGAGGTACTCATGGTGCC
>JAGDWR010000002.1:7320-21033 GCA_023269865.1 Candidatus Methanodesulfokora sp.
CTTTAGGAGGAGAAAAAGGGAGTTTATGGCGTCAATATCCGGAATTAAAGAAGAGGAACTTCAAAATCTTTTGATAGACATCTCTCTGAGCCTTGCAAGGATTCAGATAAAGGAGGAACTCTCAAGAAAAGATCTCCTGATCATGAAAGCTGTGGATTACTTGGATCACTTGAACAAGTCCTTAAACATCCTGATGCCAGCGGTCAGGGAGTGGTTCTCCATATACATGCCTGAGCTGGACTCAATAGTTGAGGATCATGAGCTATTTGTCAGAGCAGCAATGACAATAGCAGAAAATGGTGGAGAGGATGATCTTTTGAGAGCAGGTTTTCCAAAGGAAATTGCCAACAGGATATCTGAGGCGATGAAAAAGACCCTTGGAATAGGGGTAAGGGAAGAGATAAGAGATGTCATATCAGTCCTGAGCGAGCTTTTTAAGACAAGGGAAAAGGTGGAGAAGTATATAGAGAGATTGATGAGGGATGTTGCACCTAATCTGTCTGATGTAGCAGGCCCCCTGCTCGGAGCAAGACTTATAACAATGGCGGGAGGACTTGAAAAGTTAGCACAGCTTCCAGCAAGCACAATACAGATATTGGGTGCACACAAGGCCATATTCCTTCACATGACGAAGGGGACAAAACCGCCGAAACATGGCATCCTATTTCAGGCTAAAGAGGTCAGAACTGCCCCAAGGAAGCTCAGGGGGAAGATAGCAAGATTGTTGGCCACAAAAATATCAATCGCTGCTAGGATTGATGTATATGGCTCAGATAGGTCAGTCGGCAGAAAGCTAAGGGAGGAAATAGATGAGAGGCTTGCGAAGCTAAAAGGTGGTTGAATGAAGGTTGTTGAGCATGAGAAGTTCAAAGGTGTGTATTGGATAGATCAGGGGGGCAAAAAGGTTCTTGCAACCAGGAACATAGTCCCTGGATTTAGAAGCTATGATGAAACTGTGAGGATAATTGGAGGAGAGGAATACAGGATCTGGGATCCCAGAAGATCTAAGCCAGCTGCAGCAATAATGAACGGCTTGAGGACTTTTCCCATAAAGCCTGGAACAAAGATTCTTTATCTGGGAATAGCATCCGGGACGACTGCATCTCATTTCAGCGATATAATTGGAAAGGAAGGATTAATATATGGAGTTGAAGTATCCCAGAGGGTCCTGAGGGATCTCCTCCCCGTCTCTGAGGCGAGGAGGAACATAGTGCCGATATTAGCATCAGCCAGGGATGTAGAAAGTTACATTGATATAGTGGAGGAGGTGGATGTAGTTTATACTGATGTAGCACAGAGGGATGAAGCTGAGATATTGATAAGAAACGCTGATGTGTTTCTTAAGAGGGGAGGATATGCCCTTATAGCTGTTAAGGCCAGCAGCATAGATGTGACAGCTCCTCCCAAGAAGGTGTACAGGATGGTCCAGGAGAAGCTCATGCAAAATGGATACAATCCAGTTCAACAGGTCGATCTCTCACCATATGATCAGAAACATGCAATAATTTTAGTGAAGAAATAGGTGTCCTCTTGCAGGAGATAAAGCTCAGGCTTTACAGGGAGGGAAAAGTGTCTTTTTATGCCACAGACCTCGAGGAACTGAGCAAAAAAGGGATACCCTACACAAAAGCAGATGTATTCTACAACCCTGATATGAAGGTCAACAGGGATATCTCAGTTGCCGTCAACAGCATCCTCAAAGGAGATGGAAAATCCACAGCAATAGATATGATGGCCGCCACAGGAGTGAGATCTATAAGATGGGCTGTTGAAAGCAATTCAGATAAGGTTTGGGCCAACGACAAAAATCCAATTGCTGTTCATATAATAAGAAAGAATATAATGTTAAATAATGTAGAAGATAAAGTCAAGGTGACCTGCAGGGATGCCGGCATGTTGGCATCCGAGCTGAGGGAAATTGGCATCAAGTTTTGGTATGTCGATCTGGATCCCTTTGGTTCTCCAGCTCCTTACATCAGGGATTCCTTGAAAATAGTGAGAAAAGGGGGAATATTAGCTGTTACAGCCACTGATACAGCTCCTCTCTTTGGCGTCTATCCGATGAAGCTCTTCAGATACTACAGGGTATTGGGGATCAGGACCCATTTTCACAAGGAATTTGGGATAAGAGCTCTCATATACTTCATCCTAATGGAAGCAGCTCTTAGAGACCTGATCGCCATACCTCTTCTCGCTTACTCCCATCTCCACTACGTTAGAGCTTACTTCCTGATAGAAAGAGGGGCTCTGAAGTTCAGCAGGATTGCTGAGGAGAACTTGGGATGGGTCAACTACTGCGAATGCGGAAACTGGAGCATAAAAAGATCTGTTGAGCTGCCTGAAAGAGATATATGCAATTTATGTGGATCGAGGATGAGGCTCATGGGACCCATCTGGATAGGATTATACAAAAATAAAGAATTTGTTGATAAAGTAATGAAGTTTGCTCCATCGGAGGAATCGAAAAATGTCCTGAAAGGCATAGCAGAGGAGTTAGATATCCCATTTTATCATAATCTTGATTTAATATCTAAGAAATTGAAAATAAGCTCTCCTGGAGTGAGCAAAGTAATAGAGAAGCTTAAAGAGAGAGGTTTCTCTGCATCTAGGTCTCATGCAGAGCCAAAAGCAGTTAAAACCAATGCAGATCTCGCTGAGATTATCAAAATTCTCTCTTAATCTTCTCCGATAGAGTCCTCCATTCTTTTTTCGATGAAGGCATATAGACATCTTTTCCCACGAACTCAGAGGCCTTATCAAGTGGAACTAGGATTTTAACGAGGAGATATGGGGAGTCGACTGGTCCTATGACATCCCTCACGATGCCCAACATCCTCAGATCCTCAGATAGAATTGGGGCATCTTTGGGATCGGAGAATATCACTCCCTCAGCCTTGACAAGAAAGTTTCTAGACCTAGTGACCTTCTCTATCCTCCCTATTTTCCTCAAGCATATGCCTCCTTCAGCTTCTTCGCTATCTCTCTTATTAAATCAGTTTTCTTCATTCTTGTCTCTGCTATCACTCTGCCCTCCCTTCTAAACCACCTTGAGGGGTGACTTTCCCTTGATATAACAGCTTTAACCCCCATTTTCTTGAGAGCTGTGAGTATGTCCTCTGCTCTAGGCCTCTTAACAGCTAAGCTCAGGGGAACTCTTCTTCCCTCAGACCTAGTTGCCCTTGCATCAAAGTAAACAGGATAAAGGATCTTTTGATTTTTCTCCCTCAACTTGCCTTCTCCTCTATCAGTACAGCATTAAGCACCCCATCTTGGCCAGGCCTGCTTGTTATAACAGCTTTTCCTAGGTCTGTCCTAACTATTGTTCCCTTAGTTATCACCTTTTTCCTGCTGAGCTTTATATCGGATGGGTTCTCTACTACATCTATGATCTTCGCCTTCTTCACAATCCCTTTTCCAACAACCAGATTAACTTCATTGTCCTGAAGAAGCCTGAACTTCTCATTTCCTCCCTTAGCTCTTATCTTCTTAAGCTTTCTCTCTCCCAGCATTGTCATTGCTGGTTCTCTGCCGAGTTCCATCTTCCTCTTCTTCCTGTTGAGCTTTATGGGTCTTCCTGTCTCAGTCCTTCCCTTTAGGGCAATGGGACCATGGTAGTAGAACGGCATGCAACTCCCCGTTGATCAGATCTCACCACTACTTAAACATAACTCTCCTGCTTTTGAAATTTCTTTCTGAGAATATAATCTTCATGATGGTTTCATCCAGGAGAGGAGGGATTCGTGAAGCATCAAAGCTGGTATCATCAGGAGAAAAAGCTGTGTAAATCCTGCATCCGAACTTATGGTCATTATAGCTAGATAAATTGCATAATTATATGGATATAGATATCTTTTTGTGTATATGTGACCTCCAGCTATTCCCACAATAAAAGAGAGAATTAAAAGCTCAGGAAGTCCAGCATCAAAAACCATGTTTCCAAAGAGCGTTAGAGTTATTCCTGTGCTTCTTCCAAAGAAGGCCCTCCCGATAAATTGAGATGGGTGAACTTTTGTCGTGAAAAGCCAAAGAGGGAATTTAGCGACTCCGTATGGAATGGAGCATTTAACTACATCTCCTAAATATGATGAGATCGCTTCTATCCTTTTCATGAGATCATATGCTCCAGGTCTCAGGATTCCATAAAGCAGGAGAAAAAACAAAAAGAAAGGGAGGGATATGGATAGCTCCTTGTATCTCTCCTTGATAAGACATATTACGAGAAATTCCACTAGTATAAAGAGAATATCTGCCCTGAATCCGCTTGTAAATGCTAATATTGCTGATATTAAGGTTATTGCAACTCCCCCTTTTCCCTGCATCAAGCAAAAAACTCTTGGATAGGATATGAAGATCAGGGCAAGCCCCAGTGAGAGAGCAAGGGGTATCTGGACGTCAGATCTCCACTTCGGAGGATATCCTGTCAAAAAAGCATAGAGAACCAAGCTCCCTCCAAGTGCTAGAACAAGTGAGGATAGAAGAAGCATATCCTTTTCTGAGGACAAGAGCTCGAGTTTTACCAGAAGAATTACCAGAAGAACAGAGATAAATGCTGAGATATACCCAGCTAAGGAGAAACTTGAGAGGACTATTGCTGAGAGAACAAGGAGAATAAAAAGAGAAATTGCGGATGCAGCCTTGTCCTTGATCTTCTGCCCGACAATAATTCCGAGAAGAATTGAGAATATGCCAATAACCTCAACGAGAAACGTGGAAGTATCCCCTTTTAACAAGGCCACCATGGCGACAAGAGCGGGGATTATAGAGGGGATTAAAGCTGGATTTATTACTATATCTTTAACTCCCAACTGATCTCCTCCTGGAGATTAGAGGGATTATAGGCACTGTGAGAAAGAAGGGAATGTAGAGATAGGGATGAACTGGTCCTGACTCTATCCAGACGAGCATGCACGATAAAATCATGGAGTATAGGGCAAGAGAGACGCTGCTACCTCTTACAGCCAGATTATAGTATACTCCTGTTATTGTTCCGAAGAACAGGGGGAGGAGAATGACTCCTATTATCCCGAAGTCAGCCCATATGGGGCCTATAAATGTGCTTGTGTAGGATGATGGTATCCCCACTATAACGCTGCCGAGAAAAGGCCCTATTAAAAGCCTTGGAACACCGAGTATGGTCAGTATCGGGTTTAGAAAGAGCACTTTTCCATAGCTTATTCCCCAAGGACCAAAGCTCTTTATTATCAAGCTGAGGGAGTAAAGAGTGAAACCAGCCCTGCTGATCAAAATGTACCATATATCGGTCTGAGCTCCAGCTCTTGACATGAGTATATACTTCTGGCCAACGAAAATTAGAAAGAGGGGAAATAACAAGTAGAGGACTATATGCCTCGCTTTTATCACCCTTCTGAACCAAAGAATAACTATTATTGGCACTAAAGCAGTGAATATATCCAGTCTAAATCCGGAGGGGAAGGTTATCACTATGGTGAAAAAGATTGCCACTGCAGCATACTCATAAAGGAAGGATTTGCTTATCCTGCCTGAGAGATACAGGGATACAAGAGAGGAGGTGAAGAGAGATACCCCGATTAAATAGAGATCGTAGCCTATCATCCAGACCACGTTATGACTTCTGAGCTCAGGTGTTAGGACGGGCAAAGAGCCTATGTTCATGTAATTGTATATTAAAATTAAGATTCCCATTAGGAGCAGTGGAAGGGAAAAATAAGCTATCTCCATGTCATTAACCTGTCTTAAGTCCAATTTTTCAGAGAGATCTTCTGCCATTTTAGAGGAAAAACAGTAGATTAGCAGTGCTATTATCCAGAGAAGTATTCCCTCCATCAAACTGTATAAAAAGGGAAAGGGGACGGAGCTCATTAAGGCAAGCACTATATATGCTGCTGTGAGTAGAGGTATCAGGATATAGTGCGAGAGAAGGCCATATCTCCTCACAACAGGTCTAAATGGCGCCAGCAAGATGCTACCTTCATACGCAGGAATTAGCTTGTCCGCTATCCCAGACAGCTTTTCGGGTATCTCTGTTATCTCCCTGCTCTCCCTGTGAAACGAACTGAGGAATTTGAAGAGATACTCTCCAGTCTTGACAAATATCCAGTATATCTCGGATAAAATGAGTAAGAATATGCTTCTCATTAATATCACCAGAACTCTGGCACTATCTTCGCAAACCTAACTCCTGGAATTGCCTCTATTGCTCTTATTATGTAAGATATCTGCTCCTGAGTTGGGATCTTGTTCAGCACTATTCTAACTTCTATCTCAGATATGAAGGCATCTTCCCCCATCCAAGGCCCCAGAATCCCGTCTAGATCCCTAATTCTTTGTAAAGGCATGTCCTGAATGCTAAGATAATAAGGGTTGAGCACCGATGTAACCAATGAGGCTCTCCCCATCCCAGCTGTATTTATCTTATATAGAATAAGCTGGATGGGGACGTCCCCTGATCTTATTTTATTCATAAGATCGGAATTGAATAAATAAAAGTTCAGTGTTATAAGCTCGGCTTCAAGGCCTGAGTGCCTCACGACTGAATTTATATTATTACATATAGCTTCAAGATCGTATAAATTCCCACTTATCGGATTTATTTTTACAAGCACATTTCTCAGCTCCCTCACGGATCTCATTTGTATGTAAAATGAATTTATATCTTTGAAAAATGGTTCTTTCACCTTCTGTCCGTCAGAGTATATGCTGAACGTTCTATTTCCAGAATATATAACTATTGTGGATCTCGTGGAATCTATCACCCTTCCAACCACATCCATGGGCATTCCCTCATTCGAAACCCCATGAACGTATGCTAAGAAGCTCGATCCCCTTGCTCTATAGTAATTAGCTATGTAAGCTGCCGAAAGGCCATCTGCCATCGATCCTTCATAAGCATGTAATCCTCTCAAGGAGAGGAAATAATAGAAGGAGAAGATTAGCAAAGCTATGACAAGTATATCCAGAATTAGATTCCTCAAGATCAACACCTTTCCTGAATTCCAGCTATCTCCAGCCCCAGATTCCTTATAGCTGAGATGACATCACTGATTCCCACTCCTCTTTCTACTATAATCTCCGAGATACCTACAGCATAGACCTTCCTTGTCTCAATCCCTTGCTGAGCCAGCATTCTGCTCAGATCCGATAGAAAGAGCCTTACTCCATCGAGCGAAGCTGCCCTTAACTTTAATGTTATCTCATTTCCTGCTGTCTCTATCTCAAATATGCCCTGAATGTCCTCAACAGCCAAGCTGTTTATCAGGCTGGATGCTATCGAGGAGTTGGATTTGTACCAAACATCTATGATACCCGTCAGATAACAAGCTTTTTCCAAAGTTTTTACGGAATCGCATGCAGTTTTAGCCATGGACAGAACACTTACAGCATCTCCATCTGGTATTTCAATGAAGAACTTCCTGAAGCCATCATCCTCAGCTATCCTGTATGTTATCCTAACAGGAATTGCTGATACAGCTGGATTTGTGAAATCCTGTCCCATCAAAAAAGTAGTGCCTTTTGTAATATCATAAAAAACAATAAAGCTATCAGTTGCATACACTATTTTCCCTGTCGCGTTTAAGTAGCCTCCCTCAACTCTTGCCATGGAAACACCCGCCAGAACGCTGACATTATTTGATACAAGCTTATAGTATGTGGCAGAAGCCCCTGTTATGCTGCTGCCCCTTATGTCAAACATTCTATCTTTAGGGGATAAAATAAGAAACAAAACTACAACAAAAAATAAAAATAAAAGTAGGTCGAGGAGTAAAGATTCTTTCCTCAGGCTATTACCTCCTTAAAACTCAGATCCCTTTCCGAATTCCTTCTCCTCTTCTTCTCCTTTCTTCTCCTTCTTCTCCTCCTTTTCGTACGGCTTTGCTGATATTATATCATCTGTCTTTATTATCAGTGTAGCGGTCTCTGTAGCAGCTGCTAGCGCATTTCTCACAGCCCTGTATGTGTCGACAACATTGAGCTTTGCCATATCAGCTATATCTCCAGCTATTGGATCTATTCCATATGATATTCTTCCCTCTGAGTGCTCCTTCCTCAGCCTCACTATGGCATCAACGGAGTCCATTCCAGCATTTTCCGCCAGTATCCTCGGTATGCTCTCAAGAGCATCTGCAAATGCCTCAATAGCAAGCTGATCCTTTCCTCCCACCTTCTCGGCATATCTTCTGAGCCTTATTGCTAGTGTTTGCTGCACGGCTCCTCCACCCCAGAGCACTTTTCCATCCTCCACGACATTTCTTGTCACATATAGGGCATCTTTCAGCCCTCTTTCTGCCTCATCAAGTATTGTGTCAGCTCCAGCCCTGAGGAGTATTGTCACAGCCTTCGGATTCTTGCAGTTCTCCACGAATATCATTCTGTCGTCTCCAATCTTGCGCTCCTCGACTAGACCAGCATATCCGAGGCTCTCAGGCGTTAGATCATCAAGATTGCTTATTATCTTCCCACCAGTTGCCTTCTCCAGCCTTGTCATGTCCTTCTCACTTATTCTTCTGGCTGCTAGAATCCCATGTTTTGCTAAGAAGTGCTGAGCAACCTCGTCTATACCTTTCTGGCAGAACACCACGTTCGCCCCAGAGGCAGCTATCTTCTCCACCTTCTCCTGGAGCATCTTGGTCTCCTGCTCTATGAATCCTCTGAGCTCCTGAGGGCTGGACACTTGAACCTCAACATCTATCTCAGGCTTTTTGACCTCTAGAGATACGTTTAGCAGAGCTATTTTTGCGTTCTCAACCCTTCTTGGCATGTTCCTGTGAACCACCTCCTTGTCCAGCACTATTCCCTTCACATACTCGGTTTCGGAGAGGCTCTTCCCCTTCTTCTTCATTATCTTCACGTTGTCTATGTCAACAACTTTCTTTCCATCGTGCTCCTCAGCTACAGATAGAACTGACTCAACAGCTATTCTAGCCAGGAACTCCTTCTCTCCTCTTATCATCTTGCTGGCCATTGCTGTTGTGGCAACCTTTATGAGCCACTCCTTGTCATCTGGATTCACCTTCGTGGCCAGATTGTCCAGCTCCTCTTGTGCATACTTTAAAGCTTTCTCAAAACCATCTATTATTATTGTTGGATGTATATCCTTGTTTAACAAGTCCTCGGCTTTCTCTATCAGCTCTCCTGCGAGTACAACAGCTGTTGTGGTTCCGTCCCCGGCCTCCTTATCCTGAGCTTTAGCGAGGTTTACCATCAGCTTTGCGGCCGGGTGGGCCACCTCCATTTCTTGTAGTATTGTGGCCCCATCATTGCTGACTGTTATATCTCCTAGGGAATCCACTATCATTTTATCCATGCCCTTTGGCCCAAGAGATGTCTTTATTATGTCAGCTATTGCCTTTGCTGCCTCCATGTTTATTCTTCTAGCTTCCTCACCCTTTGTCCTAGTAGTACCCTCCTTGAGGATAAGGACAGGTCTGCCACCTATATTAGCTATGGCCATCACACATCACCTCCATTAGCGTACAACCTGTCTGTCCCAATATGGTCAGATGCAAATATAAATGTTGAGCTATCCTTATAAGAGTTGGAGGTGCGCTGATGCCGAGAGTTGCGATAATTGGGGGAAGCGGATTCTACTCTATATTCGAAAATCCAGAGCAGAAGGAAGTGAAAACCCCATTTGGGGATGTTTTTTTAGACATTGGAAGGATAAGGAATGTAGAAGTAGCTTTTATAGCAAGACATGGGAAGAAGCATGATATACCTCCTGCTAAAGTGAACTACAAGGCTAATCTGTATGCCTTAAAGCAGATAGGGGTCGAGAGAGTTATAGCAACAAATGCGGTTGGTGCGATAAACCCATCTCTTGAGCCCGGAACTTTTGTAGTTCCAGATGACTTCATAGACTTTACAAAAAACAGAGATAGCACATTTTATGATGGAAAAACAGAGATAGTGGTAAATGGAAGGGTTTTGAAAGGAGTTGTCCATGTTTCCATGACCCCTGACCCGTATTGCCCTGAGATAAGACGTTCTATTCTTCAAGCCCTCAAGGAAGCTGGTGTGAAGTTTAGAGATGGAGGCGTTTATGTGGTGACTGAGGGAAACAGATTTGAAACCCCCGCTGAAATAAAAGCTTTCTCATATCTTGGCGGGGACGTAGTTGGCATGACTGGAGTTCCTGAAGTCGTTCTGGCTAGGGAGCTAGCTATGTGCTATGCAACCTTGTGCCTTGTCACAAATTATGCCGCTGGAGTCCAGGGGAGCAAAAAGCTAACCCATGATGAGGTAGCTGAGATATACGAAAGGAACTTGAGATATTTGAGGGATATTGTGGCTAGAACTGTGGAGCTAATACCCATAAGCAGATCATGTAGCTGTGGAAAGGCATTAGAAGGTGCAATAGCAAGCAAGTGACCAAGAAGGTCAAGCCTCACCCTTCAGGGCGGGGAGGAGGTCAGTTCAGTACTCAGGTGGTAGCTAATTAATTTATAGAAGTTTCATTAATAAGAAAAAAAGCTTTTATTGATACTTTAACGCCTGTTAAACTTGGAGATAGGATGCCCGTAAAGGACATACCAACTCTTGATGATGTAGATATATCAAATAAAAGGGTCTTTTTGAGGGTTGATCTAAATGTCCCGGTGGGCAAGAACGGGGAGATATTGGATACCGAGAAGTTCAGGGACTCTGTGGATACTTTAAAGGAGATAGTCTCAGCGGGATCCTCTGTTGTGGTGGCCACTCATCAGGGAAGGCCTGGAAGCTCTGATTTTATATCAACAGAACAGCATGCGAAATACCTCTCGGAGTTCTCAGGCATAAATGTGGAGCATGTCGATGACGTGATGTCCAGATGGGTTAGAGAGAGAATAAGCTCGATGAAGCCAGGGGAAGTTATAATGCTCGAGAACTTGAGGATTATATCCGAGGAGAATGAAGAGCTGAGCATAGATAAGCTACTCAGAACCCACTTTGTTAGGAGGCTTGGACCCCTATTCGACGTATATGTTAATGATGCTTTCCAAACAATACATAGAGGTCATCCCTCTCTTGTTGCATTTCCCTACATAAAGCCATCTGCTGCAGGAAGATTGATGGAGAAGATGCTGAGGGAGCTCTGGGAAATAGATTCAATAGAGGGGAGAAGAGTATTTCTTTTAGGAGGATCAAAAGTGGAGGACAAGTTAAAGGTATCAATTCATGCACTGAGGCATGGAAAAGTGGATGAAGTCCTATCCGGAGGTCTTCTTGGTATCTTGCTTGCTATGGCTGCAGGCCATAGTGCTGGAAAATCTGCTGAGATCATAGATGACTTGGATATACTCCTTCCTGCTGCAAAGGAGCTCTTGTCCAGCTACAAGGACAGAGTATTCTATCCAGTTGACTTCATTGTCACGGAGAACGGAAAGAAGAACATAGTTCCAGTTTACTCTGTGCCTAAAAACGCAAAAATAGTGGATATAGGGCCAGGCACTGTTGAGATATACAAGGAGAGAATGAAAAACTCTGATTTGGTCATAGCGAATGGTCCAATGGGGATATTTGAGGATCCTGAATTTAGATATGGAACAATGGAGCTAATAAAAGCAGCAAAGGACATGAAAGGGAGGTTTGTGTTCTGCGGAGGTCATCTCAGCTCTGCTGCCAGGATGCTCGAATTGAAGAACTCAAGGATTTATACGGCAGGTGGAGCTATACTTTACAGCTTGGCTGGGATGCCTCTCCCAGCCCTGGATGCCCTGAGGGAGGGATCAAAGCGTGCCCATTAAAGTTGGTGTGGTAGGATATGGGACAATAGGAGCCAGGATTGCTGATGCTGTGATGAAACAGCCGGACATGGAGCTCATAGGGATAGCCAAGACAACTCCAGATTATAAAGCAAAAACCGCAGTATCCAGAGGAATTAAGATCTTTATCCCAGAAAATTCTATTGAAAGCTGGAAGAAAGCTGGGATAAAGGTGGATGGAGTTGTTGAGGACCTTGTAAGAGAGGCAGATGTCATAGTGGATGCTACTCCAAAGGGCGTTGGAAAAGCTAATTCTGAAATATACAAAAAAGAGGGAAGAATCGCCATATTTCAAGGAGGGGAGAAGAAGGACTTAGTTGAGGCAACTGTTGTCGCTCAGGTGAATTACAATGAGGCAAGAGGAAAGAGAATGATAAGAGTTCCATCATGCAACACAACCGCACTATCAAGGATTTCCTGGTTTCTAGAGAGGGAATATGGTGTTGAAAGGATAATTGCAACAATAGCTAGAAGAGCAGCAGATCCAGCTGATAAGAAGGAGGGAATCATAGATAACATAGAGTTCGATCCTATAAAGCCCCCTTCCCACCATGGGGAGGATGTGAGAACAGTATTGAAAAACTTGAACATATTCACAACAGCAATAAAGATACCGACAACGCACGCACACCTGCATCTGATAAACGCGAAACTCAGGAAAAAGGCAAGTAGGGAGGAGATAATTGATGCTTTATCGGAGGAGAGGAGAATAATGCTTGTGTCAAGCGAGGATGGAATCACGACAACAGCTGATGTATTTGAGCTGAGCAGACATCTAGGAAGGCCGATGAATAACATATATGAGAACGTCATATGGATTGAATCAATTCACTCAGATGAAGAATGGGTTTACCTGGCCCAAGCAGTTCACCAGGAGGCGATTGTGGTCCCTGAAAACATAGATGCAATAAGAGCAGTTGCGTCAACCTTGGATGCTGAAAGCTCTATGAACACAACTGATAGGACTCTTGGCATAGTTAAAGGAAGGATATAATGTCTCTCATCTTCACCCCCCTTGGCATAAGGGGAATATTCGGAGAATCTTTTACGGCAATGGATGCTCTGAGAATAGGAAATGCATTTGGATCAATTTTAGGAGAGGGCTCTGAAGTAGTTGTGGGAATGGACACAAGGCAGAGCAGTCCTGTTATATTAAAGGCAGTTATTGCAGGACTGAACAGCGCTGGAGTTGATGTGATAAATCTGGGAGTTGTGCCAACTCCCACAATAGAGTGGGCTGTTGATTACCTGGATGCTGATGGAGGCGTTGTTGTCTCAGCATCCCACAATCCACCTGAGTGGAATGCATTGAAGCTGCTGGGAAAGAGAGGGATAATAATAAGACCTGAAGAAACGGAAGAGGTTAGAAAACTCTATGAAAAAGGCTCATTTTATAACTCCTCTTGGAGCTCAGTAGGAAAGGAGGAGCATGCTGATGTCATACCGGAGTACATAGCAACGATAGAGAGACTTGTGGATATAGAGTCCATAAGAGAGGCAAAAATCCGCGTGGTGCTGGATCCAAATGGAGGAGCTGGTATATTTGTCACTCCCTACATGATGAGAGATCTTGGCACTGAGCTCACTACAATAAATTCAGTTCCCGGAGTTTTTTCCAGGGAATTGGAACCAAGACCAGAGAGTCTTGTGACTCTTTCAAATGTGACAAGGTCTTTGGGCGCCTCAATAGGCTTTGCTCATGATACTGATGCAGATAGGCTGACCATAGTCACTGAGCAGGGAGAGGTCATGCCTGAGGATGTATCCCTAGCACTAGTGGTTGATGCAATACTGAGGGAGCTCAAAGGAGGAACTGTTGTTGTGAACATAGCTTCATCCAAGATGTTTGATGACATAGCCTCTAGGTATGGTGCTAGAATAATAAAAGTGCCCGTTGGAGAGGTCTATGTAGCTCATAAGATGGTTGAAGTAAAGGCCGATGTCGGAGGAGAGGGGAGCTGTGGAGGTGTGATATATCCGAAGTTTCATTATG
>JAGDWR010000002.1:21133-22313 GCA_023269865.1 Candidatus Methanodesulfokora sp.
GATGTCGGAGGAGAGGGGAGCTGTGGAGGTGTGATATATCCGAAGTTTCATTATGGCAGAGATGGACCCTTTGCAGCAGCTAAGATCCTTGAGAGGATGGCAAAAGAGGGAAAAAAGATAAGCCAGCTTATCTCAGATCTTCCTAGATATCATATAATCAGATTTGACATAAAAACAAAAGTGGATTGGGAGAACACAAAAAAGAAGCTGGAGAAAATTGCCAAGGAAAGAGGTATGATGGTGAATGATATGGATGGCATAAGGATGGATGAGGAGTCAGGATGGTTTTTAATCAGGGAATCCAAGACGGAACACAAGATAAGGGTCGTAATAGAGCATAAAAACAAGGAAGAGGCTGAGAATCTCAGGAAAGAGATATTAAGGATTATATCTGAGTGATTTTCTTTTCCTTCTCAATTTCATCTATTTTATCTGATGCCATTTTCAGCATGGTCCCAGCCGAGCTATAGGAGACAACAACAAAGGGAAGATAGGATAAGAAGGCCCCTGGTTGAGTGGAGTAAGCAGCAGCAAAAAGTCCCAATAGAGGAATGAGAATAGTTGACAGGATAAGCCCATCAATGAGGTTCTTAATGAAGCTTTTCACATCCTCAGATAGAAGCATCTTTCTTGAATACCTTTGGCTTATGAAGAACAGAACAAGAGCAGCTGTAGTGGCAACAAGAACTGCTGATGCTGATTCTGTTTCGCTCCTAGCCAAGCTTATTGGGAGTAAGGATGCAACAACCATAAAAGCAGCTGGTGCCAAGAGGAATGCAGACGATATCCTGTTTACATTCGACCTCAGTTCTGTGGTTGGCATAGAGTCTTAGACAACAGGAAAATATAATCATGACTGTGAATCCATTTTTTAAATAAACCTCATCATGCAGGGGGTTAAGATGCTGGCTGAGCTAGGCGACAAGGAACTGAAGGACTTACTATCCAAAGGGGAGATAAAAGCATCTTTCTTCGGCCTAGGCAGAGTTGGCATACCCTCTATGCTTGCTTGGGCCAATGCAGGAGCCAAATGCATAGGGGTTGATGTTAGAAAAGATGTTGTAATGAAGATAAACAATGGAGAGAGTCCGATAAATGAGCCAATGGTCCAGGAGTGGCTCTCAAAATTCGTCAGGGATGGAAGAGTAAGGGCCACAACTGATGGTGCCAGCGCATCAAG
>JAGDWR010000002.1:22413-23530 GCA_023269865.1 Candidatus Methanodesulfokora sp.
GTTATAACAGTTCCTGTTACCCTTTTAAATGGAAAGCCTGATCTTAGTGCCCTTGAGAAAGCAGCTTTATCCATAGCAGCTGGACTTAAGAGAGGTGATTTAGTCATACTGGAGAGCAGCGTTCCTCCCGGGACTACTAGAGGATTTCTAAAGAGGATCCTAGAGGAGAAAACTGGAATGAGGGCTGAGGATGATTTCCTACTGGCATACAGCCCTGAGAGAATAGCTGAGGGCAGGGCTATAATGGACATAGTGGAGAACTATCCGAAGATTGTTGGAGGAATAGGACCAAAAAGCCTTAGAGTTGCTTCAGCCTTATATGAAGTGATAGCTAAAAAGGGGGTTAAGAGGATGTCAAGCGAGATGGCTGCAGAGTTTGAAAAGCTTGCAGAAGGGGTCTACAGGGATGTGAATATAGCTTTGGCAAATGAGCTAGCGGAGCTCTGTAGGGAGTTGGGGCTTGATTTTGAGGAGATAAGAGATGCAGCTAATAGTCAACCTTATTCGCATCTCCATAAGCCCGGAACAGGAGTTGGGGGTCTTTGTATACCAGTATATCCTGTCTTTCTGATGGATAAGGCCAGCTCCCTTGGAATCAAGCTGAGCCTTATAGAAACAGCCAGAAGGATAAACAGAGATATGCCAAGTAAAGTAGCTCTTCTGGTGAGAGAAGCTGCTGAGCTAATGAAATTAAGCTATCCAAATATAGGAATTCTGGGCCTGGCATTTAGAGGGGATCTCGATGATCCAAGGCTGTCTCCCACATATGACTTGGTGCTTGAGCTCATGAAGCTCGGCTACAAGAGCATAATAGTTCATGATCCGTTTATAAGGGAGGATGATACCCTGAATAACCTCAAAGTGAAGCTCACATCTGATCTGGAGGATGTGCTAATGTGGGCGGATATCATCGTTATATCCACGGACCACAGTGTATACAAGAAGATCGATTTCAGCAAATTGTGTGAAAAAAGGAGGATTGCCTTGGTCGATGGGAGGGACATAATAGAAAATAGAGCTGGATGCTTGTATGTAGGAGTAGGAAGACCATTTTCTATGAATAAACTTTCTTAAACAGGAATTAGATGCTGTTTTTATTTTTAACCCTTTCTCTTCC
>JAGDWR010000002.1:23630-26475 GCA_023269865.1 Candidatus Methanodesulfokora sp.
GGTGGGAGCTTGAAAGGTCTCTCGGATATAGCTCTTTATTCGATAAAAAATCCCAGCTCAATAAGGGAGATAATGAACCTTGTTGCTGATTTTCAGAAGCATCCCGAGAAATATCCGAAAAAATTGATATATCTTGGCGGAGGATGGCCACAGGACTCCCCTCCAAGGCAGATATTTGATGCTTATAGAGAGATGAGCGATGACGAGATAAGGCTTAGCGCTGGATATCCTCCTACAAAAGGGGATCCTGATTATTTGGAGGCTATATGTAAATATGAGAGAGAGGTTTTTGGTGGAAAATTTGAGATGAAAGAGATAATATCTGGAAATGGAAGCACAGACCTGACATCAGCTTTATTTAAAGTGCTGTTAAATCCGGGAGATGAAGTAATACTCACGAGGCCAAGCTACCTCAACTATGATAGGCAGATCATAATAGAAGCTGGTATGAATGTAAAAATAAAGAGATGGGACCTCATAAAGGATCGCTCTTTCTCTCCCAGCATAGACGAGCTTCAGGAGATCATAACCGAGAGGACCAAGCTTCTCATACTGACATCTCCTGGAAATCCGGATGGTCAAGTTATAGGCGACGAGCTGATGAAAGCTGTTATCGACATAGCTGAGGAGAAGAAGTTCTATGTTTTATTAGATGAAGCATATAGAGCTTTCCATTTTGATAAAGAGCCTAGATATGTCTCAAATCCGTGCAAAAGCGACTTTCTCATACTTCTTTTGACTCTATCCAAGGAGTTAAGGCTTCCTGGATGGAGAATGAGTCATATAGTGGCAAATCCCGATCTGATAAGAGCCATCGAGACTATCGAACAAGCCAAATCTCTTGCTCCCGGCAGGCTTCCTCAGAGGATATTCGTGAGAGCAGTATCAAAGGACATAAACGGCATAAAGAAGTTTGTAAGAGAACACACTCCCAGAAAGTATGGAGAAGTAGCAAGGAAAACAGTAGAGCTCATGAGACAGGTGCCAAAGATAGAGATATTGGAGCCTAAAGGTGGGTTCTATGTCTTCTTCGATGCATCAAATGTTGAGAGATCCTCTTCTGCTTTCGTCAGCAGACTTCTCAGGGAACAACAGGTTGCTCTAGCCCCAGGGGCTGATTTTGGCATGGATGGATGGGTGAGGTTATCCTTTGCTCCATCTGTCGAGGATCTAGGATATATAGAGGAGGGAATAAACAGGATAAAAGAGTTTGTGATGAGATACAGCTAACTTAAGTCTTTTTTTAAGGAGGGCATATCTAACCTTTTATTTTATTCTTTTTGCTACTTCTACAAGTTTTTTCACTCTCTCCTGATCTACAGGTGCCCTTAAATCCCCTCCTCTGAAATAGGAACCCACTATTGCTCCATCTGCATATCTAAGAAGATCTGCTTTCTCCGGCGTTATACCGCTCCCTATTAAAAGCTTACAATCCAATTTCTCCCTTATTTCCCTCAAGAGATGTTCATCTGGAGGCACTCCCGTCCTGCTTCCTGTGACTATTATCGCATCTGCAAGTCCTCTCTCAATTAGATCCCTTGCTTCATCCACAATTGGCTGCTCCGCTATGGGTCTTGCATGCTTCACCCTGACATCAGCAAATATGTCCACTCCTCCTCCAAGCTCCCTTCTTTTTCTCAGGAGCCTGAAGGCCTCACCCTCCAATATCCCCTGATCTGTTGCATACGCCCACATCAGCACATTTACCCTTATGAAAGAGGCCCCTGCTGCTTTCGCTATTGCCAATGCTGCTAGAGAATCATTTCTGAGCACATTTACTCCAACGGGTATGCTAGAACTTTTTACTGCAGCATTTACAGCAAGCGTCATACTGGCTATGGTCTCAGGAGGGACTCTTCTTGGATAAAATGGGACGTCCCAGAAGTTCTCGACAATGACGCCATTTACCCCTCCTTTCTCCATTATTACAGCTTCTTTTGATGCTTTTTCAATTATTTCATCCATGTTTCTGAAGAGAGGAGATCCTAGAGTTGGAGGAAGATGTATTACGCCTATTATCACAGGTCTTTCCGCAAACTCCAGCTTTCTCACTTGAAACAATGTCAGAAGCTATTAAAAAAGTGATCTCCTCGTTAAGAAAGTTATATTTATATAAAACTCATGTTTAAGCCAGCTAAGGACAAGAAAGGAGTATGAAGTTGTCCTTCTGGTTCCTCGATATAAACACGGAGAAAGAAGATAATAGACCTGAAGTGCAAATATGGGGCATAACTGAGGACGGAAAAAGAGTTCTACTGTTGGACAGGGGTTTCGTTGGAAGCTTTTTTGCCATACCAAGAAATCTGAGTCCAGATGAAGCTGCAAGAAAGATATCTGCCATCAAAGGAGTTGAAAAAACGGAAATTACAAGGAGAAAGCACCTTGGAAAGGAAGTTGATGTAATCAGGGTTTATGTTAAAGATCCAGATGAAATAGACGAAGTAGCAAAAAGAGTATCAAAAATGGAGTTCGTGGAGGGATGCTATGGGCATGACATAAGGTACTCCATGCAGTACATGTTTGAGAAGGGAATAAGCCCAAGTGGCTGGTTTGAGGTCGAAGTTGAGGAGGAGAAAAATAGAAATGCAAGAGTGGATGGGATCTTCAGGATTATAGGTGATTTCAAAAGAGTTGACAAAAATTACCTTCCAGGCTTAAGGATAATGGCTTTTCATTGCGTTCTTATAGGAGAAAAAGGAAGCCCAGATCCTGAGAGGGATCCAGTTATAGCCATATCCGTGTTGGGAGATGATGTAAGGACATTTACCGGGGAGGAAAAGGAGATTCTGTCATCTTTTGTCAACTACATAAGTAGCTTTGATCCAGATATAATATTCAGCTATGG
>JAGDWR010000002.1:26575-32522 GCA_023269865.1 Candidatus Methanodesulfokora sp.
CATCTTTTGTCAACTACATAAGTAGCTTTGATCCAGATATAATATTCAGCTATGGAGCTAACAAGAGAGATTGGGATTACCTTGTCAGAAGGGCAAAGGCAAATGGGATCTACCTCGATGTAGGAAGAGTGAAGTCTGAGCCTCATACGAGCGTTTATGGTCATGTATCAGTCACAGGAAGGGCCAATATAGATCTTATGGATTTTGCTGAGGACTTGTATGAAGTAAAACTGAAGACCCTTGAGAATGTGGCTGAGTACCTGGGGCTTGGAAGACCTGATGATATAGAGGAGCACGAGCTAAGGGAGATGAAGGAGAAGGGAGATATTGATTCAATAGCTGAGTTTTCAAGGAGAAGAGTTTATTTAATAAGGGAAATAGGGGATAAGTTCATCGAATATGCCGTTCAGCTCTCACAGATAGTTGGGCTTCCATTGGATCATGTTGCCTCAGCGGCTGTGGGATTCAGGGTCGAGTGGTTCATAATAAGGGAAGCTTTGGGGAGAGGAGAGCTAATCCCGCAGAGAAAGGAGGTATCAGCTGAAACATACGTGGGAGGGATGGTCCTAAGCCCAAGACCAGGAATTCACTCCAATGTAGCAGTGCTGGACTTTGCAAGCATGTATCCGAACATAATGGTTCTCAACAACATATCCCCTGACACCTACATTCCACCAGATGAGGAAGTGCCTCAGGAGGAATGCAATATTGCTCCAGAGGTCGGGCACCGCTTCAGAAAGGAACCACCTGGTCTCTACAAGGAAATCCTAAGAAAGCTATTATCAGCTAGGAAGGAGATAAAAGAGGCTTTGGCAAAAGTTGAGGAGAACTCTGCTGAACACAAGCTCTTAGCTGCCAGGGAGAAAGCGATAAAAGTGATAGCAAATGCTACATACGGATATTGTGGATGGATAGGAGCCAGATGGTACATGAAGCCTGTTGCTGAGGCCACAGCCGCGTGGGGAAGATATACAATAGGAAAAGCAATGGAGATTGCCAGAAAAATGGGGCTTGAGATAATCTATGGGGATACGGACAGCATATTTGTGAAATATGATACAGGTAAGGTGAACAAGCTGCTCGAGGAGATAAAAAGAGAACTATCGCTTGACATAAAGCTTGAGAGGATCTTCAAGAGGATAATATTCACGGAGGCCAAGAAGAGATATGCAGGTCTTCTGGAGGATGGGACAATAGATGTCGTTGGACTTGAGTTTGTCAGGGGAGACTGGCCAAAGGTTGCTAGAGATGCTCAGAAAAAGGTAATTGAGATAGTGCTCACTGAAGAAAATGTGGAAAATGGAATTAGAAGGGCAAAGGAGTATGTTTCAGATCTCATCTCCAAAATGAAAGCCGGTGAGATACCGTTAAAACATTACATAATATGGAAAGAAATTACCAAATCAGCTGAGGAGTACAAAGCGAGAGCTCCTCACGTCGAAGTAGCAAGGATAATGAGAGAGAAAGGATGGAGAGTTCAGCCAGGGGATAAAGTTGGTTATGTTGTGGTGAAGGGATCTGGAAAACTGTATCAGAGATCTCTTCCTTATTTCATGGTCAGTGTGGAGGATGTTGATATAGAATACTATATTGAAAACCAGGTGATCCCAGCGGTTATGAGAGTGCTGTCCCCGCTGGGAGTGAAAGAACTTGGTGTAGCCACTGGAGGACTAGCTGATTTCTTCTAAATCTTTAAGAACTTGAGAGGAATGCCGGAAGAACTTGCCTTCTTTGATCTAGCTTGCAAAGGTGCTCTTATCTTTCTATCCTCCTCCTTTCTCGGGCTGACTATCCCATAGTACACAGCGCAGCTTACACAATAGTAGCGGGTTTCAAGTCTCTTTGAGACATATGCCCCCTTCTTCTCCAGATCCTTCGCTATAGATCCCTGCACTGGAGATGTCCACACAGTTACTTTTATCGCTTTGTCAGCAGGCACAAGCCTATGACATTTATAGCACTGAACTGTTCTCTCATGGCCTGAGTTCTTCAGATTTCTGCCCCTGTTTTTCCTCTTCTTTGCCAACTACATCACCCCTTATCACCTTCATCTCTCCCTCCATCTATTTAATCATTACTGCTGTGGAAGAACTGATTTCATCCTATCTTAATAGCTTCTGCCTATCCAGGCCAGATGTACTGCTTTCTCCCCGCATGATATGCATTTTTTATCCTCTTTCTCCAGTTTATTCTCCTCGTAACCAAGCATGGAATATCCAGTTGCCTCCTCGACATCGAGAGCACATTCTTTCTTTCCGCACCATGGGAATGAGACTATCTTTCCCTCCAGTAAGTCCTTTATGGCCCTCTTATCCTCAGTATAAGCTATTCTAGATCTGAAATAGTTCAATGCCTCTTTTCTCAGGTTATCCTCTATGCTCTTCAGTAATTCGTCTATCCTCGCATTGAGTTCCTCAAATCTCACTAAAATTCTCTCTCCAGTGTCCCTCCTGAATAGAGTGGCTGTCCTATCTTTTACCTCCCTCTCCCCGACCTCTATTCTTACAGGCACTCCTTTTATTTCCCATTTATAGAATTTATATCCTGGCTTCTCGTCCTCTCTATCATCAAGAACAGAGCTAAATGAGGAGGAGACCGCTCTATATATCTCCTTAGCATACTCCTCTATCTCTTTTCCATGTTCCTTTGTTGGTATCGGTACAATCACCACTTTTATTGGGCTTATCCTTGGCGGCAATCTCAGCCCTTTATTATCCCCAAGTATGCCTATCACAGCTGCAAATGATCTCTCTGATATGCCAAAGCTCGTTGTGTTTACATACTTCTTGTTGCCATCCTTGTCTACATATTGAAGATTATATGTCTTGGCGAATAGATCCCCGAAGTTTATCACGCTCCCCAGCTCAAGCGCCTTTCCATCGGGCATCACTGTGATTAGATCATAGTTGTAGCGAGCTCCTGGAAATGTATCCCAAGGAGGTGTTTTCACGACTATGTACGGAATTAGGAGCTCATCGTAGAACTTCTTGTATATTTCAACGCCCAGTTTTATCTGTTCCTCGGCCTCCTCAAATGTTGCATGAAATGTATGACCTTCTTTGAAGAATGCTATCTCCCTCACTCTCAGCATAGGCCTCGTCGCCTTTGTCTCATACCTGTAAACAGGCACCACCTGATATATCCTTAAAGGAAGATCTGCATAGCTATTTATCCATTTAGAGAGTATTTCATACATTATGGCCTCGCTTGTCGGCCTCAGAGCAAGCCTCTCATTAAGATCGGTTAGGCCAACTCTTGTTATCCAGTATATCGTGTTTTGAAATCCCTTTATAAAGTTGAACTCTCTTGAGAGGACCGATTCCGGCACTATAGATGGGAAGTAAACTCTTTTATGTCCTGTCTCCCTCATCAATCTCTCCATTATGTTCATTATGTTCTCCATTATGGAATAGCCGTAGGGAAGCCATACGTACATCCCCTTTACAGGATACCTATCATCAAGTATCTCAGCCTTAAAGAGGAGCTCATCAAACCATTTTGAGAAATCTATCTCCTTTTTGGTCAGCTCATATGCTTTTTTCTCTGACATGAGCTCTCCTCCTAGTCCACCTGTTTGGAAGATTAGCTCTTTTTAACCTTTTTGTTCTATATTAGTAAAATTTATTGAATTATTCTTTCATAGGAATGGTATATATTGTACAGAGCTCCAGGGGTATCGTCCTCGAGCTCCCAAACCAGCTTTAAATAGGGATTTTCAGCCATCTTCACGCCCCAAGCAATTCCTAATTCCCTCGAGATTACCTCTACATAAGGGGATACTACATTTTCCATCTCCTCTCCTGCTATCACAAGCCTTCCTCTTTTGAGGAGGAGATCTGGATATCCCGTATCGCAATATCTAAAGAAGATTGCGATTAGATCATCCAGAAAAATAGGAAGCACAATTTTTGTGCTTTGTTTATTGTGCTTTCTGATGATATATGGCACATCGGAGTATTCTACTGGAGATTCAAGCTTCAGAATTTCGAGAGAGACCTCAGGAAAATTGCTTTCTATATTTTCCAATACTTGGAATGCTGGTTCATCTATCTCCCTCCCAAGGGAGATGAAAAGTATTTTATCATCTCTTTCAAGCAATTTCAGCTTCCCTATTGTCTTTCTAACCTTAATTATTATTGATTTTCTCAAACATTGTTCACAAAGGCTTTCTCCAGAGTATCTCCTCGTATACACTGCTTCTCTTGCCTTGCACATTGTGCACAGCATTGTTCTTATACTTGAGTTGACCTTGCTGATAAATGCTTCCATTCGAGCCAGAGGTTCATGTAGTATATGATAAGGAGCATTGGGATCTCCTCAAAATGAAAAGAGAGATAGCCTTGAGATTCATGGGTAGACTGCTCAGTTTTGGGATAAAATCCTATGTATACGGAAGCGTTGCAAGAGGAGATGTAAGAAAAGCCAGCGACATTGATATAATCGTGCTTGAGCCTGTTATGCCTTTCTCATCTGTGGAGAGAATATTAGCTGAGCTAGGCGATCCGGTTAGAAGGGAGATAGTTCAGGCAACCCCAAGAAGCACGCCTAAGTTCTACATACATTATGAGGACATGGTGACAGTTTCCTTTCCCCTTTGCCATCTGGCAGAGAAAGAAAGCTTTTTCTACATGTTTGGTGGCATGAATGACCTTAGAGATATTAAGAGAAGGGTTCCAGGAGTAAATAAGAAGTTGATGTTGATATATCCTGTTGAGGAAGGTCATGCATCGATAGGAGTAGTTGGGAGGGAGGCCCTTGTTGCTAGAATTCTATCAATACCAGTTAAAGTTGTGGAGGAGAGAGTTAGGGTGTTGAGGAGAAGGGTGGAAGTGGGGACAACTGGTCTATATCTTAGATACCATCTTGATGCAGGGGAGAATCTTGAGGAGGCCATTTTGAGGTTATCTAGGGCAAAGAAGGGATTTTTCAGGAAGATGAGATCTTCAGGACTTATTTAAATTGGGTATCTCAGGACTGCTATTACATGACCAAACATCTTCAGTTGTTCTCCAACTTCAGATCTGCTGTCGACCAAGTGAAAATCTGTCCTCCTTGCCTCGGCTTCTGCCAGTATCTCCAGAACGGTATCTCTGTATTCCTCGGAGAAGAGGAGGTCGCTTGATATGAGGACTTTCTCCGCAGCTCCATATTGAACTGATTTCTTAACATCATCTACCCCGTAGGATACCAGATCGGCTTTCTTCGCTAAAAGCTCTAGGAATTTATCCATGATTTCCATCGCTTTTGTCATCTCAAGATCTCTTATTACAGAGTCCACGGACCCTCTTTTTATCAGCTCCCTTATTCCGTTCATGGTCGAGTTACTTGCGTCGTATATCCTTGCTTTTTCAGCTATGTCAGGCCTTTTCTCCTTTAAATAGGATAGAAAACTCTCCTTGAAGAATCCCGGGCCGCCTATTATGACTGCTGCTATGCCCTCTTTCATGAAATTATCTATTATAGATGTAAGTTCTTTAAACGTTCCAGACATGGAATCATGATAGCTATCATGATCCTCCTTCGATGCCGATCTTGATGAAAGCACTGCTACTTCCTCCAGCCTGAAGTTATCGAGCAATGCCACTGTGGCTCTTCTCTCATCCATAGCTATGAGCAATACTTTTGGCTTCTCCGATCTCTCCAGTGCTTTCTCCATGATTAAATAATGCTCCTTTCTCCAGTTCTTCTCTATCTCTACAATATCTCCAATGCCTACATTCAGCGTGTGATGCTTCCCCTTTATGCTAAACCTCTCAGGAGCAGATACTATGACTCCAGTTATCCTTATCCTGTCGGAATAGCTATCTATCTTCACCTTCTCCACCCTTATTGTCACTATCATTGGAACCATTTCCCCACTATCAGCTCTCTGCGATGCCGGCTTAATTTTCCTGAGGGTCTTCATTGTAATAAGGTCGTCTTTCTCTATCAGATAGTAAAGCCAGAT
>JAGDWR010000048.1:0-1492 GCA_023269865.1 Candidatus Methanodesulfokora sp.
GACAAGGTGGATCTATCTCAATATGATGCATTGATAATAGACGAGCCCAGATGGAAGCCCTTCAGCAATGATGAGATAAATGCAGTGAGGAATTTTGTGTACAACGGAGGAGGTCTCCTAGTGGCAGTTGACACGGAGCTTTACTACAATGATCAAACTCCAAATCAAATAGCTGAGATATTTGGAGCTAGGTTTTACGGGGATCTCGTCAAGGGATGCTCAATAGTGAACTTCAATCACCCAATAACCTCCGATAAAAAGCAGGAAGATGTTTTCCAGTCGTTCATTCTATGGGATGCTGTTGTGGGAAGATATCCCGCTAACGCAACAGTCCTCTTGGCGGATCCTGTTAACGCAACGGGAAATATCACATTTGGGAACCTGACGTCTGAAAATCTAGCTCTGAGCAATAGCTCTGATTATGCATGCATGGTCGCGATAAACTACGGAAGGGGAAGAGTTGTGCTCGGGCCCACAAATGGATTGACTCAGGTATGGGGAGAGGCATGGTATGGGAGAAGGGAGTGGAACAAGCTCTTCATAAACACTGTTAAGTGGCTTGCCGGAGAGGGAAGGACTGGTGCTGATGTGAAGGTCTACTTCGATTCCTCGATAGATAACTGGGGATCCGTTAGGGATATAGCATTAAAGCTGAAGGAAGAGAAGCTAGTTGATTACATGGCTGTTAACTCATATATGCCGGGATGGCTCCTTCTATTTCCATCGGATCCTATAATGGGACGCATCACAGCAGAGCTTACGGCTGTTAGAGCTGCAGAAGCTGCATATGAAGTCTATATTGGTACTGGGACTCCAACTATAATAGGGGAGACTGGTTGGGCTACTAAAGGAACATTGGGAGGAGAAGTGATTCAAAGCACTTTTATTGAGTATGTCACGGGCTATGCGCTTGGTGTAAGTCTGATAACAGATGGTAAAGCTCCATTCGGCCTTATAATACACAGATACAAAGATTTAAATATGTTTAGACCTCATCCATATGTATGTCCATTAAACTTCGTAGAGTACAGCTTCGGTTTATTAAGAGAGGACGGCACCTTAAAGCTTGGATGGTATACGTACAGGACAATTATATGGATGACAGGAGGATGAAAATAGCCCTAGAAATGGGGAAAGAGGAGCTCTTAAGAAGGCTCTTCATCTTCCTCTACCTCCCCATTTTCTGCTTTATCATAAGCTCTATTTCCTGCTTGTACGTCGCATGTTTCAGCCCTCTTATCTTTCCTGAAATAATGGGGGATCTGCATCCTTTTCCCTTCATTTCTATTTTTTACTTGATTTTTCTAGGCATACCATGTCTCATCGTGCTGTTCTATGGAACGAACGCTATTTACGAGACAAGACCGGGTGATAGGGCCTTGCTTATTATCATCTTAATAGCCCTTATATCTCTCGCGGCATCCATGCTTCCCAAGCTTCTTCTCCTCCTCATATACACATCTGCTCTTTTCTACGCTCTTGAGTCCATATC
>JAGDWR010000048.1:1592-3714 GCA_023269865.1 Candidatus Methanodesulfokora sp.
ATTCCTCAAGAAAATCTTTTACATCATAATTGTGCTTTATGTTATATACTCTGATGAAGATTTTTAGGAGTTTTAGCCCTTTCACTGAAACTTCCCATTTTGAGACCACTGATGACGACATTTTGTCCTCATGGTGGCATTCGTTATACTTAGCTTTTATTAAGGAGCGCATTTATTGCACATGCCGTTGATAGTGGAGGTAGCAGTTGATCCGATAGGAACTGGATCACCCAGCGTCGGGGATTACATAAGGGCAGCTGTTGAGGTTTTGAGGAAAAGAGGAATAAAACACTGGATTGGGCCTATGGGAACCTCTTTTGAGATTTCAAGCTTGAGGGAACTAGGATGCCTTCTTCAGGAGATTCACGACGAGCTCCACAGGCTTGGAGTGATGAGGATTGTGACCACAGTGAGGATAGATGACAGAAGGGATAAGGAGATAGACATGGAGTATAAGGTCAGGAGAGTTCAAAACCGACCCTAAGGGCGAGGCTTGTCATATTTCGTCAGATCTGCATGGAACTGGATTCCAAGATTGCTCCGAGCTTCCATAAGCCCCTCCGAAAACCCTGTTGTATGCATCAACAGCTGCCTTTACACCCTCCCCGACAGCCTTTGCTATCTGCATCGGCTCCCCTGTGATATCCCCAGCTGCGTATACTGCATACTTATTCGTCCTCTGCCAGTAATCCACAAGTATGAAGCCATTTTCATCTGTGCTCACGCCAGCTTTTCTTGCTACATCACTATTAGGCTTAACTCCAACGAATATGAAGATGCCATCTGCCTGTATTACCTCCTCTTTCTCCCCTTTTATCCTGACTCCCTCAACTCTCTCCTTTCCTATTATCTCAGTGATATAGCTGTTCCACCTGAAGCTCACATTTGGAAGGGATTCAAGCCTCTCCGTCAAAGCTTGCTCAGCTCTCATCTTTCCCCTCCTGTGCACAACTATCACCTCCTTTGCAATTTTTGCCAGGTATAAAGCTGAGACAGCAGCTGTATTCCCACCTCCAACCACCACAACTCTCTTGTCCCTGAAAAGAGGGCCATCGCAGACAGCACAATAGCTGACTCCTCTTCCATAAAGCTCGGCCTCACCAGGGACGTTAAGCTTCTTTTCCTCAGCTCCTGTGGCTATTATCACTGCCTTAGCGGATAGTTTTCTGCCGCTTTTTGTCATCAACTTTTTCTCATCACCATCCAGATCCATTTCGACGATCTCATCAGGGAAGAGCATCTTCACACCAGACTTCCTTGCATGCTCATGGAACATCCTTGAGAGCTCCTCTCCTGTTATTGAGGGGAAGCCTGGAAAGTTCTCTATTATAGGATTTACTGACACCTTTCCTCCTATAGAGCTCCTCTCGACCATAAGGACTTTTAGACCATATCTAGCTAGGTATATGGATGATGTTATTCCAGCAGGCCCCCCTCCAATCACAACAACATCCCACTCGCTTGGAAGCTCCTCTCTTCTCAGCGATAGCATATACAGCCCTTTCGAGAACAGCTTTTAATCCTCTATTTTCAATTCATAAATATTTTGCAGTAATACTATGCGGTAACATAGATGTTATCTAGTATCCATATGGCAGTCAGCCAGTATCAGATGTCTTTCCCTCCGTATATCCCAGCGGCCACTCCTTGAGCTTCCTGAGCTTTGGCTCCACAAACACTATCCTGAACACCATTGCTGCTATCCTGAGCTTTGCAGCATAATCCAGAAGCTCCTCTCTCCTTGAGACCATGTACTCATTCGACATGAGATCAGCTATCCTCTCAAGCTACCTTATGTCGTCCATTGTGTAGCTCTCAAGGTCCTTGTTGAGCAGTTGTCTCAATCTCTCCTCCACTTCCTTCGTGTAGTACTTCGTGGAGGAACGGGGGATCAAGGAGTTGAGAGCAACTGCAAGGGTAACTGCATCAACTTTTGTTATCACATTTCTCGCCTCAAGCACCCTCAAGAGGAGCTCATTGAAGCCATAAAAGCCCCTCTCAAGATCTCCTATCCTCTTCTCAATCCTCTCAAATCTCTCATCAATCCTCTCAAACTTCTCATCAATTTTCTTAAATCTCTCATCAATTTTCTTAAACTCCTCATCAATCCCCTCAAATCTCC
>JAGDWR010000048.1:3814-6247 GCA_023269865.1 Candidatus Methanodesulfokora sp.
AAACTCCTCATCAATCCCCTCAAATCTCCCCCTTATCTCCCCCAGTTGCTTTGCCAACCAGTATCCCAGTCCAGCAGATGATGATGCTATTGATATCAGGATTGCCAGAGTGCTGAGGATTTCGTACAGATCCATTAAGCTCATGCTCACTGCTTGCTTATAACTTTTTCGTGTAATAAATAAAGCTTTTAACAGATATAGCTTCTCAGGATCTTCCTCGGGGTCTGATAAAGGTGAGCTTATGTCTGAGGATTTAAAGGACAGGATAAAAAGGGCTCTCAAGGGGAAGTACATGGTAGTATGCATCGGAAATGAGCTTAGAGGGGATGATGGAGTTGGAATATACATCGGAAGAAGACTGAAGAATGCGATAACAACGGAGTTTCCTGAGGACTGCATCCACAGGATAAGGGATGAAAAACCGGACACAATACTCTTCATAGATGCCGTGGATTTTGGAGGGGAGCCAGGATCTGTGATATTTTCAGAGCTAAGGGAAGCTCCATCAGCAATAAGCACGCACAGACTTCCACTATCCCTCCTAATAGAGCTCCTTGAGGAGGTGAAGCCCAAGGCATATATCCTTGGGATTCAGCCCAAGAGCATGAATTTAGGCGAGGGATTGAGCTCTGAGGTGAGGAAATCTGCTGACATGCTTTTATCAATTCTCAGATTATTGATGTGACATCCTGAATGCTCTCAATGCTTCTTCTGACCATATCCTCTGCTTTTATCTCCCTCTCTATCTCAAGCACTTTATCAAGCCTGGCCCTTGTGACGGGCTTCCTTATGCAGACAGTGAGGCTCCCGCACTCCTGAAATGTCCTCTCTGTTGATATGCTGAAGGTCCCTATATTTCTCGCAATTTCAGCTATCTGATCCTTGTCCATCGATATTAAAGGCCTGTATACAGGAAGCTGAGATGCTTCATCTATCACCATCAGGTTGTCCAGGGTCTGGGATGATACCTGGCCAAGGGAATCTCCTGTGACTATCCCCTTTGCCTCAACCCTTCTTGCAAGCTCATTTGCAACTCTAAGCATTATCCTCCTCTCCAGGACATAGGCGTACTTTGCGAAATTAGATGGGATCTCATAATCCGCTGTGTAGGCATATGCCTTAAGCTCCTCCCCGATGTGCCACTCCCTCAGGACTCTTATAACCCTCACGAACCTCTCAAATCCCTCCGGTGAGAGAGGGGATCTGGCATATAGCGCAGTTATGGAGGCACCTCTCCTCATCATCATCCAGGCCGCAACAGGCGAGTCTATCCCGCCTGAGATTAATGCAACCAAGTTGCCGGCAGTTCCGAGCGGGAGGCCTCCAGGTCCCCTCTCCCTTCCAACGTAGAAATAGCTTTTATCCCCTCTTACCTCCACAAACACCTCTACATCCGGGTTCTTTAAATCCACTCTTCTCCTTGCAATTGATCCGAGCCTTTTTGCCAGATCCAAACTTGTATATGGATGGTTCCCTACCCTTCTAGCCCTTATTGCAAAGCTCTTTTCCGCAGGTATCCACTCCTCACATCTTCTCCTGAAGAATTCTTCTATATCTTTTAAATCGGATGAATCTATCTTATCTGCCCTCGCGATCCATGCTATGCCAAATATCCTCCTCAGCTTCTCAACACAGGAGTCATCTGCCTCTATCTCAAGCTTTCCACCCAGCTTCCTCACAGAAGAATTTGGAACAGCTTTCTTTATGTTCTCCACAAGCTTCCTCTCGAACTTCCTCCTCACTATATCTGACTTCAGTGATATCTCCCCTGATTCGGATGCGAGGATCATCATGATATATGGGGCTTATAAAATATGTTGCTTTAGTTTCCCAAATGCTTTATACACAATCATACTAAAGCATAAAAAATTGCTTTAAGAAATTAAAAACTGAAGGAATCTTCTTCTGTATTTCTATCCACTGTTTACATGCCGATCATTTTTAGTCTCATTGGATGAAAAAGAGGCTAAGGCCACTTGTAGTCCTTGAAATACTTCTTACTTATCCATATTATTATAAGAATTTCAAAAAAAGCTATGAGAGCCCCTAGGGATCCCAGCATTGCTTTCCTTAAAGCTCCGGCATCTCCATAGCAAAGATAGAGATATGCTGCAATTATCGCATTGCCTGCTGTGAAAAAATAGCAACAAAATAAGCGGGAGGGTGATTTCTCTTCTACCCATACCATCACCTTTTTTTAAACTGATAAACTTTTCGTCAGCGCCTCATGGCCTTATTACGTATATGTACATATATACCAGCAGAAGAACAGCCAAAATATGCTGCATATTACTCCACCTATTTCGCCTGTTGTTGCGCCTATCACAAAGCAATGCCATATAGCAGTCCAGCCGCATGTTAGTGTGCAGATATCCTGTCCAGTAAGATCACTAATTACAGCTTTTGCATTCATTATAGGCTTATCAATCCAGC
>JAGDWR010000004.1:0-4698 GCA_023269865.1 Candidatus Methanodesulfokora sp.
CAGCTCCTACTCCACCACCAGCCCCAACTGGTCTACCCAAGGAGATACCGATAGGTGTCATAAATGCTCAAAGTGGATCCTGGGGATCCTCTGGCATCAGAGCTGTAGCTGTAGCAAAAGTTGCTGAGAAGGATATAAATGACTTTGTAAAAGCGTTAGGGCTAAATGTGACGTTCAAGTTCTACTATGAGGATGATGCAAGCGATCCCAACCTGGCCCTTCAGAAGGCTCAATCGCTGGCAGCTAAGGGTATTAAGGTGATATTCGGATCCCTCACCAGCGGAGAGACAAGAGGAGTAGCTGCTTATGCAAACTCCAACAAGATCATAATTGTGGCATCTGCTTCCACTGCCCCTAGGGAGAAGGTGGCTCCTCCAGGCGGATACGTCTTTAGGATAGTGGCAGAGTCTTCCTACCCAGATTCTGAATCGCTTGTCAATGTGCTGAAAGAGCTTGGGATCAAATATGTGGTTATGGTGACAGCTGATGTAACATACAGCTTGGCAATAAAGGACGCATTTAAGGAGGTTGCAAAGGCAAATGGGATAACAGTACTGCCAAGCGAGGACATAATATTTCCTGCTGATACAAAGGATTTCACCCCAATACTAGATCAGATGGAGAAAGCAGCTGCACCATACATACAGAAGGGAGAAAAGGTTGCTGTGTTTGAGAATGGATGGGAGCCAGATCTAACCTTAATGCTAACCCAAGCAGCTCAGAGGAAGAGCCCATTGCTCAACCTGCAATGGATAGCTCCTGACACAATCTATCCAGGAACCGAGCTTCTAAAGGAGGCCGGAGCTCTTGCGACAAAGGTAAGGCTTGTATGCGTCCAGTTCACATCGCCTGATTCTCCAATAAAGAGGCATGTTGTGGATGAAGTGAAGAAGGCAATAGGAGAGGAGCCTGATATATGGGCATTAGCTTCCTATGATGCAGCCTGGGTCATAGCCCTCTCAACGCTTCTAGCAGGAAAATATGATGCTGATGCTATAAAGACAGCAATACCTTTAGTGGGCAAGATGTACTGGGGAGCAACTGGAAACTGTGCATTCAATGATAAGAATGACAGAGCAACACAAAATGAGGAGGTATATGCTGTTATAGACGGCCAGATGAAGCTGATAGCCCTATACGATGCAACAACTAAGGCTATGAACTGGATAATAAAGCTACCACCCTTGTGATCTCCTTTTTTATTTTTATTTTTTTATTCTTAAGAGGTTGATCTTATGACAAGTGAAAACTCGATTCTATATACTGATAAGCTGACCAAGAGATTCGGCGGGTTGATTGCAGTAAATGAGGTGAGCATCACCGCAAGAAAAGGTCTGATAACTCTCCTGATAGGTCCAAATGGTTGCGGAAAGACAACATTTGTCAACACAGTAACAGGATACTATAAGCCAGATGGGGGAAGAGCTGTCTTTGAGGGGGATGACATCACAGGCTTACCTCTCCATAAAACTTATGAGAAGGGGCTTGTGAGGACATTTCAGATACCATCCCCATTTTTAAGGCTATCTGTTCTTGAGAACCTGCTGATAGCTTCAAGAGGACACCCAGGAGAGATGTTCACAAAGCACATATTCAAAAGCTCATGGAAGAAATTTGAGGATGAAAAAATTGATAGGGCCTTTGATATAATGAAAACTCTTGGCCTAGAGAGATACTGGGATAAAGAAGCTGCATCCCTTGACGCAGGCGCTCTTAAGCTGATAGAGATAGGCAGGGCTTTGATGTCAGATGCAAAAATGCTGGTCTTGGATGAACCGATAGCAGGTGTAAATCCGAAGCTTGCTCACAACATATTTTCACACATAGTCAAGCTGAGAGATGAAATGAAGCTTTCATTTCTCATAATAGAGCATAGACTGGATATAGCTCTTAAGTACGTTGACTTTGTTTACGCAATGCACCAGGGCAGAATTATATCCGAGGGAGCTCCTGAGGAAGTATCAAGAGATGAGAATGTGAGAAAGGTATACATAGGTGGTTGATATGCTGAAAGTTGAATCCCTGAACTCAGGCTACGGAAAGCTCCATGTGCTTTACGATGTCTCTGTTGATTGTGACAAGGAGGAGATAGTGGCTGTAGTAGGGCCCAATGGTGCTGGGAAAACGACACTGCTCAATAGCATCTTTGGCATAGCTGACATATACTCAGGCAGCGTGAAGATAGATGGAGAGGAGATAACAAAACTCCCAGCTCATGTTATAGCGAGAAAGGGCATTGCTTACGTACTTCAGATGATCAATATATTCTCAGAGCTTTCAGTCGAGGAGAACCTTAGGATATCAGCTTCCTATGCAAAGATACCTGATATAGACAAAAAGCTGAGGGAGATATTTGAGATATTTCCAATCTTAAGTGAGAGAAGGAAGCAGAGGGCTGGAACCCTAAGCGGTGGAGAGAGACAGATGCTAGCTATAAGCATAGGATTGATAAGAGATCCTAAAATACTCTTACTTGATGAGCCAACAGCTGGCTTAATGCCACTTTATGTGGATCTGATAATAAAGAAGATAAATGAGATAAGGAAGGAAAGAGGGATAAGCGTTGTACTAGTCGAACAGAACGTCAAAAAAGCTTTGGAAATAGCCGATAGGGCTTATGTCCTTGTCAGCGGACAGATCATATTCAGGGGCAGCCCCTCTGATCTCGCGAGCGAGAAGGAGATAATGAGATTATACCTTGGGATGGGTGAGTAAAGTGGAGATAATTAGTCTAGGAACCCTTATAAGCGCTCTTACTTGGTCCTCTATTCTCTCTCTTATGGCCATAGGTATAACCCTCCTCTACAGGACAACGAAAGTTCCAAACTTTGCTCATGCTTCCTTTGTGACAACAGGCGTCTACTCTGCCACAATAGTTTCGCTTATGGGATTTCATCCATACCTCGGGATGTTCCTAGGATTCATACTTGGAGGGTTAGAGGGCCTTGTGCTGTTCTACGCCATTCTCGAACCTCTGAGGAGGAGAAGGTCCTCTATATTCATATTGATGATAGCAACTCTTTCATATGATATACTTCTCTATGGTCTATTAAATGTATTGGCTGATGACCTTCAGACAACCTACAAGATCCTTGCCAGGATGATATATTACAGTCGTCTGGACTTCTCAATAGGAGGCGTGCCAGGAGTGGCTGTTATCTCACTCTTAGCCCTGATAACAACAGTGATACTGCTTTACATTTTACTTAATAGGACAACCTTAGGGGTAGCCCTGAGGGCTTGCATGGAGAACACAGCCTTAGCTCAAACCCTCGGAATAAATGTTAGCTTGATGCTCCTCTTTTCCTGGTTTATAGCAGGGGGCATAGCAGGTGTTGCTGGTGCTCTTCTGCCATTCTACACGATGTGTGGTCCTTACATAGGTATGTTATACATAGCAGAGATGTTCTGTGCAAGCATACTTGGAGGACTTGATCAGATCTATGGTGCTCCTCTTGGGGGCTTCCTCATAGGCTTTGCTAAAGTTGCTCTGATCTCAGTGCTAGCATCATTTGTCGGTCCTTGGATAACTGAATATGCGCCCATTATTCCGCTGGCAGCAATGGCTGTAGCTCTAGTTCTAGTTCCCAAAGGTCTTGTGGCTATAAAAATAAGGAGGGGTTGATATGCAGTTGCCTCTTAATGAGATAGCCCTTTTCATGACGGATTTCTTGGCCCTTTTTGGGGTATATCTAATAGTGACGATAAGCTTGAATATACAGAGGGGATTAGCTGGCATACCACAGTTCGGGCTGATGTTTGCCATAGCTGGGGGGGCTTACATAACAGGAAATATGGCAACTAGAATAGCTGTCTGGATTCTTGGGATAAAGACAGATCTGGATCCAGTTATTGACTGTACTGCTGTGCTGAGTATGGTAAATCCAATGCTCAATACTCAGCCAATGACCTCCTTCATATTGATCCTGATATACCTGGCCATCGGAGCAACATTTGGTGCTGTTCTAGGGCTCATTCAAGTAGCGCCTGCCATAAGGCTTAGGGAGGACTACCTTGCTATAACCCTTCTGGCCTTTGCTGAGATAATAAATGTGATAGCAACTGCGTACAAACCACTTTTAGGGGGAGCCTTCGGCGTTCAAGTGCCATCTGTTTACGGGTGGGCTGGGGGCTACAGATATGGCGTTGCTACCCTGGCTATTTTGGTAATTGCAGCAATTTCCTACCTTTATGCTGAATATCTGGAGAGAACACCACTTGGAAGGACCTTGAAGGCAATAAGAGAGAATGAAGTGGCTGCTGCCTCTCTAGGAAAGAGCTTAGTGAAATATAGAGCAATAGCTATAGTAATTGGATCTGCTTTATGCGGAATGGCTGGAACTCTCTGGACTCTTTACGGGGAATATGTGACGCCAACTTACACAAGATTCTACTGGACCTTCCTTCCATGGCTGATGGTGCTTTTGGGAGGAATAGGGAGCAATAGAGGTGCTCTTCTAGGCACAGCTATCTTCGTGGCACTGGACAAGCTCATAATATACTATAAGCACTCCTTTGAGGCATTTCTCCCCTTCGATGTCGTATGGCTTGACTACATACTTCTCGGAATAATAACAGCAATAATATTAATATACAGGCCTCAAGGACTTCTGCCCGAAAGGCCCTACATACCAAAGGACATAAGGAAGAGGATAGAAGAGAAGATTAAGCAATTCTAACCTCTTCTTTTTTATTTCC
>JAGDWR010000004.1:4798-6107 GCA_023269865.1 Candidatus Methanodesulfokora sp.
CAACACAGCTAATCGCTTAAGAATCCATAAACCTATTCTAATCTTTTTTATTTCCCCTTCATTGCAGCTCCAACTGCCACAGCATAGGATGCATTCTCCGGAATCATAGCACGTCCACCGAGCATCGATATGGTGCCCACTATCTGATCGCCCAGCATTTTTATGGTTGGAACAGTCCCCACAAGGACTATTCTTTCCTCTAGTCCAACGGATCTTGCAGCAAGACAGATCACAGTTCCAACAACCTCGCTTATCATCCTAACTAACCCAGCAGCTATATCCTCTAGCTCAGTCCCATCTCCAACCTTGCCGAAGTTAGATGCAGTTGCTTCAGCTGGAAGGTTCCCCACGGGCCCTCCAACTATATCCTTTACGAGAAGATCGACCATCTCATGCTTCCCCTTTTCTGCGAGCTCTATTATACCTTCAACGCTCCCTCTCCCCAGCAAAAGCCTTCCCAATCCAGTTAAAGTTCCACCACCCACTCCAGTTCCGCCTAGATGTTTGGAGATAATCCCATCCTCATGCCTTTTTGCATGAACAACAGCAGTTCCTGTTCCTATGCTCGCCACTACTGCTTCATCCAATCCAGATAGAACAAGCCCTCCATATCCTATGGACTCTATTTCATCCACCCTCACAGTTCTGAGACCAAGAAGAGAGCAGCCTATGTGCCTAGCCCCTCCTCCAGTGCAGGAAACAAGCTTTATCTCTGAGAGCTGAATTTTGGCCTCCTCTATCAATTTTCCGAGGGCACCTGATGCGGATACAATGGGTTCAGATCCCGTTACGCTCACAGAGTGTTTTACTTTATCTCCTGAGAGAAGAACAGCTTTCGTCGTCGTGCCTCCTATGTCCAATCCTATCACATTCATGCAACTCGCCTCGCCACCTCCAAAACAGGGGGCACAAGGAACCAGAGGAATGGAAACTCAGACACAAAGGTCCAGAGAGCTATTATAAGTCCAGCCTCCAGGGATATCGGATGCACTTCATGTTGAAAGGGCATTGGAAACTGCTGACTCCACAGAGTTAGCCCTATCCCTATCACCATTGAGCCCATGGCTAGGCCAGCTGATGAAGCCAGAATCCAGATGAGAAAGGCTTTCCTCCTCCTTGCTGGCATAAGCTCTTTAAGCTTAAACTTATCTGTAAGAAGGCCTATCAGGTAGAAGCAGAGGAAATTTGCAGGAACTCCAACTGCAATGCTCAGAAAAGCATTTCCATGGGTCATGACATCGGATATGAATATCCCTATGGCTGCGCCTATTCCTCCGACAAGCCCTCCGTACAGAGCTGAGAATATGCC
>JAGDWR010000081.1 GCA_023269865.1 Candidatus Methanodesulfokora sp.
GAATCCCATGAATCAAGGATTATCACTGGATTTTTAAGCTCCTCTGTCGCCTTTATAACAGCTTCCATTACATCTGCAGCTGATCCAAGCCTTAAATCCTCAAAAGATATTCCCCTCACAGCTCCCTCTTCGACAAGAGGTTTTATGTAAGGATACTGATCCACTAGCTCCTTCAGGGCAACTCTTGTGGAAACATAAAGGCCAGATCCAGCCATTCTTATGAGCTCAAGGGAGAGGGTTGTCTTTCCTGCACCTGGTTTGCCCTTTATCACTATTGTCTTGACGAAGGGCTTAAGCAAGGACTCTATTGTAAGCCCCCCCGAACGGGGAAACTTCTCCTGTCATGCTCACACCACAATCAATAGGATGTAAGTAGCTAAAAATCTTTACCGCAGTGAAAAAAAAAAGTTTATATAACAAAATCATATAACAGTATATTACTTCATTTATTATTTATATGTAATGCGGGGGGTGGGATTTGAACCCACGCGAGCCTACGCTCACCCGGCCCTGAACCGGGCGCCTTGGACCTGGCTTGGCTACCCCCGCAGTGCTCCGGCCGGGATTTGAACCCGGGTCTGAGGCTCGAAAGGCCTCCATGCTTGGCCGGGCTACACCACCGGAGCCCATATTATCCTGCTAGCGGGATATAAAAACATTTCTGAGATCATATGCTTATCCCTAAGGCCTCCTCCAACTTCATCGATAGATACTCCACATAAAGCCTCTTCAAATCTCTAGCAGAAGGACTCATTGCCTTGAATATCTCAAGCTCTGCCTTCATCTTCTTCTCTAAGAACCAGTTATTCTCCTTCTGCCATATAGGAGCTTGTAAATTCGGAAGGTGTCTGTTGTCCTCAGCTGCCTTGTAATCCATCTGGGTCAACGGTTCTAAAGCAAATTTATACTCAGAGAAGAAGCCCTCCTCCACATCATCCGTCTTTATCCCTATAAATCTAGCCTCAGGGACAGCCAATCCCTCTACATGAGCTGAATTTATGCTGTTGTAAACCACTGTAGCTGCTATCCTCAGGGACCAGGGGGATAGATCGGTCAAGACAGCTATGGGAACACCCTCATCAGAGAGCATCCTCAAGAACCTTCTCATGTTTCTGGATGCCTGTCCCTGAAGTATGGCTATTCCTATCTTTTTCTCCTCAGGTATGCCGAGCTCTATCATGTTCTTGGCAGGCCCCACCTTCTCTATTGCGACAACTGCTTTAACACCTATTCTCTTGAATGTTATGTTCTCAGGCCTTGGCGGAACTGAGTATCCCATCTCTCCAACTTCATTCGCCCTTATCAGCCTTCCACTTCTATCTACAAGTTCTATATCTCCGTATATCCATCCTCTTGGGTCGCTTGTTATGGAGAAAGCCTCCCTAGGCATTCCGAGGAGTAGCTCCATCAGAATTATTCTGGCATCTGTCTCCCTCTGCTCCTTCGGAAACAGAGTCCCCTTGAACTTCTGAACCTTGTGCAAATAGTAGAAGTCCCTCTTTGTCATGGTTAACCCATTCTCAAGGTGGTCAAGCGCTCTGCTCAAGCCATATAAGACACCTGAGAGGGTCCTGAGGCTCTTCACTCTGTCCCCGCTTATCGTGCTGAAGCTCTTTGGCTCGAATAAGTAGCCTTTTTCTTCTAAAAACTTTATGTTGGCCTTAGAGTTGGGGGGATAGCTGAGCTCTGGAAATCTCCCCTTATCTATATCCTCCTTAACTTTCCTCGCCACCTGAATTATCTTCTCCCTCACCAGATCCTTCATACAGATCACCAAACCTTGTTTTCAGGAGGACCTCGACAGACGGCCTCTCCCCAGTTATATCCTCAACGCACTCAGCAACTATCTCGTAAAACCTCCTGAAGAGGAAAGCCCTCTTAGCAAGAGATTCCTTTCTCCTTATTCTGTACAGATAGAGCTTAAGTTCCCTTGCACAAGTCTTGAATCCCAACTCAACCTCCCTCTCTACCTCTGGGACTGCTGCTATATACTCCTTTCCTACGGTCTTGAACGGTATCTTTGTCGAGACTATATGGAAGAAAAGAGCTATGGGCTCCTCTTCAAGAGATCTTATCCCATAGTTAGACCAGTTTATCCCCTTCGCAACCTGGTAGGACACGTCTGCTGTCGCGTCATAAAGAAGGGGTATTCTATTTGCAAATCTGTAGAGCTGTATCTCACCTGCCGGTTTTATCTCCCCTCCATATGCTATTGCTGTCTCAACTATGAATGGATGGCCCTCATAGACTGATGGAGGCCTTTGAACTGCATAAACAAACTCAGGTCTCAGCTCCTTTTTTATCCCCTCCTCCAGCAGCTTCTTTCCAAGGGGAGATAATACTGTGTGATCAGGAGCCATGAACTTATCATACGACCTTAAAGCATTATAAAGGGCCTCTATCTCCTCCTTCTTCAGGTCCTTCAGCCTTTTTTCAGCCGGTATTCCAGCTAAAGCTAGAACCTCATCTGCTGTCTTGTCCCCTATCCTCTGAAATGATGTCTTCAGAAATCCCTTCACAGTGTTAGCCCTCGATGCCCTTATAAGCCTCTGAAGCAGCTCTAGATCAACCCCTTTTGGGTGAAATAGGGATTCCTTCGGCCTTGGAGGCATCTCATCAGTGGATCTCGGAAAGAGGAAGACAACTCCATCCGGATCAACAAACATTATGTCAGCATATGGCACAACTATGGCCGTCTGATACAAATAATCGACTATCTTCCTCTTTGCTCTTGCATAGCTCCCCTCAAAGTAGCTCTCAACTGCTGTAAAAGACCTTTCAGCTATTCCCAATACCTCTCTTTTTATCACAATGGGCTCATTTTTCTGAACATCTATCATCATCGTCATCCTGTTTATATAATCCCCTTTCTTCGCTGATGAAACAATAAACGGCTTGTTTGTCGTTATCTGTCCATAGAGAAGAGCCATAGTCCCTCCAAGGCCAAAAGTTCCTCTGCTCTGTATAAGCCTGTATTTAGAGCTTGTGAATACCTTTCCAAAGGCTCTGGGTATCTCCTCAGCAGATAGACCTATGCCATTATCTCTAACAGTTATTTTCATCAGATCTGACCCGTTCTCCTTTCTCTCAATTCTCTCCATTGTTATCATTATTTTTGGAGGTATCCCTGCTTCCTCGGCAGCATCCAATGAGTTCTCCACGAGCTCCCTAACTATGGTGTAAGTTGCTCTGACGGGATTGTCAAATCCTGCAATTGCCCTATTCCTGTAGAAGAAATCAGCAGCACTTATCTCCTCAATCCTCTCTCTCCTCAACTTTCTCCCTCCTCTTAAGGGAGAGCTCCATAAGGGAGAGGTCCTTCATCATCGCCATTGCCTTCTCCATCCTCTTATATGCAGTTGAGTGTCTTGCTCCCTGCAGCAATGCCTCTATTGCCTCTTTAGCGGGTATTATATCATAATATTTTCCTATTATTGAAATAGTGTGACCGTAAACTGATATGTTAGTGTTGGTCCTCTCCTCTATATACTTCTTTGCCTTCCCCTTCTCCCCTATAACTCTCCCCTTCTTTGCGATCATCTGGTTCTTGCTTTCTCCCACGTATTTTCTCAGATCTATCACCTCCATTGTGTACTCATCGTCGAGGAGCTTCATCGCTATCTCAGGGTTGAACCCCCTTCCTATTGCTCTAACAACTTGAAGCATCTTCTGGGGCATTAGTGGATCTTTTACCTCATCAAACCTTATTCTAACCTCTCCAGTCGAGCTGTTTACCTCTATTTTTGCTCCTGATAGCTCTTCAAGCCTCCTCTTAATCGAGCCTGATTTTCCCACTAGAGGCCCTATCCTCTCCCTCGGTATCTTTATCGAGATCTCCTGCAACATAATCACCCGGAGGTGAGACACCATATCTCCTCTGAAAGAACCTTACTATATTCTGAATATCCCTCCTCAAAAGATCATCTGCCATTGGATGGTCGACCACAACCGCATGGGAGAGATCTATCATCCAGGGGAGAGACCTCCAATATAAAATGTTGTACTCGCTCAAGTCAGCATGCACGAGTCTTGCTTTATAATATGCTTTTTTAACATCATCTAATATCATTTTGAGAACTAATTCTGGATTCTCAAGCTCAACTTCCCTGAGGTGTGGCGCTGGAACTCCATCTGAGCCTATAAGCTGCATGACAAGCACATTTCCAGATACTCCGTATGGCTCAGGAACTCTAACATCTGCTTTTTTCATTCTCACCAGATTCCTATATTCCTTCCTGGCCCACATCTCTATTATCTTTCTCGGAGAGCTGGGAAATCTCCTGTCCCCCACCATGTAATCAAGATGCCTTCTAAAACTTGATACGTATTTATATACTTTTATAGCTATTTCTCCCTGCTGCCCTATGCCAGATAAGACAGCTGCCTCCTTCCCCATCGATATTATCCAGTTGAAATCAGTTATTATTCCCCTGTTGAATAAGGAAAGCATGTTTCTCACCGTTCTCTCATCGAAAACATATTGTCTTATCTTGAATATCTCCCTGTCCTTCTCTTTTTTCTCTCTTTCCAAAAAGGAGTCAATTATCCTATCGAGCCGATCAAAAGACATCCTCCATCACTGCCCAGCTTCTGTCCAAGTAGCCTTTTTCAATAAGCCATTCGACCTGAGCTCTATCATATTTGACAACTATATCCCCTCTATCCCTCTTGAATGGCCATATGGAAACAAGGACTATATCTCCTGGCTTGAGCCAGGACCTTCTGCCCTTCAGCTTCCCCCTCACTCTGCACATTCTTATCGCTCCATCAACACATTCTACTCTGAAGTGTCCCTTTCCAAGCGGCTCCATCACCCTTCCGAAGACCTCAAGATCCTTGTCCATGGGGAGAAGATCCTCCATCTCTGCATCAAGAGATGTCTCCTGATCCTTCTCCTTCTTCGGCATCTTCACCACCTCATATCCTTTTCACAGGGGATTCAGCTCCACATGCAAGGCACTTCAGGATCATTATTTTTCCGCTCTTCACTATCTTTGTGTCAGGTCTGTGGCATATGGGACAAATCACATATATCTCTATGAACTTATCTATCCTGGATTTCACAAGAGATGGCTTCACTGGAGTGGTAAATATCAGCTTTGATCCGTCCAAGGTGAGCGTATATGGACTTCCAACCTCCTTTGATAGAAACCTTGCGAATATCTTTGGATCCCTGTTCAAAGCTGATGAGAGCTCCTTAAAGTTGACAATATGGGTCTGCTTCCCCTCAACCTTTATTATAGGCTCAGGCGGATTGAATCTCTCCCCTGAGAACTTTATTATCCCCTTAAGGGATTCATAAGCATCATCAAGCATCTTAAGGTACTCCTCTCTCATCCCCATAGCTATCTCCTCAGCGTGTAGACATCTCCGCTTTCCTCAACCACTCCATCATTAATAAGTTTATCGAGGACATACTCTATAGCCTCAGCTTTTTCACGAGGAAACATGGATATTATGGCATTCTTACTCATCGGTCCATTCTTTAAGGCTGATATTATCGTCCTCTCGATGTATAGGAGGTTGCTTTCAGCTATTGCTCTTTTCTCCATCTTCGACATTATCTTCACTCTGCTCATCCTCCTCTCAAGAAGCTCGAGTGTCCTGAGAATTATGTAGTTCGGATCTTTTATTTTTCTCACTATTATCGGCTGAAGGTACAGTTCCTCCCTCCAGCTTCTAGGTCTTGCGATGACATCCAGTATTGACCCAATTCCATAAATTTCACCGTTCTCATCGATAAGAAGCCTTACTCCATCCTCGAAAGATCTCAGCTCTATGGAACCGCTTCCGTCGAATATCGTGAGTCTCGCAAAGTTTCTGTCCTCTGATATAAATGAGGATATTACAATCCCCATAACTCTAAGCTTTGAGACGCTCATTCCCCATGGAAGCCTGAAAAGCCTCCCTTTTTCAAGCTCTAGTTGCTCAAAATCACCTCTCAGTATGTCTTCTATGAGGACTATCTCCGCGTGTTCTGTGAGCGACAACTAGCATTCCCCTCCTACCTGAAATTTAACTGTT
>JAGDWR010000091.1 GCA_023269865.1 Candidatus Methanodesulfokora sp.
ACCCGAGGGCAGCATATCAGTAAATACTGGCGATCTCGTGGAGGAGCACAGCCTCGAGTGGGACTATGGATATCTGCTTCTCCTTCATCATATTTATACTTCAAACAAGAGATTGCATATAAATATAAATTTCAAAAGCTTAGGTTGTGAGAGATGGATCTTCATATTTCCTATAGAAATGAAAAAAGCAAGGATTGATATAACCATAATTATAAAATATAACAATATATCATTAGTGAACTACATTAAAGCCCTTTTTCCATATCAATGATATAGTGCTGAGGAGCAGCTCCTTCTCCACTCTTCTCAGCTGGAGCACTTTTTCATCGTCCATGGATTTGAGAACAATGCCTGTGATGCCAAGGGACATCATCTTCTTGAGAGTGTCAACATCCGGAACTTCATCTAGCTGAGCTAGCAGCAGATCTCCCTCTGCGGGGCTAATGATCCTTCCTATTAAGTCCAACACCTCCTTGTGCTCCATGTTTAGTGTTTTCCTCAGGGTGTCTAAGCATATCAGCATACCGGAGAATCCATTCTTATATAATAAGACGTCCGTCAGGCTTTCTACTTTTAATAAGGCCTTATTTCCAGGCTTCTTGGATAGAAAATATATTTTTTGTGTCATATTTTGGGGGATTTCTGATCCTTCCTCCAGTATTATGGTGTGGCTCAATTTCTGTAATAATTTTTGGGCAACCCTGCTGCTGACAACGAATCCATCTGCTATACTCCCAAGCCTTTCAGCTTCCAAGGGATCATCAATCCAAAGAAATAATTTTAAAATGATAGGATATAGTGTAGCTGAAGGCGGAATTATTTTTGCCTCCATCTCGACATGCCTCTCCTCCTTCTTTTTTATCTCTACCTCCTTTCTTTTCACAGCAAGAATTATTGTTGGCTCTTCCTTTATGGTCCATTGAAGGATGACATTATCCCCTAGATGCCACTCGACATCTAGACCGAGAGTAGCTAGTTTCATCAACATATCCTCATTTATCGAGGGAGATACTGCTTCCTCACTTCCCAGTTTTTTGACTACCTTGAATCCTCCTCTTTCTATTACAATCTTCACGTCTTTTTCGGCTATTTTTCTCTCTTTTATTGAGAAATCTGATCTATTTATTATAAATGTATCATATTTTTGATCATTAAATCCTCTGAGATATCCGAAGGACGACTTTACTGTGATGCTGGAATCATCCGTTATGAGCCATCCAGATAGACTTGCCTCCACTGGATCTAGGAGTACTATAGAGCTCAATACAACATTAGGATCATTTTTAGCCAATTCTATAGCTTTAGGAATGAAGCTGAGCTTCCACATTTCCTTTAATCCCTCCTCTAATCCCTTCAAGCTGACGCCATGTATGAATATGTTCTTCTCATTCCATAGAACTGGTAATATTTTGTTTGATGGGGAAATTATCAATGAAACCCATCCCAATTCGTGCACTTTCTCCATGTTGTAGTCTATGCTCTCCAGCAGATTTTTCATCAATCGCTGACTCACAGTCCCGGACATTATCATTCTACATATCTTTTCCGATATCTCAACCGAACTTCTTTCAGATCTAATCATAGAAAATAGTTCATGAGCGATTCCATTTTCCCTCAAGAACGAGTCAAGCATCTTATTTGTTATCACTATACCCTTTGGCACGGGATATCCACCGGATTCCAGTTCACCCATCCACACAGCTACTGATCCTACATCAGAAGTTTCTTTTCCCACGGATCTCAGATTCCTTATAAAATCATGTTCCTCCATGTGCTTCACCTTTTTATTGAAAAACATCTTGCACAAAACTCCCTTCTAGAAGACTTGCAATCGTTCACAATGATCCCCAATCCTATGAGAGAATCTTTTATATATAGTTTTTGTAAACTTGGACCCTCATCGGATAACAAGCTCTATTGAATCGCCTACTTTCAGACCAGTTAATTCAGCAGCGCTTTTCATCCTGGAGGATATCTCTAAAAGCCCTGAGCTTCCCTCAACTAGGAATATCTTATCCTCGGCATCAGCATACGATCTCATGATTCTAACAGGGATCTCCATATTTTTCATCCTGAGAACTATATTATTAACATTAAGATTTGGTATATTTGTTATTATGTTCCCGAATCTATCTATGTGCAGGACCTTACCCAGTATTACCTCTCCTGCTCTTCTCCAGTCAAATAAATCAATCTTGATAAAATCATCCACCTTGATCCCTATTTCCTCTACAGGGATGCCTTTTGATAAATGAGCAGCAACAGGTGCAAATACATCTCTTCCGTCAAACGTACCCGATCTACGTAGAGTGTATTTTCCCTCCACTATCTTAAACACCTCCAGCTTATCTGATAACTTTGATGCAGCGGGAAACAGAATTCCATTATCCGGCCCAACTAGAAGAGTCTCCCCAGCCCGAATAACTATTGGCTTCCTCTCCGTCCCAACTCCAGGATCCACAACACCAACATGCACTGATCTCCTGGGAAACCAGGAGACTGCTTGCCACAATATAAAAGCTCCGTTTAGTATGGAGAATGGTTCTACCTCATGCGTTATATCCACTATGTCTGCCGATGGATTTATGGATTTTATCACGCCCTTCATTGCGGAGACATAGTAATCTTTAGTGCCAAAATCGGTCAGAAGAGTTATTATCATCCTCATCACACCAAGGGAATCACTTTTAGATCCTTGTATATTGGTCCAGAAGGAGTCAGCGTGCTGCTCTTAACCTTCACATCTGATACCTCCATAAAGCCTATCTCCATATCAGCAAGGGATTCCAGGAAGGAGGATATGCCGTTTTTCGATGGTTTTTTAACTCTTGCTATTGTGAGATGTGGTACTGGTTCCCTCTTCTCTCTGGGAAAGCCTATTCTTGCAAGAGAAGTTTCCAACGCAGTCATTATCTTAATCAAGTTTTCTGCTCCCTCTCCAAGCCCAATCCATATTACCTCAGGCCTTCTTATGGAGGGAAAAGCCCCTACTCCTCGTAGCATGATTCTAAAGGAGTTAATGCCTGATAAGGTCTCCTTAACAGTATAAAATACTTTCTCAAGCCTGCCCTCATTTACATCCCCGAGAAACTTGAGAGTTATGTGTAAATTCTCTGGCTCGACTAGCTTTAGCACATAATCCGTCGATTTTTCCAGCCTGGACTGTAGATCGACTACTTTCCCCTTTAAAGAGCTATCAAGATCTACTGCTATGAAGGTCCTTATCCCCATAGGACATCACTCAAGGAGCACCTTTTATTGGTATCATACAGAGAAATTCAGAGTCCTCGATAGCTAGAAAAGAATGAGGTATGTTCGGAGGTATGTAAATGGCATATCCCTCTGAAACTTCCGCCTTCTCATTTCCAGCTGTCACGATCAATTTCCCTTTCACCATGTAGATCTCATGTTCCCAGTCATGAAAATGCTCCTTTATTGCAGATCCCTTTTTCATGTGAAAATACCTCATCGCAAAATTCGGGACATTTTCTGGTCTACTGAAAACCCATCTTATTGTTGTTCCCTCGGCATTTGCCATAGGTTGGGGCTCTACATCGGATACTTTTTTCACTATCATCCCCTCACCTATGAGAGGGATTGAATTCAAAGAATAAAAGTTTTGCTATTAATTTTCGTGTCCAGCGGATTGTGTTTTTGGAGTTAGAAGAACTTAAAAGGAAAATCCTGAAGAACATCGTGTTCACTGCGTCTCCAGGGATCACAATAAGTTTATTAAAAGACGGTTGTTGAGAGCAGGAAGTGAAGAGGTAATTGCATGAAAACATCAAGGAAGTTGTTTTCAGAGACTTTAAGGGAGATAATGGAAGAGAAGAGTTATTGGAATATAGTTGGAACAGCTGGGATTAGCATAGAGGCAGAAAAGGATTTCCATCACGATGATATGCTAATAAAACTTGGTGTTGAGTGTTCCCTCTCCTATGACAAGGAGGTAGGATATTTCATCTACGCATTGAAGCCTGCTGTCGGCATTAAAGGGGATCTGGAAGGCTGGGTCATAATGGACTCCCCGGGCCCTCTCACCAAGCTGTACGGACAAAATCTCTTAAGAAGCATGGATAGCAATCCAGCGTTATTTTTGGACGAATCTAATCTGATTTTACCAGCCCTGGAGAGACTTTACGAGGGATATGAGAGGTCTTATATGAGAACTTTCTCTGATGTAAGAGAGGGAAAATCTGGTGCTTTCATAAAGAAGATAGCCCCATTTGAACACGAAAAAATAGAAGAGTTCCAGAAAATAATATTAGAAGCAGCTATTGACTTGATATCAGACCAAAATGTCAGGATAAGAGGCGAAATTCCATTGCTCTTTGGCATATGGCCTGCTGAAAAATTTGCGAAGGAGTTCAATATTGGAGTAGATGACCTCATATATATAGAGGAATGTATACAGGAATCTGTTGATGAAAGCAAAGTTGTAGCAAAGCTAAATGGATTTTTAGGTCTTATAAGAGTTAATTTCTCGTTTAAAAAGTCATCAAATACAGGAAGCTTAAGAAACAGGCTGGAGCTTCACGCGCTCAGCACGTTCTTCATGAGAGGAGAAACAGGGCCGTTTGTTGCGGAACTTCCAAATCTCCTCACAAAAAAGAACGCTAACTGGCCATTATTGGGCGATATAAAATATGTAAAAACTCTTATTAACAGTGAAATTAGCGAAATAGTAGCAGAATTAACCAAAAAACGTAAAAAGGAGGTTAGTAGGCCTGAAACACTCGGTCCCAGTGGAACTTCTATGGCCAAGAGGATAAGTGGAGCAAAAAGCCTTTAAAATCAGAATTTATCAATTCAGGGATCTTTTTCATTTTTATCTGTCAATCTGATAAACATAGCGGCTTATACTGCATATATTCCTCGAAATTATAAAAAGAAAGCTAATCCGAGCTCTTATTGAGGAGAGATTTTTCGGAGACTGAAGAGACATTTTGGCCAAAATCAGCCAATTTTGGCCAGCTTTGGCATAGAGATTAAGCTTTTGACCAATCGGCATAAAGTTTTTATTTGAACCTACTGTCCATTCCATGTCCTCTCAAAGGAGGTGACTTATATTATGGTCAGAGCCTTCGAGTTTCATGTCATAGGAGAAATTCACAATGTCGATAGAGCTCTTATGGATGACATGGAGTTCCTACAGGAGGCAATAGTCTCGTCCGTTGTCAGAGCCGGACTCACTATATTCGATGTCTACGTGCACAGACAGATAGATGGACTGTTGGGAATAGGAGTTATAGGGGAGTCTCATGTTGCTGTGAGGACATGGATAAGCAAAGGTCTAATAACAGTGGAAGTCTCATCCTGCAAGGATCCTGAGAGCACGTGGGGAGTATACTTCAATTTAGTAAAGTTCTTTAAGGGAAAAATAGGATACTCCTTGGAAATTAGAACCGGAATGGGTCTTTTAGGAGCGGTTTTAGAGGAAGTGAGCACCAGATCTGCTGGCGCTGTACCTTATCTTGCCGAATCCGATTGATCTTGCAATACCTACACCTGATAGCTCTCCAAGCCTGAGAAGGGTCTGTGCCCAAGCTGACATCATGTTGTGATCCTCTCTGCTCCATTCTGGATGATCTGCCACCCTGTAGTTTACCCACCCGACAAATCCAACTAGATAACGATTTCCCTGTAACTGTATGGGTCTGCTAGTGCATAGTTCATAGCCTGTCTCTATTAAGCTTAAGCTAGCCCAAGTCCCCATGGTTCTGGGATCTGGACACTTTGTCTCAGCTTTCCTATTCCATATCGATGCAAGGGATGATACTATTGTCCTCATGTTGGGATAAAGATAGCAAAGCTGTGGTTCCGATCTTTTTAGGCATGTTGGAGTCATGAAGACTAATCTAAACGACTTTGATGGCTCTTTTATTATAAAAGAGCTGTAATTTAACTCAGTCCAGCTGAC
>JAGDWR010000050.1:0-2942 GCA_023269865.1 Candidatus Methanodesulfokora sp.
TGAGCTATGAGAGAAACAGCTCTAGAATAGATTTAGCTGATTTAAATGGAAATCTTAGGCCTATTGCTAGCGATTTTACAGCACCTGCACCTCTCAAGATCGAGCTTGATTGAAAATCCGTGGAGAATCCGTGGATCTCACCCAGCATTGAGAAGAGGAAGTCTATGTCCCTATTGCTCATCGAATCCAACATGTTTCTCATAAGCTCACCCAACATTATCTCCTTCCGGAACAGGGACCACCACCTCCTCTCATACTCTGCCAGTGAATTCCTCTCCTCCTCTAACGAGCGGATTACCTCTTCTGCCAGCAATTTGGATGCCTCTGCTATGTAAAAAACTCCTCCCCTGCTTAAAGGCTTCACTTGGCCTGCAGAATCTCCTATTAACGCTATATTCCCCTTGACAAATCTTCTCATTGTTCTTCCAGGTATTGCTCCTCCAATAGCTCTGGAGAACTGTCTTATCTGAGAGGAAGCCCATTCCATTGCCTCATCTCCCCTGCCTATCGCCCCTGAGTAGAAAATTTTGCCCCTCGGATGGATCCATGAGAACAAGCTCCCCCTCCTCACCCTCACTATGTACCCATTCCTCGGCCCCTCATTTGTCGCTAGATTCACCCCCGTCAAAAGAGGGATATCCTCATGAAACAACTTCCTGAGGGATGATCCTGCGCCATCAGCCCCCACGATGAACTTGAACTTTACACTTTTCTTGCCCGTGTTGTTCATTATAACTGCCTCCTCCCTGCCTTTTAGCCCCAGGAATCTGGTTCCAGTGAGGAGATCTGTCCCCCTTTTAACAGCTTCCTTCGAGATATCCTCATCCATCTTCTCCCTATCTAGGACAAGAGCTGATGCATCAGTCCTAAGGACGACACCGCCAGGCGATATTATCTCCGCCCACCTTATTTTGTCTATTACCCAGCTCGATCTCCTGAAAGGAAGCCTCTCCCATGCATCAAGCCCTATTATTCCAGAGCAATGGGGTCTGACCACATTCTCTCTGGCCTCTATCTGCACGACATCCACTCCTCTGGATGAGAGAAGCATGGAAAGAGTTGAACCAGCTATTCCAGCACCAACTATCAGCACATCACATCTCACTTGAGCTCCTCCTTCTTCAGAGATCTCTTCTCCAGGGGGCCCTGACAAATTTATACACGCAGGGCCTCTGATTTGTGTCCTTAGAGACCATCTGCATGCTTATAAGCTTGTTTAGATATCTTCTGGCTGTTGCCTCACTCCTCCTTATCTCACTTGCAACTTCTGTTGCCGTCATGGGTCCTTTCTCCTCAAGCAATGCCAATACTCTGTACATCGGATCCCTCATGTAGTTCTCCTTCTCCATCTCGCTGCATCCCTTCAGCATCTCCTCCGCAACACGAAGCCTTGCTTCCTTTCTGGCAAGCTCCTTTATCACAATCTCTATTCTCTCCTTGAACTTGGACGTCATCGTCTGTGATTCTCTGTACTTATAATATCCCTTGATAGCATCTGCCATTGCTGTTAAAGCTAAGGATATTATCTCGCTTAAGTGATTGTCAAAAATCTCAGCCAGAGCTGATAGATCCTCTTTGTTGAACCTCTTTCCTGCATAAAAGATGACATCGTTCAGAAAGCTCTCCCTGAGCTTCTGCCTCTCCAAATTAATTACATCCATGAACTTCCTCGTGGAGAGAGATACCACATCGTCTGCTGCTTCCTCAACAATGATCCCAATATCGGAGAGATATTTCCCATAATACTCAGAATAAAGGTCTTTTTCTATTTCCTCAATGAGCTTTGAGCCCGAATTTGTCTCATTATTGCGGTTCATCGGATTTCATCCTCCCAGGAGAGCAGTGAAAATTTGGCTATGCTGACTTAAAATCTTACTGTTGTATTTTTCTCTCCAACTTAAAGTCCACTCTCACCTTCCATGTCCTGGGGGAATAGCTTGAAACCCTCCTTCTCTCCAAAACAGTCGATGAAAAACCAAGCCTTTCAGCCTCCTCCTTCACAAGCATTTCCGCTTTCTCAAATGCATCCTCTCCTCCCCAATAATAGAAATGAAGCTCTCCTCCTGAGCTTTTAAGGCTCTTGATCGCTATGTCCAGAAAGTGATATGCATAAAGCGGAAGAGGCATTATCACCCTGTCGAACATGCCGAAGAACTTTGGGCATACATCTCTCACATCTCCGAGCATGGCTTCCACTCTTCCCTCCATCTTGTTTATCCTTATGTTCTCCAGGAAATACCTGTAAGCTATCTCGTTTATCTCAACGCCTATCACATGGGCTTCAGGTTGTCTTTTTGCCACGGCTAGAGCGTAAGGTCCAACCCCTGCGAACATAACTAGCACTTTCTCACCGGGTCTCACTTTTCTCGCTATTCTCTGTCTTTCTTCTCCCTCCCTTGGGGAGAAATAGACTAATCTCGGATCAAGTTTTATCCTGATGCCGTACTCCACATGAACTACTTCAGTGTCCTCAGATCCTCTTATCAATCTAAGCTTCCTCAGCCTTGTATCTCCTTCCCTCGGGCTTTCCTCCAGGAGGACAGCTTTTACATTTTTGTGCCTCTCCATTATCTCCTCAGCTATCCTCTCTGGATCTCCCTCATAATTCATCTTTATGATGGCAACAGCTTTCTCCCTCGATCCTATTATATCAAAGCTGTACCTCATCCTGCTGACTATTGACTGCGATTATAAAATTCTCTCTAAGCAAAAAAGAATTCTTTGAGCGAAATAAGGAGAGCTGATAAACTCCTCCTTAATCACTTTTTCGAGATTTTATAAGCTCTCAATGCGTTCTCAGTAGTTATCTCAGCTAACTCCTCTGGCTTAAGATTTCTCATAGAGGATATCTCAGCAATAGACACAAGTATGTTTGCCGGTTCATTTCTTCCTCCATCAGGAGATAGAGCTGGAGAGTCTGACTCCAGAAGAATTAAGTCAAG
>JAGDWR010000050.1:3042-5906 GCA_023269865.1 Candidatus Methanodesulfokora sp.
TCAGCAGCTTTTCTCACGGGATATGACCTGATCACATTGGTGGATATGCTTATGAACCACTCTCTCTCTGCTGCAAATCTCACATCATCCTCGTTTCCAGAGAAAGCATGTAGTATCACATCAGTTGCGTAGATCTCATCCAGGATCCTGAGTACATGTCTTTGGGCCCATCTACTGTGGATAACAACAGGTTTGTTCAGCTCATCTGCTAATTTTGCCAAGAACTTGAAGTTCTCCTTTTGTTTCTCCCTCTCAGCCTCACTTCTAGCACATTTGTAATCCAGGCCTATCTCCCCCACAGCAACTATTCCATCCTTCACAGACCTTATGAAGTTAGCTAGCTCCTCTGCAGCTTTTTCATCGGAGAAATTTCTAGAATCAAGCCCAGGCGATATATAAACTAGATCGTTTCCCCTGAATATGTCGATTGCCTTTAAAGCCATCTTTATTCCCAGCGGAGAGGTGACCATCCCGATTATCCCAGCTTTTCTCGCCCTTATTATTACCTCATGTCTATCGTTGTCGAATAGTTCGTCCTCAAGGTGGCAGTGGGCATCGAACAATCTCATGGGATCACGCTGGCTTAAATCTTCCCTTCAACTTCTCCATTATCCCAGGCAATGTTGTGTACTCCATCTCCTCCTGTTCTATCCTGTGAGGCATGAAGGGTCCATGTCTCCTCATGTAATCTGCTATCATACCAGCCATTCTCCTGGCTTCATCGAAGGCCACATCTGAGAACAGATCGCTTGGGCCTACAAGCCTTGAGTTGTGCACAACAAAGCCGAGAGCAGCTATTCTCGGAGGGCCATCAAACCTGGTTGGCCTTGCGTCCTTTATTCCTACTGGCATGAGAGGCCCATAGTGAGAACCTCTCATCCAACCAGGAACAAGGTGTGGGAGAGAGAACGGCTCAAGTATCTCGCCAAGAGCAGGAAATCCATGTTGTGCCCTCACTATGGCCACAGGATCGTCCTTGCCCACGTATCTTCCTGCTATTAAATTCAATCTGGTTGTGCTCATCACAGCTGCAATCTGCCCATCTGATCTCCTCCTGACTTTCCTTATTATGTACCTGCCGAGGGTTCCTATTAGGGCTAGGATGTCGTAGATCTCCTCCGGTGCATTTAGCTCTACAACAGTTCCCTCGATGACATCCATGACCTCAAATGTGAAGCCGGAGTGGAGAGAAGGATCTATGACAAGACCTGCTGTGTTAAATGGGTCGGCAAATATCCTGAATATCGGAAGGTTAAATGCACCAGGGCTTGTCTTATCAGCCATGAAGACAACAAATGGCTCTGAAGGCCTCTCCTCTATCTCCATCTCCGCCACTCCTGGTCCCATTCCCTTGACATTTCCGGAAAAAGTGTCCTTCAGAAGGTCCTGCCCTGCTCCATATAGCCCGGTATCCTTTGCGGCTTCAGCAGCTCTCTTAAATGTATTCCAAGCTATTTCATGTACTTCTTTGTTGTCCTCACCTCTTCTATGCGTCATTATAAGTTGAAGATCATCACCGACAGATGTCACATAGAAGTCCTCTATTATGCCCTTCTTCCTCTCCTCCTCCAGAGATCTTCTTGCTATATCTAAAAGCTGATCTGGCACTATATGATGGCCTGCAAGACTTCCGACATCTGCTTTTATCACGGAAATCGTGGTCCTCATATCAGGTCTCTGAGTGAAACAGAGAAACAAATAAAAATTTTCCGTGAGATCTCGCCTAGAGGATTTTGCTCAAGGCCTTGTAGAGAAGAAATCCCAAGAGGACATTGGATATCAGAGAACCAGCAAGTACGTATAGAAAGCTGAGGATATAAGGGAGCTTAAAGACATACCACAGCATGAAGGAGACCCATGCAGATATGATGAAAGAGTAGATCAGCAGGCCAAGGACCACAAGGGCAGCTCTCCTTCTGAGCAGGTATATTGCATAACATCCTGCGAACGTGGGGATGAAGCTGAGGAGATCTATAGGCCCAAGGGGGCTGGTGATGTTTCCAATTAAAACTCCAGTTGATATCCCGAGGATGGCTGGCCATCCTATCAGCGGAATAAGCCCCAGAAGAACATTTGCAACCCTTATGTTCACCTGAAGAAAGCTTATCGGGTGAAATGCCTGAACCATAACGACATATAGTGCCGCTATGATCCCTGCTGTTGCCACATACCTTCTCGATGTCCTCATTAAACCACCTCGTATTCAGTTCTATCCGGTATTCCTGCCTCTAAAAATGCCCTCTTCCTGTTTATGCAGGACTCACATCTTCCACAGTGCTTCTCTCTGTTGTCATAACAGCTCCATGTCTCGTATATCAGATCTTTCATTATGCTGTATCCCTTTTTGAGGTTATCGGATTTGGATAAGCCCTCTCTAGCTGGACTCCAGATCTCCAGCTTATTTCTTCCAACTGGAAAATGAGCGACTTTCAGCACATTCTCAAATGCAATTGCGGTATCAGGATGGCAATCAGGATAAAGAGGTTCTCCTGTATCCGTTCTGGATATATCGTTCAGATGAGCACCATATACCACCACACCAGCTCCTATTGTCAGGGCATAAGCACTAGCTATGGCGAGAAAGACCACGTTTCTTATTGGAACAACAACACTTGGTCTATATTCCTCCTCTATTTTAACAGATTCGTCTGTGAGCTGAGTTCCCCTCCATATTCTGCTCATGGAGCTTATGTCAACGACAACAGGTTCCATAAAACCCAGCTTCCTGGAGAGATTTGCAGCTATGGTAATTTCCTTCCTCGCTTTCTGCCCATAATCGAATATTATAGGATAAATCTCATAGCCTCTTTCCTTCCATTGAGCAGCATAGCTGATGCTGTCCGGTCCTCCGGATATAATTGCTA
>JAGDWR010000039.1:0-1986 GCA_023269865.1 Candidatus Methanodesulfokora sp.
AAGGGCTCTATCCTTATGTTGCCTCTCTCTATCTCCCTCAGTATATCCCTGTCTGAGAGTATCATCTCATACCCTCCTCCTTATCCTCTCAAGAGTGCTCCATATAGCTTTTATCTCATCCTCAGCTATCCTCTTTTGTTTCTCTGTTAAAGTTCCAGTCTCAATAGCTGACATTATTGCCTCCTCGCTCTTCCTCAGGTGAAATTCAACCTCCCCTCTTTTCCAGTTATATCCATCGTAAAGCAGTTTTTGCCTCTCACTGAAATCCCCCGGCTGATCAACTCCTGGAACATACTCCATCAGGAGCTTTTTGAATATCTCAACATCTGTTATTGAGCCCATCATTTTTATCTCCCTTCTCTCCCTCCACAAACTTAGATCTGGGCCGAATGCAGGCATGTCATACATGTTTGAGGATAGATGAGGTATATCAATGAGGGCTATCGCCATGACCTCCTCAAACCCCATGGAACTGGCTTTTCTTGCTATCCTCAAAAGGCCCTCTCTTGAAATAAATCCATAGAGGATGAGCTTCCTCAGCCTGCAATCCCTCAGCTCACCCTCAATTTTAACTCTCTCCAAAACCTTCTCCCCTGTTCCTCCAGTTGCCTCCGTGTCCGGTTTTATCACAGTCAAATCTCCCCTTCTAAGCTGTGAGAAATCCTGATATGTCACCTTTATCTCCCTAGCAGCTCTGTGATCCATATATTTGTTCAAAACATATTGAGTCCTTATGAACACCTCCCTTAAATCCAATCTTGCTGAAAGAGCATCATGGAGATGATATCCAGGTCCAGCCCTGAGGACATGGACTAAAACAGGATCTCCCCTTACATTAGATGCTATGAACGGAGCTATCTCCTCTGCTGTCCTTCTCATCCTCTCGTGAAATTCATCCAGAACTATGTGAGGGTGAGAAGCTACCTTCAAGGCGGGCTCGCTGTAGAATATGTATACCTTGAGAAAGTCCTTCATCTCAGGAAAGTCGACAGAATAAAGTCTTATGGGTCCACTTTCCTTTTTTGTAAGTTTTAACTCCATCCCATATCTCTCAGCAAGCTCAGCCCACTCTATTTGAATCCCCCATCAAGATGCATGGTGAATTGAAAAATGTTTCCTCTCAACCGGAGCAGTTCTCATCCATCGGCTGGGTTGAACCTTTCAAGAAGATCTTTCATCTTAGCTCTTAATTCCTCAGATAGATGGGGCTCATTTAAATAGCTTTCTAAATCCTTCAACCTTCTGACTACCCAGTTTTTATCTCCCTTATCAGAAGCATAGCTCAACTCCATCTCAAGGGCCTTTAGATGGGCCTTGTAGATCAAGGCCCTGGGCGAGCTGATCAAGGTGTTTCTGTTTATCCTTAGGCCTCTCTTCTTCAGCTCATTTATTTCCACAACCTCATGAATCATTAGATAATCATTATCTAATATCTCTTTTAAAGTTATTTTATCATTGGTATATGTCTCGCCTGTTAAATACTTGTAAAATTCTTCTGGGGAGACCTCTGCTATGTAGCCGAGGTTTTCTAGGATCCTCTTTATGAACTCCAGTCTCAGCTTGACGATCTCTAGCATTAGAATTTCAGCTCCTCAGTTGCATATAAAGGTTGTTACAGTGAATTCCTAAGTTACTATCTTTATTAGCTGCCGATTTAAGAAGGACTAGTTTGTGATGTTTCTCTTGAATCCTAAATTTCCCATATATAATCTCTGTTATCTTGGAAATTGACAATGAGCTTCAATATAATCCGATATTTTCATCTCATCTAGAAAGTTAAGTTTATCAAGGACCTGCTTAAATCGGTAAACAAAGTCCGGAAATAGTATATAGAGGAAATAAAGATTCTTTAATAATTACCAAAGTAAGTTACTTCGAGCTTCTCGTATAGAAGATCTTAGAGTAGAGTTTAATCCTAAGGAACAAGCCTCCCATATCTAATTTTCACCACTCTATCCGCTACTTTTTCAGAGAAATCCCGGTCAT
>JAGDWR010000039.1:2086-5904 GCA_023269865.1 Candidatus Methanodesulfokora sp.
CCATATCTAATTTTCACCACTCTATCCGCTACTTTTTCAGAGAAATCCCGGTCATGCGTTGCTATCAAGACACGCTTTCTCCCCCTTATGATGCTGACAAGGGATTCAACTGAGCTGAAATCCAGGCTTCCAGTGGGCTCGTCCAGGAGGAGGTACTTAGGCCTGAGAGCTAAAGCTCTTGCTATTGATACCTTCTGCATCTCCCCAGCAGAAAGCTTCCATGCGTGCCTGTTTCTCAGCTCATATATTCCCATTAGCTCCATTGCCTCAACAGCTCTCTCCTCAGCATCCTCTATTTTTCTCGCCCTTAAGGCCCAAATTATGTTCTCCATCACGGTTGTTCTGAACATAACTGGCCTCTGATGCACGTACACAACATCGCCTTTGAAGTTCCTAGAGCCATCAACAAGAACCTCCCCTGATTGAGGCTTGAGAAGACCAGCTATCACCTTTAAAAGGGTTGTCTTTCCAGCTCCGTTTGGGCCCTCTATTGATACTATCTCATCTCCCACCACCAGATTTATGCCGCTAATTCCCCCTCCCTCTCTGTACCTGTACGTGACGTTTATCACTTCTATCATCTTCTCGCCATCCTGCTTATAGCTGAGGTGAGCAGCAGGCTTATGCAGACAAGTATGAATCCAAGGGATATCCCAAGCTCGAACTCACCCTTGCTCACCTCCAATGCTATTGCTGTTGTCATCACTCTAGTGAACCCCTTTATGTTCCCTCCGAGCATTAAAGCCACTCCAAGCTCGCCTATGGCCCTGTTGAACCCGACTAGAACTGAGGAAATTATTCCAGGCAGGGAGTCGAGGAAGAGCCTATGAGCAGCTTGAGAGTTAGATGCTCCTAGTGAAATTGCCACTTCAACAACATCCTTTCTCGAGTCAAGAGCTCTCTCCATGAATATAGTCATCAACGGAATTATTAGGATTGCCTGTCCTATCACCATCGCAATAGGAGTGTACATGAGGTCTAAAAAGCCGAGAGGACCAGTCCTGGTCAGCAGATAATATAAGAGGAGCCCTATCACCACTGTCGGGAGGCTTACCATCGAGTTTAAAATCTCAAGAATGAGATTTTTCCCCTTGAAGTCCCTAAGACATAGAAAGAGGGATAGGGGGATGCTTATCACAGCAGCTATGATTGAGGCAGTTCCTGAGATTGCTATAGATCTCAGGGATATCTCAGCGATCTCCAGGGGTGTCACCAATCATGGCACCCTACTCATCCCTTTATTTTGCTCCACTTTTCCCATGTCTCCCTGAGCCATTTTGTGTTGTCAACAGGCCATATTGCTGAGAAGAAGAGGCCTCCTCCCTTGAAGCTGTTTATAGTCTCCTGTCCCTCCTTCGAAAGGATGAACTCCTTGAAAGCAGAGGCATCTCTGACATTCCCAGATGGGACTATATAAACACTATATATGTTTATAAGCTCATCTCCCCTATCGACAATAACCCTCAGACCAAGCTTATCTTTCATGAAGAGCCAAGTTCCCACGTCAACCAGAGTATAAGCTTGTTTTTCATTTGCTATTGAGAGGGTTGTCACCATATCGCTTCCAGATTCAATATACCAGCTCTTGTTCTTCGGATTTAGCCCTGCCATTCTCCATATCTGCATCTCCCTCACATTTGTCCCCGATCTATCCCCTCTAGATATGAAGAGGACTTTTCCTCTCTCCCCGGCTGAATATATGCTCTTAAATGCATCTATCACGCTTTTTCCAGATGCTCCTGCTGGATCCGCTGATGGGCCTACCAGTATAAAGTAGTTGTAGGCAAATATTGATCCATTCTTCTCTATAACCCCTTTCTCTGCATATTCCTTCTCAAGTGAAGGAGCATGGACCAACACAAGGTCAACTCCCCCCTGAGAAGCTCTTTTCAGAGCCTCTCCTGTCCCTGTTGCTATGAACTTCACCATCACACCAGGGTTCTTCGACTCGAATTTCGCTTTAAGCTCATCTAGGAGGCCTGTTGCATAAAGAGATGTCGTTGTGGTGACTATAAGGGATCTCTTCTCTGTGCTTATTATGTAGAGCAGGGCAATTGATGCTAAAAGAACGGCAAGAACAATCCCGATGAACAACTTCCTCATGAGATCACCATTGGATATTTAGGGCATTTTATAAAAAGTTTTCCATAATCTTTATAAAGGATATTCATTTCTCCAAGAAACTGCTCAGGTATAGTGCAATGCTAAAAGTTAATTAGCAGTATGGGAAATCCTCATGTGGAGATAAGACCTGAGATAGAGGTAAGTCTCGTGGTAAATGGGAGAAAGTTGGATGAAGAACTTGCAAAAGCCCTAGATCTGATGGATCTAAAGGGATCCCTTTATGAAGCAGCAAGGACGATGGGATCCTCTTACTTCAGGTTGTTAAAAAGAATATCTGAGCTTGAGGAGGCAGCAGGAAGGAGGATAGTGGAGAGAAGGGGGAGATCTCTTGTTCTCACAGACTTCGGAAGGATGCTTCTGAGCATGCACAAGGAGGAATCGAGAAGAGCAAAGGGTTGGAGCTTCGAGAGAAGAGGTGGATATGATGCAAGCATAGCTGCAAGCCACTGCATGGGAGTTGAGGTGATGGCATCAATGCTCAGGAGGAAGTACAGCATAAATGTGAGGTTCGTTGGCTCCTCAGGAGGTCTTGCTCTCCTGATGTTGGATGAAGCTGATATAGCAGGGATACATCTAAGGGGAAGAATAGAGGATCATCTCAGCAGATACTGGCTTGAGGACAGGGTGAAAATATACAGGGGGTATATAAGGGAGATAGGATTTGTCTCAAGAGATTTCTCCGACATAGATTCGCTCAAAGAAGCGATAATAAAGGGGAATATCAGAATGATAAACAGGAACATAGGATCAGGCACAAGGCTTCTCCTGGATGACTTCCTAAAAGGAGTTGTGAAGGATCCGAGCAAGCTAAGAGGATACAACATGGAGGTTAGGAGCCATCTTGAGGTAGTAAAAGCTATATCATCAGGAAAAGCAGATTTTGGCCTTGCTGTTAGGTACTTTGCCGATCTTTATGGGCTTAAATTTATAAAAATAGCAGATGAGAACTATGATTTTGTAATAAAAAAGGAATCCATTAAAAAACCAGCGGTCTCTTCGTTTATCGACATACTGAGGTCAGAGAAGTTCTCCAATGCTATAAAAAAGATAAAAGGATATAAAATACCGGAGGACATCGGGAGGGAGATCTACTAGTAGGAGTACATTGGAGGCAGCGTTGGCCTTTTAACCTCCACTCCCTTTGCAAAGACCTCTGCAAGCTCCTTGTAGTGATCAAGTATCTCCTTTGGAAGAGGCTTAACCTTCTGCATTGCGTCCATAAAGTGTCTCATCTCTATCTTCAGCTCCTTTGTGTGAGCTTTTGCCTCATTTGGATCTTTGTACTTCTCTATGAACTCCTTGAGAGCTAACATGCTGGCTGCATTTACAAGAGCCTCTATATCAGCTCCAGTGAAGTTCTCAGTCATCTTTGCAAGCTTCTTTAGGTCAACATCCTCTGCAAGTGGCTTGTTTCTCGTGTGTATCTTGAATATCTCAAGTCTAGCTTCTTCATCAGGTGGAGGAACGTATATGAGCCTATCAAACCTTCCAGGCCTTAGAAGAGCTGGATCCAGAAGGTCAGGTCTGTTTGTCGCTCCTATAACAACAACTTTCCTGAGCTCCTCTAGTCCATCAAGCTCGGTGAGAAGCTGGCTTATTATCCTCTCAGTGACCCTTGAATCCCCTATTCCAGATCCTCTCTGCGGAGCTATTGAATCTATCTCATCGAAGAATATAACGCAAGGTGCTGTCTG
>JAGDWR010000015.1:0-1519 GCA_023269865.1 Candidatus Methanodesulfokora sp.
ATCGATGATATTCTTCAATATCTTTTTTCTCTCCATCCATGTGCTTCTATTGAGAATCTCCTCAGGGAGCTTTCTGATAAGGAATACAGTGATGTTTTCATCAACATTTCCGGATTTAATGTTTAGCTTGAGCGATAGATTTCCAAAGAACTCCTCTCTTGGATTGATACATATCTTATAGGAAGTTTCATTAATTTTCTCTAAGGTAAAATTAAATTTATCATAACTACCAATGAGAGATATATTATCCAAATTTTTATTCAAAGTGATGTAGAAACACCTGTTCCTGTCGAGGTCTATCAGCTGGCTGGACAGCCTGACTGAAATATTCCTCTCTATCTGGATATTTCTACTAGTTTCTGAGGCTGAAAAATCCTGATCTCCTGGAAACGTAACCCTAATAGTGTACTTTCCTTCGGGAAGCTGGCTTACATTCAGGATTGTGGAAAACCGCCCTTCAGTATCAGTTAATACCCATTTTTCCATATCTGCTAGGCTTATTTTAACTGTCCTATTGGGAACACAAAATGTTCCGCTGTACAACTTTCCCTCCACTACTACTTCATCTGAGTGATTTCTCTCAACATTTATGGATATAGAAGTAGGTAATGGCATCCTGACATCGCTTGTATGCGCCTTCATTCCACCAGCAGCAATTACCAGATCGCAGAAGTTCTCATCGCTCTCCCCTGAAATTATTTTAAATATATTTCCATTTGTATCTATTATGACTATTGTTGGAACTCCGCTTACCCCGTACTTTTTAGCCAGATCAAAATCCTCTGGGATGAAAAGCCAGTTTTTATTGGCGTTAGATAAGAAAAAGTCATAATCTTTATCTACATCTCCTCCAAGTCCGTCCATTAACACTATATAGTCCCCAGCGCAGTTGGATAAGCTTGAGCTCAGCTTAGGAATCTCCACGCGGCAGTGGGGACAATAATATTGATAAAACACCAGTATTATTACTTTCCCCCTGAGATCGCTATAACTTATTGTTTTCCCATCGTAAGTTTTAGTGGAGAAATCAGGTGCCTGAGGCAGAGAAAGCACTATTATGACATTTATTATAATAAAAAATAATATCAAGTATGCCCTCATCAGATGTTGGACTAGGAAATCCTTATTAAAATTCTTAAGACCTTTTTCGAAAAATTTGTAGACATGCGTAGATGATAAAAAGGCAGGGATGGGATGCTTCCATCAAACGAAATTCCCGATGGATTACTGAAGCCCTCCTTTGAAGAGAAATACAGAAAAATGCTTGGAAGTGAGTATAAAGAATTCTTGTCATTCCTTGCCAAGAGAACGAGAAAAAGCATAAGAATTAACAGGATGAAAGGGAGAAAAGAGGATATAATTGCTCTCTTAAAAGAAGACGGCTGGGTTCTTAAGGAGATACCATGGTACAGCTATGGCTTTTGGATAGAACCTCAAACTGAAGGAATAGGGAATACCATCGCCCACAAGCTGGGCCTTATATACGTGCAGGAAGCAGCCTCCATGGCTCCACCAGTTG
>JAGDWR010000015.1:1619-5808 GCA_023269865.1 Candidatus Methanodesulfokora sp.
CACAAGCTGGGCCTTATATACGTGCAGGAAGCAGCCTCCATGGCTCCACCAGTTGTCTTGAATCCAAGACCTGGGGAATTAATTTTGGATTTAGCAGCAGCACCTGGCTCGAAGACAACTCAGATGTCTGAAATGATGGAGTGGAGAGGAACTATAGTGGCGAATGATGTAAGCCCATCCAGGATAAATGCTCTCTCATCAAATATTCAGAGAATGGGATGCATGAATGTGGTGATAAACAGAGCTGATGGCAGGAGAATACACAGAATATACGGCGAGATATTCGATAGAGTTCTTTTAGATGCACCATGCAGCTCCATAGGGCAGGTGAGAAGGTCTTGGGAAGCCCTTAAAAGATGGAATCAAAATCTAGTGGAAAGGATATCCGTGCTTCAAAGAGATCTAGCAATTGCTGCATATAAAGCGCTAAAACCGGGAGGGTTGATGGTCTACTCAACTTGCACATTTGATCCAGAGGAAAATGAGCTCGTAGTTCAAAGTCTAGTAAATAGAGGGGCAGAGGTAGTTAAATTTGATATTCCTGGCCTGAAGACAAGAGAGGGACTTGTTGAATGGGAGGGAGTGAAGCTTGACGATTCACTAGCATATACACGCAGAATTTACCCGCATCTAAATGACACGGAGGGCTTCTACATAGCTCTGCTCAGAAAGGTGCCTATATGATAGAAGAATTTATCTCCTGGTTTAAGGACAGATTTGGGGGGGACATAAGCCATTTAAAGGAGTTTTTTGTGGTATCAGGGGAGAAAAGAATAAGAATGGTATCTCCAGAATCCAAGGGGATCAATGGTATAATAAAAGGGATTTATATAGCGAAGAAGGTGCCATTCGGCTTCTCCTTAAGCATAGAGGGATCTCAAATCCTCGGTAAATACGCTAGAAGAAATGTAGTTAGTCTAGACAAGGAAACGGCTCTTGTCTGGATGAAAGGGGAGGATATTCCTCTAGAAGGGCATGCTGTAGATAAGGGAACTGTGATAATAAAATACAAGTGGATCTTCATGGGAAGTGGATACTTCGATGGCCAGAGGGTGAGGAACTATGTTCCTGGCGAGAGAAGGCTGGAATAATATATATCTAAAAGTACCAGCAAGAAAAAGGTTTATATTCTACACTGTCTTTCGGTCACTGCCTTGATAGGTAATTCACCTCCGGGTTCTGGTATTAAAAAGGAGGAAGTCGGATGGAGGATACTGAGAGGATCTTAGAGGAACTAAGAAGCCAAAGAGAGGAGCTAAGGAGGCAGTTAATTCAGTTAAGGGATGAGAGGAAATCATATATAAGCCAGCTAAGGGAGCTGAGGGAAAAAAGAAGATCCATTATAGATGAGCTTAGAGCCAAAAGGGATGAGCTAAGCAAGCTGTTGGAGGAAAAAAGAAAGCTCAAAGAAGAGATAGAAAAGCTTGAGAAGGAGAAAGAGGAAGCTTTAGCTAAATTCAGGGAAGCTAAGGAGAAGGTGGAGAAGATAAGGCAGGAGTATGAGTCCATAATGAACTCTGTGGGCATACCAGAGAGAGTAATAAGAAAGAGGATCAAAAGGCTCGAGAAAAGAATAGAAACCCAACCTCTCTCGAAGGACGCAGAAAGAGACATAGTAATGAGAATAAGTCATCTGGAATCACTTCTTCAGGACATAAATAGAGCAAAGGCAATAAAAAGAAAACAAATAGAATTTCTGGCCGATCTTGAGAGATGGAGGTTCTTCATAAGGGATGCATCCGAGGAGATAAGAGCAAAAAGACAGAGGATAAAGGAGATAAATTCAACAGTTTCTAAGATAATAGAAGAACTTGATTCCAGGAGACCTGAGGTAGAGGAAATTACAGCCAAAATAAAGGAGCTAAGTGGAAAGGTAGACGAGATGAAGGGCAAGATGGATGAGATATTCAACAAAATCGTTGCGATAAGAAGTAAAATAGAGGAGCATGTTGGAAAGATAGAACTTGAGACTAAGGAAAGAGAGGAGGAAGTGAAGAGCAGGATAATTGGAGAGGCAAAAGAGAAGCTAAAACTGGGAGAAAAGCTCTCATTAGAGGAACTTAAAGCTCTCATGGAGGCTGGAATAGTGGGTGAATCCAAGGGCTAGAACTTCATAACGTCCAGAATAACATGATTTATCTCGAGCTGTGAGTATTTCATTGGATCTTCCTGAATAATCCTGATGTGTAGAAATACTTAAAAGCGCCCCTGGGGATATTCAAGTGAGAACACATGGTGAGCAATCCTGAGAAAGTGCTTGTGTTATGCATTGACAGGGATGATGACGTTGGAGTGAAGACGGGAATAAAGGGTCCAATAATTGGAAGAGAGAAAAATGTTGAGGCGGCCTCAAAGCTAGCTATGGCAGATCCATCGGAAGCAGACGCCAATGCCATTTTCGGGGCCATAAAAGTGTACGATGAGATGCAGAAGGAGCTTTCTGAGGATAATGTGATGATAGCAACTGTTACAGGTAATAATAAGAGTGAATTTCTGGCGGATAGGGAGATACTAAGGCAGATGAGCGAGATAACAGAGAACTTCCGTCCAGATATGATAATACTGGTTTCTGATGGCGCTGATGACGAAAGAGTGATACCTCTCCTAAGTAGGTTTTCAAACACGATAAGCATCAGAAGGGTACTTGTTCAGCAGAGCAGGGGAATGGAGGACGCATACTTTCTACTGAGGAGGTATATGGAGAAGCTTTTTGAGAATCCGAAGAACAGGGCGATAGCATTTGGGATACCAGGAGTAGTGCTTTTTTTAGGAGCGCTGTTCTATGTTCTCAATCTGCAGAGGTATTTTTACGCAGGTGCTGGCCTGCTAATAGGATTGATACTGCTGGACAAGGCATTTGATATATCAAGAAGGATCCAATTAACAGTAGGGTATTTCGGCGGAAGCCTGGGCCTCGTTTCCTTCATCGGCGGTATGTCCGGGCTTACTATATCAATAATACTCATGTATAATGAAGCAATTTATTTAATAAGAGATTATCCGCTTGAGATCCTTCTTCCCAAACTCCTTCAAGATTTCTCCCTTTATATAGCGGCATCGCTATCCATCATGTTCTTAGGAAGCTTCTTTGAAAAGCTCCACAAGGGGTCAAAAGATGCGTATGAGAGACTATTTGGAGCTATAGCAATGATGACCATATGGCCCATACTTCAGTATATATCCCTGTATTTACTCGGAGTCATCTCCCTCCAGTCCTTTATCTTCTTCGAGATCAGCATAATACTGTTCCTCATAGCCCTCTTCTTCCTCACCCTCCGTCTCGGGTGGAGAAAGCTCAGTTGATTCGCTCAATGAGACAAATTTATCAGCTGCCTTTTTTAAGGCAATGCTGAATCCAGGTTCCGTGCCTATAACAACAACCTCCTTTCCTTTCTCCTTTGCCTTATGTATCAGGGGGAGGTATGCAGCGCTCCTTGCAACTAATATCAAGCTGTCTATTTTCTCCATGTAGATTGCATCCATAGCTGCTATTGTGAAATCCACCTCAACTTTGCCAGCTGATATTATCGGCTTGAAACCAGCGTTATTCACTGCTTCAACCAATTTCTCTGGGGCCTTCCTGTCTAGGATAACTATGGAGATAACAGGCCTTCCTACATCCATTATTATCCTCCTAACTGTTTCTAAGTCAACATTAAGGTCTTTTCTAAGCATATTTGGCCCATCGACTACTACAGCAATTTGTTTTCTCTTAACAGCTTTTTTAACAGTTCTTAATACCTTCAATTTCGATCCATCTATCAACTAGGAGGAATTTAAAAGGATATTTTTCATTTAAATTAGATATATAAGTAAATATTTTACTTTTTGGAGAAAAAGCTTATTAGGGCACTTTGCTGAGGTCTCATATGATCTGTCCCAAATGCGGTCATCTAATGCGACCCAAAAAAGATAAAAACGCTATTGTCTTCGAATGTCCAGTTTGTGGCTTTATCTCTGCTGGAAATGGAAATCTAAAGGTATCAAGACATGTAAATAGAAGGCCAGAGGACAATGTGATTGTAATAGATAATCCGGAAAAGCTCATAGCCTTGCCTGTGGATGAGGATGTAACATGTCCCAAATGTGGTAATCGTGGGGCATATGTACAAATAGTGCAGACTAGAAGTGCCGATGAACCTCCAACTAGGATATATACATGCACAAAATGTAAATATACTTGGAGAGA
>JAGDWR010000061.1:0-2496 GCA_023269865.1 Candidatus Methanodesulfokora sp.
CCATCTTCATTCCTCCAAAATCTGCTCAAGGATGTGTATCTACCGCTTCTAGCAGCATAGGAATGAGCTCCTGCTTCTATAGCTCTTGTATCCTGGCCTGTTGCTCTTGCAACAGCAATGACCCCGTTCATTATCCCCTTGTTGTGCGTCGCTGCTCTATAGGGATCGGCCTCAGCAAAAGCATAGGCATATAGTATTCCCTCTACAACTTCATCTCCTCCTATCTCCTCCTTCTTCCAGACAGCTCTTGCTGATGCAAGCCTTCTATCCGCTAAATTAGATACTATCCTCAGGTAAACACTCCCTCCTGTTATCCTCTCTATAAATGGAGCTACTGCCTCAGCCATTGTGTTCACTACATTTGCGCCCATTGCATCCCTTACATCCACGATGAGATGGGTTATCACCATCTTCCCCATCATCGTGTCTATTATTCTCACTTCTACGTCTCTAGCTCCCCCGCCTAGTTTTACCAGGACAGGATCTTTTTCATTAGCTATCTCCAGTATTTTCTGCTTCTCCGCCAGTATTGCGTTCTTCGCCTCCTCAGCATCCTTCACTTTTACAAGTTGTATCTGGGATATCATTATCGGATCCGTGCTTGATGTGAAGAATCCACCTCCCTCTCTTGCCATCTTCGCTGCATTGCTTGCTGCTGCGACAACGGAGGGCTCCTCTATCGCCATCGGTATGAGGTAATCCCTTCCGTTTATCAGGAAGTTTGTGGCTATTCCGAGCGGGAGGGGCCATGTTCCGATCACATTCTCTATCATCCTGTCAGCAATGCTTATATCGAGATTTCCGGTCTTCAATAATAGAGCTGCCTCCTCTTCAGTTAACCCAGCGAACTCCTTCACTATCCTAACTCTTTCCTCAACAGGTAATTTATAAAAACCAGGTATTCTTGATGTCTTCTCCATATTGCATCTCTCATGTATAGCCTAAAACTTTTTCTATATCCTAGTCCTTTCCACGACACTTAGGTAAACATATCTCATCACAATTACAACAATAGCTGATATTAAGTAATTAAGCAATTCAAAGGCGAAAATTCCGGTGAGGTATATAGTCAGAGGAGTAGCATTGATCAACGCCTTGAATATTGGTAGCCCTGCTATCACTCCTCTAACTTGGGTCTCATTCTCCCTCTCTATCTGCTCCTTCAGCAGCCTTTCGTAGTTATCCACGTATGCCATCAGAGCTGTTTTGTATGAACTGCAGCATTCCTTCTCTTTTTGGCTCAGAACCCCGTATTCCTGAGTTATACCACTTCTAACTCCATTCATTATGCTAGATATAATTTCCTCCATGCTCTTTTTTTGCACATCAAGTCCTCCTGCCCCGGCTGTTAGGTCCACCATGAGGTCCAAATTTTTCTCTTTTATAAATGTATTATATTTAGGAAAGTATATGTAGATAGACATTGATATGCCCAGTATTAACACCAGGGCAATAATAGTCATGGCCGTCCTAATCCTGCTGTACATGCGAAGAAACTTGTTTCTCTCCTCAGACCCTCTGATAAAAATTGCTATTGATCCAATTACACCCAGAACAGCCATGGAAAGAGCTATTGATTGCGTAATATAGCTTACCATAAGAAAAACCATTGCAAGACCGATGAAAAGCGACTCCTTGTTTATCCTATCGAAAAAGTAGATGGGAATTGCAACACCGGAGCATAATAAGAGAAGGGGAATGAAGACTTTAGATGCAAATTTCTCCACATAATATAAAAAGAAGTTGTACACCGCGATGAGAGTGTCGTTCATGAGAGATCTCATGAAGACTCTGGTCGAGTCTATATCCATAGCTATAAGATCCTTTATTGTTATCTTTGTGAGATCCAGTAAAATAATTCCCGTGAGGATCAGAATTATGGAAAGGAAGCTCAGCAAAACTGAGGCATACCTCATATGCCGATGTTGATGGAAGGAAAATATAATTTTATTGTTTTTTTAGCCTTATAAAACCACCTACCTCCTCCACAACTCCCCTCTCCTTAAGCCTCCTTATGACCTCCTCCCGGAAGGGAGCAGGAATTCTGATTTCATTTATCCTTTTTTCTCCAGTAGACAGCTCTGATATCACCATCCTCTCCAATGCTGGCATCAACCTCCTCATCTCACCCTCTATTTCCAGCTCCTGTTTTATCCTCCGCACCTCATTGGAGATCCCCTTCAACACAACATCTGCTGCATCTATAGGATCTCCCTCAGGAACTCTCACAGAAGGAAGCCTTTTGGCCTCTAATACTGGTTTTAGATCTCTCAACGTGGCAAAATTATCTACAATAAACCTCATTATCCTGTAGAGTTTTTCATTAAGCTCAACTTCTCCCCTGTCAACTCCAGAGCTTCTCATTTCCTCTGCCACCCTGCTCAAAAGATCATGACCAATAAACATATCAAATGGCTGTGATATCTCCTCAAGAACTCTGGCACCCTCCTTGATATCCTGAGATATGCCGAGAACTTGAAGAGCTATCTCCCTCTT
>JAGDWR010000061.1:2596-5756 GCA_023269865.1 Candidatus Methanodesulfokora sp.
ATTAACTCCAGGCATTCTTTATCGCAGTAATCAGGTATTTCAATCCCTATTCTGATTTTCAGTCCAAATCTCTCCTCTATGCTTTTTACAATATTTTTTAGCTCCTCCAACTTCTTGTAGACCTCTTCTCTTAACCTCCCCAATGATGCCTTGGATAGCTCTTCTTCTGCATTTTTAATTAGGTTTTCTGCTTCAACAGCGCCCTTATATCCTAAAAATTCCTCCTTAGCGGCGATCTCAGCAAGCTTATCCTTAGCTCCTGGTAAAACTGAATTCAAATCTATTCCCAGCTCACTAGCCTTCTCCAATATCCTCTTAGCTTTTGCTTTGAGGGACTCTAGCCTCAAATATCCTAAAGAGTTTATTCTGAGTGGATCAACGCCATTTGCAATTGCATCAGCTAAGAGAAGGGCTTCCTCTCCGGAAAACACCCTTGAGCCCACTCTTATGGCCGGAAGAGCATTTATTCCCTCCTCAAGAACTTTTGAAAAATCAATTCCATGCCTAATCCTCACGTATTTCACGCTAAAACCAATCCTTCTCTCAATTTCTTTTTCCTTTCCTTTCAGAATCTCCTCTATAATCTTAGACTGTCTTGCAGCTAGAGCAAGGGAGCTTGTTTCAAGTTTGGTGGGCACATACGAGAGGAAGACCTCTATGGATGGCACATGTAATTTCGTCAGCTTAGGATATAAAGATATCTTTAGGATAAAAAAAGATAAAAAGTTCTCCAGAAATAAGTTTATAAATTTTCCAAGAAAAATTCCTGGGTGGCATATTGATAATATCCGGAAGATATCTTCTTCTGCCAAATGGTCTTCTTGAGGATGGAGCCGTCCTTATAGCTGATGGAATAATAGAGGAGGTGGGAAAAAGGGATGAAATTGTGAGGAGAAATCCCTCTGAGGAGAAAAGGGACTTTCCAAAATCAATAATAATGCCGGGGCTTATATGCTCCCATTCTCATGCATATGGAGCCTTTGCGAGGGGAATGCCGCTTAAAACAGAGCCTCCCAAAACCTTCGGCGAGATACTAGAGAGAATCTGGTGGAGGCTGGACAAAAAGCTGAAAGAGGAGGACATAAAGTACAGCGGCCTTGTTACAGCAATAGATGCCATAAAGCACGGAACTACATCCACACTTGACCATCATGCAAGTCCATACAGCATAAGAGGTAGTTTAGATGTCCTTTCCTCTGCTTTCAAGGAAGTTGGGCTCAGATCCAATCTAGCATACGAGGTTTCTGATAGAGATGGGCTGGACAAAGCTGAAGAGGGGATAAAAGAGAATGTGGATTTCATAAAGAGACATAAAGATGACGATATGATAACAGGAAGTTTTGGCCTTCATGCATCTCTCACGCTTTCAGATGAAACGCTTCAAAAAGTAGTCGAGGCATCCAGGGAGCTAAACGTCGGATTTCACATTCATGTGGCTGAGGGAATTGAGGATGTCTCGGACAGCATAAGGAAATCGGGAAAGAGGGTTGTCGAAAGACTGTGGAGCCATGGGATACTTGGAGAGAGGACGATAGCAGTGCATGCAGTTCATGTTAGTCCATTGGAGGTGAAAATCCTGAGGGAGACAGGGACCTGGGTTGTCCACTGCCCGGAATCCAACATGAACAATGCAGTTGGAGTATCCCCAGTTCCCTTCATGATGGAAATGGGGGTTAAAGTTGCCTTAGGAACTGATGGAATGACGATGGATATGTTCAGAGAATCTAAATTCATGTACTTATTGCATAAACTGAGCACATCCGATCCCAGGACGATGCCGCCTGGAAGAATAACTGATACAGTGATCAAAGCTAACTCCGAGCTCATGTCAATCTACACTAAAAGAAGAGTTGGGATAATTCAGAAGGGGGCATGTGCAGATATAATTGCTGTTAGGTACAGGCCTCATACACCGATGAGCTGGGATAATTTTCCAGCCCACTTCGTTTTTGGCATGGAATCCTCGCAAGTAGAGATGGTGATGACCAACGGAAAGATCGTGTTTGAGAGAGGATCCATCCTAACTGTGAATGAGGAGAAAATTGCTGAGAAGGCTGAAAGACTGGCAATGGACCTCTGGGAAAGAATTAGTTAAAAAAGAATTCAAAATTATAAATATAAGTTTAAAAATTCCCTTTGATATTGATAATTGACTGTTAGTAGGTAAAAATAAACGGGGGTGATAAAAGTGGAGATAGTAAGACCTCCAGCTCTCTCTCCAGGCTCAACTATAGCTGTTGTCTCCCCTTCATCCCCAGCTGACCCTAAGTCCCTTGCCAGGGGAGTTGGTTATCTGAGGAAAAAAGGGTATAAGGTGATCCTAGGAGATGTGACAAAATCCGTGAGAATGCATGGGTATTTAGCAGCTCCTGATGAGATGAGAGCTGCTGAGCTCAGCTGGGCGTTCAGAAATGAGGAGGTTAAGGCAATAATAGCAGCTGGAGGAGGGGCTGGCTCGATAAGGATACTCCCTTATGTCGACTTCGATATAATAAGATCCAATCCAAAGATATTCATTGGATTCAGTGATATAACAACTCTATTGGTTGCTATACATGAGATAACTGGTCTGGTGACGATACATGGACCTGTTGTCAAGGATTTCAATCCCCACAATAAGGAGGCGATGATAAGCGCTGAGTGGCTGTTCAACCTGATAAGCTCGAAGGATCCCGTCGGCGATGTAGTGTATGATGAATCCATAATGCTTCCCAGAGTTGTAATAAGCGGATCCGGGGAGGGAAGGCTTATAGGAGGGAATCTGACAATGCTTGCAGTCACTTTGGGCACCAAGTTTGGCATGAAAGAGCAGAGCGGAAGAATCCTATTCTTAGAGGATGTTGGAATGGAGCCCTACCTGATAGATAACTTCTTGGGAAAGCTATGGCTCTCAGGAGTGCTGAGGAAAGATCTATCTGGGGTGATCATAGGGGAGTTCACGGAGATAATAGTTCCGCAGGGGGAGTACACGCTGAGGCCTGAGACAATAGTTGCAAGCTATATGCAGAAGGTGAAAGTTCCGTCCATATATGGATTCCCAGTGGGCCATTCTGACTTTAATTTAGCTCTTCCAATAGGGGTCAAGGCGAGGATAAATGCAGATGAGCTCAAGCTCTCAATACTGGAGAGCGCTGTGGATTAATCAATATTGAAAATAATT
>JAGDWR010000038.1 GCA_023269865.1 Candidatus Methanodesulfokora sp.
TCACATCGCTGACTAGAACTCTGGTGCCCTTAAATGTAGGCTTTCCATGGCATATTTAATCGTCTATAACTATGTATCTGCCGATCTCAATCCTCATAACAAATTCTACAAGAGAAATTTTACTTAAGGCTTCCAGTCTTTTTCATAATATGAATATAGCTATCACCTACCTAGAAACCTTTTGCTTACCTTTCCATAAAGGAACAAGAATAACCCTATGCAGGTCATAATTAAAGCCTCAAAGATAGCAGACCAATCTGGATTGTTAGTTTTGGCTATCTCATGGGTAACTTCTGCTGTTTCATTCGAAAAATTATTGATCACTAGAATATACCAGCCTCTTCTCTTGAGATTCATATGCTCAATGACAGGCCCGCTTAGATCTTTTCTAACCTCCATATCACCATTCGCATTTAGCAGGGCAAAGGAGCCATTGAATCCATCTGGAACTAATATTCTGATGACGTGATCAGATCCCATCAGGAACATTTTTGTGTACACTGTTTCTCCTGGATTCATGGTTGTTCTATCGGTTCTTGGCATCTTAGGTATTGTGGGATTAAGTACCAGCCCCAAAGCAGTGGATATGCCGAGAAAGATGAGAACAAGGCCCGCTCTTCCGATGATCATGCCTCCACCCTTTTCTCAAAATAATAATATGATACTACTATTAAAATAAGTGATAAGCCCCATTTTACTGCTATCGAGCTGACTAAACTGACTAAATCTTCTTTGGAAAAGAAATCCCTCAACAGGGTCCTAGTGGCTATAGGAAAGACTACCTGAAAAAGGGGTGTGTGAGGTGATAGGAAATACAAACCCATGAGGAATAGGAAGGAGGAGAGCATAGATGGCAGATAACTCCTACTCAGGACGGAGAAGAGAAGAGATATGCTCAGAGGGAGCATTATCTCCGTTGTCACAAAAGCGATAACCTGCAACATGCGATGGGACAGCACTACATAGCTTATCCCTCCGATGGGGTCGAGGAATAAAAGACATGATAAAAATACGATCATAATAGATAAAAATAAAAAGAGAAATACCGCTGTGGATTTTGCCAGAAAGATGAGCCCTCTTGTTACCGGAAGGGAGAGCTCATCTCTAAGGTATCCAAACTCCAGCCCTCTTGTGAACAAAGTAGCTGATAGAAGGGAAGTAATTAAAAATAAAATGATTTCTGAATTTACTATAATTATAAAAGCTAAATGTTCATGCAATGAATACCCTCTGAGGAGGGCATCCATGTAACATGAGGAGATTTCACTGAACTCTGAGAAGTTTAGCATAGCAATAAATGTGAAGAAACCAAGCACGATCTCGAGAATTGGACATCTTGTTATGGAGCTTAGCTCCCATATTATCTCCTCCAGGAGCACTTTATGCAACCTCATCATTTGCTCCGCCTCCGGAGATCAGAAATAACTCCTCCAGCGTTGGAGGCCTAATTTCAAGATCCTTGGGGACTCTGCCTCCCTTCAGGACATACTCGGAGATCTCCCTCATGAGTCCATTCAAGTCCTTGAATCTAATTAACACAGTCTTATCCATGATCTCCACCTGAAACTTCTCCTTTAATATATTCAAGAGATCTGGAGCTTCTTCCCAGCTAAAGGACAAGATAAATGATCCGAGGTCTCTCAGGCGATCTAGAGAGCCCTCCATGACAAGCTTTCCATTGTTTAAAAAGAAAATATGATCGCAGACCCTCTCCAGCTCGGGCAGTATGTGGCTTGAGATGAAGAATGATGTCCCTCTTTTTCTAAAATTTGTTATCACTTTTAATAGCTTTAATCTTCCCATGGGATCCAGATTGGCTGTAGGCTCATCCATTATGACAAGCTCTGGATCTCCAATTAAGCATGCAGCAGCCGAAAGTCTCTGAATCATGCCTGCAGAGTAGCTGGATATGGGTCTGTCCATATACCTCAGGTCGAGCATCTCAGATACTCTCTCTATCTGGCTATTCGCATCATCTATTCCTTTAATTCTGCATATATGCTCCAGAAATCTCCTTCCTGATGTCCAGCTAGGAGGTCTAGGCTTCTCATGAAGAACTCCAACTTTTCTGAGTATATTTCTGTCCTTCCATGCCTCCACCCCGAATAAATATGCCCTTCCTGAGTCCTGTCTAGCTAAGCCCACCAATATCCTTATTAAAGTGGTCTTTCCAGCTCCGTTTGGGCCTATCAATCCGGCCACTCCTCCAGAGAACTCAAGGGAGACTTTATTGAGGGCCTTTATTTTCCCATAGCTCTTGCTCAGCTCCTTGACGGAGATCATCGGGACACCTTCCTTTGGACTATCAGGATAAGAATAGAAGCTATTATCATCACGACAGCTATTGTGAGAAACAAATCTGCTGATAAAATTTTCTCTTTTTCCATTTTTATACCAGGTCCATGCAGTTCTATCAACTCGAAGCCAACAGAATCTCCCCTCAGGGATTCCTCTTCGTCCTCACATAGTATATATGCAATCCCAATCTTATTATATAAGACTGGGTCAACATATCCTCCCGTCGTACTGCCAACCAGGATCCCATCGGGGGAGTATCTATTAGATATCAGCGGGAAATAGAATGGAATTGGAAATGAGAAGTATCTGTTCTTTAGCTCCTCTGCTAGCTCCTCAAAGTTGCTTGTAATGGCAGCATATCCCCCTTTCAGGCTCACCAGATCTGTTTTGAAGATATTGTCGTGTGGTATTATTCTCCAGATCACTGTGGTGTTTCCAATCCATCTCATGAGAAACTCATCCTTGCCCTCCTTTAGTGGATATCTGGCCGCATTTATCCAGGGAACCCATCTTCCCAGCCCCTTTTCATTATCATATATCATACCATTATTGATATCAAGGAAGAGGTCGAGTGACCTATTTAAGGTTAGATTGCCCAAAAGGGTGACACCACAACCACTACAGTTCACCCCTTCTATCAGTATTTTTGCGTTGGAGTGATCTACTCTCTTTATGAAGGACAAATTTCCCGCTCTCGCCATTCTGATTGCCTCTTTATCTCTGTAGATTAGAAAGTTTGTCATGAGGAATAGATTCACGTGAACTCTAGCAATCCCTCTACTTCTATTCACTATAGTCCACTTATATAAAATTTTTACGTGTCCAGGGACAAAATTACCTTCAATAAAGGCAAATCGGTTCGTATAACCATTATCATCGAAAATTAGGATACATGAAGATTTTTCTCCCCCGAACTCTAATGTTCCCCCATATCCAACTGGAAGAACAATCTCTTCTCCACTCAAAGTCTTAACAGGCCCCAGAATTAGCAAGAAAAATAGAAATAAGGGGAGTCTTCTCCTAGTGATTGGCATTTTATCCTCCTATTCTAGCAGTCGCACATATCCAACCCGGGTTGGGAGACCGAAGATCATAGGCCACGCAGGAAGTGGTGTAGCCATACCAACCGGAATATCCACACTTATGTCCTGTATAAATACTGGGTTGACAAGGCGGACAGAAACAGGAATAGCTCCAGTCATGATCAAATTCGCACACATAGCCAGTTCTGAGATCTCTCCAAGCACCTACATGTGCATAAGCACAAGCACACCAATCACATACGGTTTTCTCGTTATGAATGTACTGAATCCCTTGCTGTGGAAGGATTATTCCGCTTGCAAGGAGCAGGACGCCCAGAACAAATGCAACTTTTGGCACCATGGTCTCTTCATTGTACAATAGTGGAATTAAAATATAAACTTTTTTTGCAAATTTAGAATATATTCATCTAGAATCGCAGAATAATATTCATAATTAAAGACTATTGATTCGGAAGATCTCTAAAATGAGTTCTGAGATATGTAATCTTTAAGACTACATAATTTGGGATTCATTAGCCTTCCTCTTAAGCTCATCGGAGCCCTCATCAGCCTCATTGCTTGCCAATGCGAATCTGCTTCATCCTCATCATAGCTTCAGGGATGGAGAAAGGCCCTATCTAAAGGTCTATTTGTGCCCCTTTCTAGGCCGAAGTTAATTTTATAAACATCACGAGCCCAGGCTCGTATGAGCTATTCTGGATTTGTGGATCTCTCTCATGCTCCTGAAGAGGATGAGCTAGTAGCTCTCTTCTACGTTGAGCCAGCTGAGGGGATAAGCGTTGAGGAAGCAGCTGCAAGAGTTGCATCTGAGAGCTCAAATGGCACTTGGACAGATCTTCCTCTGATGAGTGAGAGGATAAGGAAGCTTAGCGCAAAGGTCTTCAGGATAGATGGAAGATGGTTCTTGGTGTCTTATCCTGTGGAGCTATTCGAGCTGGGGAACATGCCTCAGATATGGAGCTCTATAGCTGGAAATATATTTGGCATGAAAGCTGTGTCAAGGCTGAGGCTTGAGGATGTCTTCTGGCCAAAGGAGATTGTTAGATCATTTAAGGGACCAAAATTCGGCCTGCATGGAGTAAAGGAGATTATGAAAGTGGAGAAAAGGCCAATATTGGCCACTGTCCCAAAGCCAAAAGTTGGAATGACATCAGAGGAACATGCACAAGCTGCATATGACATCTGGTGTGGTGGAGTTGATCTGCTCAAGGATGATGAGAACCTCACATCCCAGACATTTAACAGATTTGAGAGAAGGCTGAGGCTAATGATGGAGATGAAAAAGAAGGCTGAAAAGGAGACTGGAGAGAGGAAATCCTATCTGGTTAACATAACCGCTCCATACGAGGAGATGAAAAGAAGGCTAAGGCTCGTTTCCGATTATGGAAATGAGTTCGTAATGGTCGACATACTGACGGCTGGCTGGTCTGCTCTTCAATCAATTAGGGATCTTGCAGAAGAGCATGAGCTTGCAATACATGCTCACAGGGCATTTCATGCTGCATTCGACAGGATAAGGGAGCATGGAGTATCAATGAAGGTTGTTGCTGAGAGCGCAAGGCTAGTTGGAGTGGACAACATCCACATAGGCACAGTCGTTGGGAAGCTTGAATCTCCACTGGAGGAAGTAATGTCCCTCATAAGGATAATAAGGGATGAAAAAGTCGAGGATAACTGGGATCTAAAGCTTCTGAAGAAGGACTGGCTAGATCTAAAGCCAGTCATGCCTGTTAGTTCCGGGGGGCTTCATCCGGGCCTAGTTCCTGAGATAATGAGGATATTTGGAGGGGATGTGATAATACAAGCTGGAGGAGGAGTCCTAGGTCATCCAGATGGGCCAAGAGCAGGAGCTAAAGCTCTTAGGCAGGCGATGGAGGCAGTGCTAGAGGGGATAGATCTGGAGGAGTATGCTAAAAAACACAAGGAGCTCAAAAGAGCACTTGAGAAGTGGGGTTATATGAGACCTGTGTGATCTACGGATACCTGCTTTTATACCCTATTTTCCTCAGAAAGTCCATTCTCTCCCTTTTGTTCTTATCATCCTCCACGCCGAGGGGAGTTTCCCCATCTATGACGCCAATGACCCCTCTTCCATCGCCTACATCTATCACTGCTACTTTCAGCTTGTTTGCAGTAGCAGCATAGACGCAGGCAACTTCACTAAGTCCTTTTATCCTGTTTAGGACATTTACTGGCCATGCATCCTTTATTATAACCACGAAGAC
>JAGDWR010000023.1:0-1132 GCA_023269865.1 Candidatus Methanodesulfokora sp.
GTTTTGTTTTTTAACATTTCACCTGCTCCTTCCTGATTCTAGATGATCTTATTGGAGTACCGTTTTCGGAAAGAACCATCGGGATAACCACTATTATGAGTTTATTTTTTCCATTGAAGGATCTGGCATTATTCACAGCAATAGCGCCGCTGTAGGTCTCCTCGGACACCACTATCGCATCAGCATCCACATAAGCGGCTGGTCCTATTGGATCAGTTATTCTGCATGTGACAAAATTAGCCTCTATTGACCTGAGAAACTCCTCAACATTCCCCTTTCTTTTGGAAAATGGCTCTATTTTCTCCCATTCCTCCTTTCCCTTGAGCATTTCCCCATCTGTTATTCCAACTAGGAGCTCATCCCCAAGCATTGCTGCCACTTTTAAGAGCTCCTTGTGCCCTGCATGAAGCCTGTCAAAAGTGCCTCCAACTATAACCCTTCTGAAAGGCTTTTTACAGCATTCAATATCCCCCAAATGTCCTTCACCTCCCTGTCAGCATCTTTCGATTTTACATGGGAAAATCTCCCTTTCAGCAGCCTAACTGTCCTAGCTCCAGCCCTAGCTGCCTCTGCTATTCCATTGGGATCAGCGCTCACCAGTATTGTAGCTGATGGATCCATCTCCCTGAATAACTCAGTCCATGAGCTAAGTCCTATTTTATATACATGAAATATATGGTGCAGATTCAACCTTATCAGCTTCTCCCAGTCCTTGACCGCAGGTCCAATGGATGCAACACCCACTCTGAATCCCTCGTCCCTCAGCGATAGTATCACCTTGAATATCCCTGGATTTGGCTCGAGCAGGGAGAACTTCGTGTTGTGATATGCAACTACACCAGCTGCTATTATCCTGGGATCCCACTTTATCCCAAGCCTCTCCAGCATCTCATCGAAGTGCTTCCCATAGTCCTCCCCTTTCTCCTCTATTACGGAGGAAAGCGTCTTTATTGCTGTTTCAAAATCAACCGGAAGGCCTGCATCTATCATGGACAGAACAGCCCTTTCTCTGGCCACTCTCTTTAGAAAGGTCGCATCAAAAAGGACATCATCCAAGTCGAAAACAACGGTCTCCCTCATCTAACCACCTTGCTCAATTTTTCGGGGCTATCCGGATCAAGGCCTCTCAGCA
>JAGDWR010000023.1:1232-2752 GCA_023269865.1 Candidatus Methanodesulfokora sp.
CACCTATCTCCATGACAGGTGCCTCATACACCTTAACCCTATCTATTACCTCCTGAATGCCGTTGGATATCACTATCACTGGCGTGTGCTTTGAAACAAGCTGAATTGGTCCATGTAAAAATTCTCTGGCTGCAAAGCCCTCATAGTGCAGGTTGGATGTTTCCCTGAGCTTAAGAGCTCCCTCGAGGGCAGTGGGATAGTTTGAGCCGGATCCAAGGACAAAACCTATATCCTTATCCTTTATCCTGCTTGCTGCCTCAAAGGCCTTCTGTTGGCATATTTCTATAGTCTTTCTCATGGCCCCAGGAATTTTTCTCAGCTCCTCTTTGAGCTCATCCAGCTTAGCTCCCTTCTCCTCAGCCACACATATAGATAGGAGGAATGAAGCAGCCAGCTGAGATGTATAGGTCTTTGTTGCCGCTATGCTCTCCTCCTTTCCAGCCCTTGTTACTATCGTTATGTCAGATAACCTGTCAAGCGTGCTTCCCTCGGTGTTTGTTATTGATATCACAACCTCCCCTCCATGTTTCCTGTAGAAATCCACTGCAACTAGGACATCCCTGCTCTCTCCGCTTTGAGAGAATGCCAGCAAGGCAGTTCCCTTTAGATCATCGGGAAGCCAGTATGGAATCTCGGATGCCGCTATGCTTATCACCCTCTCTGATGCTATCTTGGACATGGCCCTCTGAAGGACAAGGGCAGCATGAAAACTCGTTCCACTTCCTGTTGCGTAAATAAATCTGCCTTTTATCGCATCAGATGCCCTCATAGCTTCATTCTCTATAGAGTTTAAGGTTCTAGCGAAGGCATCCGGCTGTTCCATTATCTCCATCCTTGTCCTCTCGCCCCTCATCATCAATTTTCATCTGATGTATGCTTTAAATTCTGCTGTCCTTCTGAATGAAAGGTGAGTCATTGGAAGTTCTTGTGCTTGAGAAGCCGATATCCTGGCTTGATGGTATCGATGTGAGGACTGGAGAGATAGTTCAGAGGGATCATCCGCAAAAGGGCATCTCCATAGCGGGGAAGACGATAAGAATACCGCATTCAATAGGATCCACTGTCGGCGCTTATACCTTCTTCAAGCTCGTGAGGAACAAAGTCCCACCAAAAAAGATAATACTTGAGAGGCCTGACAGCATAACGATGACAGCTGTGCTGGCTGGAATACCAGTTGAGATGGAAAATGAAAGGCCAGTGGAGGAGCTAAAAGTAGAAGGAGTGCCAGAAAGCTTCTTAAGATACTTGGAGAAAGAGGCATCATTTTCCTCAGCTAAGGGATTTGTGAGGGTAAGCTCAGTCCACCTTTCAGGGATATCCTATGCAACGATCGGGGAAGAGGGCCTTGACTTCCTGAAAAAGACATCAAAAACAGCTAAATTCAGGGTTTTGGCCACCACAAATCCAGCTGGCATGGATTTAAAAAGATGGAGGAAGATGGGGATCCCGGAGGACTTTGCTGAAAAACAGCTGAGAATAGTAAGACTCCTTCTGAGAATGGGTGCTGTTCCAACATTCAC
>JAGDWR010000023.1:2852-5473 GCA_023269865.1 Candidatus Methanodesulfokora sp.
AAGACTATTTTAGTCGCCCTGGTCATCCTGATCATAGTAGTTGCGGCTGCTTTGGTCCTCATGAAGCCCGCTCAACCAGCGGCACCTCAGCAACCTACACAACCAACTGCGCCTCAGAAGAAAGTGAAGGTTGCTGTGATATTCGACATAGGAGGAAGGGGTGATCTAAGCTTCAATGACATGGCCTGGATGGGAGCTGAGAGGGCAAAGAAGGACTTCGGAGTAGAGGTAACATATATACAGTCCAGGACCTCTGCTGATTATCTGCCAAACCTCAGGTCTCTTTCTCAGTCCAAGGAGTATGACCTGATAATATGCGTCGGATTTCTGATGACGGATGCATTAAACCAGACTGCTCATGAGTTTCCAAATCAGAAATATGCCATAATAGATTCTGTGGTGAATGCCCCCAATGTCAGAGGCATAGTTTTCAAGGAGAACGAGGGATCTGCTCTTGTTGGAGCTCTGGCTGGGTTTATAACTAAGACCAACAAGGTCGGTGTTGTTCTGGGAATAGAGATCCCTGTTCTTTACCACTTTGAGGCAGGATTCTACTGGGGAGTAAACTATGCTGAGAACATGACGGGGAAGAAGGTACAGGTCCTATATAAGTACACTGGCTCATTCACAGACGCAGCATTAGGAAAACAGGTGGCTGAGGGAATGTTAACTCAGGGAGCTGATGTCCTCTACAATGTCGCTGGTCTAACAGGGAAGGGAATGCTAGATGCCGTGGCTGATTACGGGGCATCTCATGGTCTCAAAATGGGACCGCCTTTCGGGATAGGCGTTGATGCAGATCAGGACTGGATACATCCGGGCTTCATAATAGCTAGCATGATGAAAAGAGTTGATAATGGAGTTTATTATGCAATAAGGGATGTTGTATACGGCAATTTCACAGGAGGAGTGATGCCTCTCGGCCTTAAAGAGGGAGGAGTGAAGATGAGCGATGAGAATGACTTAGCAGCGTTTATAGAAGTGGCTAAGATGCTGGGAGCAACGCTTCCAGACACGCCAGATAACATAATAGCAAAGTACAAGCAGATGAGATCCCAGATACCTCAATCTGTGTGGAATCAGCTCAAGACGCTGGAGGAGAAGATAAAGAAGGGTGAAATAGTTATCCCAACGGCGAACTCTCCTGATGAGATAAAGCAGATAAGAGCTAGATATGGGGTGACCGGGTAGCCCTTTCTTTTTTTCTTTTTTGGAGGGTCCATTTTGAGTCCAGAACAGATAGTTCATATGAAGGGGATCAGGAAGATCTATCCAGATGGGACTATTGCGCTTAGAGGAGTGGATTTTTCCGTCAAAGAGGGGGAGATACACGGACTTTTAGGGGAGAATGGAGCTGGAAAGACAACCCTGATGAACATATTGTATGGGCTTATTCCCCCGACCTCTGGGGAGATATACCTCAGAGGGGAAAAAGTAGAAATAAACAGCCCGAGGGAAGCAATGGAGATGGGCATAGGAATGGTTCACCAGCACTTCATGCTCATACCAACTTTTTCGGCATTGGACAACATAATACTGGGAAGAGAACCTCTATCAGGCCCATTAACAATCGATAGGAGGAGCGCAAGAAAGGAGATAGAAGCCCTTATGGAGGAAACAGGCTTAAAGGTAGATCTAGACGCATTGGTAGAGAATTTACCTGTTGGAATACAGCAGAGGATCGAGATATTAAAAATGCTCTATAAGAAAGCTGAGATTCTGATATTAGATGAGCCAACTGCTGTTCTAACACCTATAGAGGTTAGGGAGTTGTTCTCATTCCTGAGGAAAATGAAGGAGAGCGGAAAGACGATAATATTCATCACACATAAGTTGAAGGAAGTAAAAGCCATTGCCGATAGGGTTACTGTGCTGAGAAGAGGAGAAGTAATTGGAGTTAGAGATGCAAAGGATGTGGAGATCCCTGAGCTAGCTAGAATGATGGTGGGAAGGGATATCAAGATGAAGATCGAGAAAAGGCCTCCCTCATTGGGGGAGGAAGTGCTGATAGTGAAGGACCTCTGGGTCAAAGATGATAGAGGAAGGGATGCTGTCAGAGGATTGAGCTTCTCTGTGAGAGCCGGGGAGATCTTTGGTATAGCTGGTGTGGAGGGAAATGGACAAAGCGAGCTTGTGGAGGCAATATGCGGTCTTAGGAAAGTGGATAGAGGATCTGTAATTCTCTGCGGAGTTGATGCAACAAGCATGAATCCAATCAAGTTGTACTCCCTTGGGCTTGGACATATACCGGAGGATAGGCATAAATGGGGGATAATACTTGACTTCAGCGTGGAGGAAAACTCCATAGTTGGAGTTCACAGGAACAAGAAGTTCCTCAACTCAATCGGGTTGATGAAAGGAGGGGAGATCTGCAAATGGGCTGATAATATAGTCAAAAGCTTCAATGTAGAAGTCCTATCACTTAAAACTCCAGCTAGAAGCTTAAGCGGAGGGAATCAACAGAAGCTCATAGTCGGAAGGGAGCTTAGCAAGAACCCAAGGGTGGTGATAGCATCTCAGCCGACTAGAGGCCTTGATGTAGCAGCAACTGAGTATATAAGGGATCTTTTGCTTCGAATGAGGGATGAAGGGAGAGCAATACTGCTTGTCTCAGCTGATCT
>JAGDWR010000045.1 GCA_023269865.1 Candidatus Methanodesulfokora sp.
TTTTGCTTCGAATGAGGGATGAAGGGAGAGCAATACTGCTTGTCTCAGCTGATCTGGACGAGGTGATGAGTCTCTCAGATAGAATGGCCGTGATGTATGAGGGCAGATTTACGGGAATAGTGGATCCTGAAAAGGTGAGCGAGGAGCAAGTTGGAATGATGATGGGAGGAATCTCAATAGGGGGATCCTATGAGCATTAAGTATTGGAAGCAGATAGTTGACTCCCTTCTCTCTCTTATGGCTGGGTTTTTCGTAGGTGGAATTATAATATGGCTTGCTGGCTTCGATCCTCTTCTTTTCTACCAGGGATTGCTAATAGGGGCATTTGGAAACCTGTACTACTTTATGACGACGCTTAGTTATGCTGCTCCACTTATGCTCACAGGCCTTTCATTTGCAATAGCTGCCAGAGCGTCCCTCTTTAATGTCGGTGCCGAGGGCCAATCATATTTAGGAGCGCTTGCTGCTGTCTCCATAGGGGCTTTCTTAACATTGCCCAATTTGGCACATCAGCTGCTGATAATAGTATTTGCTTTTGTTCTAGGTGGGTTGCTTGGAGGACTTGCAGGTTGGCTAAAAGTCTCGAGGGGTGTCAATGAAGTCGTCTCAACCATAATGCTAAATTATTTGTCTCTTTATGTATCAAATTACTTGTTTACATACTGGCTTTACGATCCAATGCGAGCTTATAAGACCAAGAATATAGAGACCACTGCAATACTCCCCTTTGTAATGCCCGGGACAGATCTGTCTTTATCATTATTTTTAGCAGTACTAGCCTCCTTTTTCATTTATATTCTCCTCTGGAAAACTCCATTTGGATATGAGATAAGAGCCGTGGGTCTTAATCCGACAGCAGCAAGCTATGGGGGGATAAATGTCAGGAGAAGCATGGTTTTATCCATGTTCATAAGCGGAGGAGTGGCTGCTCTAGCAGGGGCATTTGAGGTCATGGGAAGATTTCACTGCATGGACACAGAGCTCACCTACATAAAGGGATATGGATTTGACGGCATTGCTGTGTCATTGATAGGAAGAAATCACCCAATAGCCATAATACCAGCTAGCATACTCTTCGCAATGTTGAAAACTGGTGTGCAAGCTGTACAGAGGTATACCTCCGTTGGAGGAAGAACTGGTGTACCTTTAGAGCTTGGACTCGCAGTTCAGGGAGTGATAATAGTGTTTGTGGCGCTTCCCAGCATAATAGATATGATAAGGAGGATGAGATAATGGATCTCGGGATACTCTCCATATTTGTCGAGCCCTCATTTTATCTGGGGGCTCTCAGGCTGATGGTCCCCATAACTCTTGCTGCAATAGGTGAGATAATAGCTGAGAGATCTGGAGTCGTGAACATAGGGCTTGAGGGCATAATAATGCTGGGAGCCCTCTCATCAGTTTATGTTGGATACTTCACCGGCAACCTATACCTAGCTCTTCTGGCCGGCATATCCACTGGAATAGCTTTGGGAATACTGCATGCATTGATAAGCATATATCTAGCAGGGGATCAGATAGTGGTAGGAGTGGGCCTGAACCTTTTTGCATATGGAATAGGTGTTGTGACCCTCTATTTGACATGGGGGACTTTTGCTAACAGCCCGATAATACCAAAAGGAGCTCAAATACCAAAATTTTATGGCTTCAGCCCATTTGTCCCATTTACCATAGCTGTTGGTATAATAGCATGGTACATAATAGAGAGAACCTCGATCGGCCTTAGGCTAAAGGCTGTGGGGGAGAATCCCAGAGCTGCGGATTCTGCAGGAATAAACGTCTTCAAGATCAGGTTCTTTGCAACTTTAGTGGGATCAGTCCTGGCTGCGCTTGGAGGAGTCTTCCTTGGACTTGATTGGCTTGCCTCTTACACAAGGGATATAAGCGCTGGTAGGGGCTTTATAGCCTTGGCCATGGTTGTATTCTCCAGGTGGAATCCCATAATTGCTGTGTTCAGTGGTCTTCTCTTCGGCTTTCTCTTCGCTATATCGCTTTCCATACCTAGCGGAATAGTTCCAGATCAAGTGATCTGGTCAATACCATATATTGCGACGGTTTTAGTTGCCGCGGGATTTGTAGCAAAGACCAGAGCTCCTGCAGCGTTGGGGAAGCCGTACAAGAGAGAATAAACCAAATTTATTTAACTCATAAATAGAGCTCTAAGTGTGATAAATCTTTCTGACAATTCCACTTAAGAATTCAACTTTTGCTGCATATATGATTCATAAGATTGTTAATAGAATCAAGAGTTTATTCCTCTGAGAATAACTTTTTTAATTGTACTCGGAAAAAGCTCAGGGTCTTACTTGGAGATACTCAAAACTGATGTCCTGATAATAGGCTCAGGCCTTGCTGGATTAAGGGCAGCTATAGAGGCTGCAAGCAGAGGCGTTGAGGTATCTGTCCTCACAAAAGTCCATGCGATGAGATCCCACTCAGTTGCATATGCAGGAGGAACTGCAGCAGTTCTTTACCCGGAGGAGGGCGATAGCTTTGACCTTCATGCATTCGACACGGTGAAGGGCTCCGATTATCTTGCAGATCAGGATGTTGTTGAGATGTTTGTCAGGCTTGCTCCACAGGAGATATTAAGGCTTGAGCACTGGGGGATGCCATGGAGCAGGAAAAAAGATGGAAGGATAGATCAGAGGCCATTTGGAGGACACAGCTTTGACAGAGCATGTTATGCATCAGATAAAACTGGTTTCTACGCAATGCAAACTCTTTATAACACTACATTAAAGTATGATAACATAAAAATATATCATGAGTGGTTCGCCACATCCCTGCTTGTTGAGGACAATGAGTTCAGGGGGGCAATAGCTATAGAGATGAAAAGCGGGGAGATGTATGCATTCGAGGCTAAAGCAGGGATAATGGCTACTGGTGGAATAGGGAGGCTTTACAACTTCACAACATATGGTCATTCAGCGACTGCTGATGGAATTGCCATGGCTTACAGGGCAGGAGCACCGATAGAGGACATGGAGTTCATCCAGTTCCACCCAACAGGTTTAGTACCTTCAGGAATTCTAATATCAGAGGCAGCTAGAGGAGAAGGAGGGTATCTGAGGAACAACAAAGGAGAGAGGTTTATGTCAAAATATGCGCCTCAGAAAATGGAGCTAGCACCAAGAGATGTTGTTTCAAGGGCTATGATGAGAGAGATAATGGAGGGAAGAGGGTTTGAGGGTCCAAATGGGCTGGATTATGTTCATCTTGATTTAACTCATCTGGGGGATGAGAAGATAAGTGAGAAGCTGACGGAGATAAAGATGCTCTGCATGAACCTTCTTGGAATTAACCCAGCTGAGGAGATGGTCCCCGTCAGACCCGTGGCCCATTACCTCATGGGAGGAATAGAAGTTGATGCAAATGGAGCAACAAGGATAAAGGGTCTTTGGGCGGCAGGTGAGTGTAATTGCTCCAGCGTTCATGGTGCAAATAGACTTGGCACTAACTCATCAATAGATTGCCTAGTATTTGGATACATAACTGGGAAGAACGCAGCAGAGTATGCAAAGGGGAGGCAGGAGAGGGATATACCAAAGGAAAGAGCTGAGAGCGAGGAGAAAAGAGTTTTCGATGGAATACTGAGAGGAGGAACTGGTGAGGATCCATATCTTATAAGAAGGGAGATGCAAAACACAATGGGCAAGTATGCCTACGTCTTTAGACATGGAGATGAGCTGAAGGAGGGGCTTAACAGGATAAGAGAGCTGAGAAGACTTTTTGGCACGGGAAGAGTTGCTGATAAGAGCAAGGAGTACAATCAAAACTTGATACATGTTTTAGAACTAGATTTCATGCTTGAGATGGCTGAAGTCGTCCTAACAGCAGCATTGGCCAGAACTGAGAGCAGAGGAGCTCATTATAGGCTTGATTATCCCAATAGGGATGATGAAAACTGGCTGAAGCACACGATAATATACAGGAGTAAGGAGGGTCTGCCCATGCTCAGCTACAAGCCTGTTAGGATAACAAAGTGGAAGCCTGCTGAGAGGAAGTATTGAGGTGATAACATGAGGAAGGAAAACAGAGGAGGTGTTTTCAGCTGGTTTGACTTCAGGAACTACTCCCTTGAGAGATTCCTCTACACAATGCACAGAGTGAGCGGCATAGGCTTGGTGATCTGGATAGCAATACACACGATGCAGAATGCATTTCCAAAGCTATTCCCCTTCATGTATGGATGGGAGTACACAATACTGCTGCTTCTCCTCTCATTCCATGCTGCAAATGGGATGAGGCTTCTAATAACAGAGCTTGGATTCCTCTTGGGAAAGACGTATAGGCCTGTATATCCATATAAAATGGGAGTTATATATGGAACTCAGAAGAAGTTCACCATCGTGATGTTGCTGATCTTCTTCATGATCTTCCTGGTGATGTTCTACTACCTGATGCTGAACATGAGGGTGATAACATGAAGGAGTCAAATCTCATGATTCTCCATTATGCAACAGCTTTGATCCTCATTGTGACTGGATCTATACATCTGATGGCAAACAACATACCGGACATAGGAATTCACGGTCCTCTCTACCTGGCTAACATGTTGATATTCGTCTCAGCTCTGATGTACCATGCTATGAACGGAGTCAGAGTGATCCTGATCGAGCTCGTGCCGACAAGATCCAGAGCCATATCATACATTATATTAGTGATAGGAGTAATAGCTTATTTATATATAGTAAGTCTAGTGATAACTTTAGTGAGGTGATTTGATGGAGGAGAGATGGATTCTGTTCAAGGTGTTCAGGTACAACCCAAAGGTGGACAAATTTCCCCATTGGGATGGATTTAGAGTCAAGGTGGACAGAGGGACGACTGTGCTTGATGCCCTTCTAAGGATAAAGGAAGAGGATCCAACTTTAGCCGTGAGATACTCATGCAGACAGTCCATATGCGGATCCTGCGGCATGATGATAAACGGAAAGCCGAGGCTTGCCTGCTACACAAGGGTTCTATCGCTTGGAACAGACATGGTGGAGGTTGCCCCCCTAAAGAATTTCAGGATAATAAAAGATCTAGTTGTAGACTTCTCCGATTTCTTCAAGAAGGAGAGGAGCATATACCCATTCATAATAAGGAGCGATGCAGAGGAGATGATGAACCCAACTGGGGCTTATAAACAGACGGAGGAGGAGCTTCTCAAGTATTTGGAGTTTGCTGATTGCATAGAATGTGGTTGCTGCTATGCGGCATGCCCTACTACAGCCACAGATCCGCTTTATCTTGGTCCTCAAGCATTGAACAAGGCCTACAGGTTCATAATGGATAACAGAGATGAGGGGGCCAAGCTCAGGCTTTCTGTTGTGGACAGCGATCATGGATGCTGGAGGTGCCACTTTGCGGCTTCCTGCAGCAATGTATGCCCCAAGGGAGTTGATCCGGCAAAGGCAATACAGTTCCT
>JAGDWR010000097.1:0-2637 GCA_023269865.1 Candidatus Methanodesulfokora sp.
GCTTTTACCAACTCATATGGTATCCTTCTCTTCTCCTTCTTTTGAGAGACGACTATTTCCGCCACCTGACCTTTTGCATCATCCATTATAAAGTCCTCAACCTCTCCTAGATACTTTCCCTCGACGGAAAAAACAGGCATTTTGTAGAGCTCTGATATTTTCTTGGCCATGCAATCACCTGAGCAGAATTCTTGCATCCACAACTTTTATTCCATTTGGATATGCCATCACAGGATTCAAATCCATCTCAGCTATCTCATCTATTTCAAGACCCATTTCTCCGACGGCAATCAAAGCTCTCTTTAGCGAACTTATATCCACAGGCTCCGATCCCCTATACCCGGAGAGAAGAGGGTATCCTTTTATCTCTCTTATCATCTCATCGGCGTCCCTCTCAGTTAAAGGAGCTATTCTGAAGGATACGTCCTTGAATATCTCTACAAAAATCCCTCCTAAACCGAACATAACAGTTGGTCCGAATTGCGGATCTCTTATAAGTCCTATTATCACTTCTACACCTTTAGGGGCATACTCTTGTACTGCTATGCCCTCTATCCTAGCATCAGGTTTGTTTTTCTTCACGTTCTCCATTATTTTTCTGAAGCCAGCCCTTACCTCTTCCTTGTTTTTAACTCCAACAAGAACTCCTCCTACATCGCTTTTGTGAACTATATCTTGGGAGACTATCTTCAGGACGACGGGAAATCCTATTCTTTCCGCTATCTTCACAGCTTCCTCCTCATTTCTTGCAACTTGTATCTTTGTGACAGGTATACCATATCTGCTGACAAGGTTTTTAGCCTCGTGTTCCAGCAAGATCTTTCTACCCTCCTTTAAGGCAATTTGTATCTCCTCTGGAATAATCTTACTGACCTGAGTCATAGAGACACCTTCAAGCAAAGTATCACTACTTTTTAACTTTATTGTCGTCATGGGCATATCATCCATAATAGATCACTGGTATTTACTGCTTCTTATAATCCAGCTAATGGCTTACTTCAATCCTAATCTTTTTCTAATTCTGTCTAGACTCTTTTTCCTTAATTCCTCTATCCTCCTGTCGGTCCTCCCAATTTTCTCCTTAACCTGTGGTTTCTCCAGCTCTTTCACTTTTTCTACCACATCCTTAGGAACAAAATAATTTCCCGAAGGATCCCTTTTCAACAAATCTTTTGCTACCATTGCCTCCAGCTTAGAAAATGTTTTGGATACAGGTAGCTCTATTTCAACAGCTACATCCCCAACGGAAACCGGTCCTCCGTTGAACTTCCTCACGATAACCTCCATTATGTCCCTAGTATCAGCAGGAAGGCTGGAAAGCAAGTCCAATAATGGGCTTTCAGTCTCAACTATGCTGTCGAGAATTCTCATATCAACACTGCTCTTTCCTAAAACCACTGCTAGATCAACTGCTCTTTCTAGAATGGATAAAAGCTTAACTGGATTTCCATACGATATTTTATTTGCCTCTACAACAACTTCTTGATCTATAGGTCCAAGAGGAGATTGAAAATTCCTTAATTTCACCAGATCGACTCTCTTTGAAACTAATGAAATAGCCTCGTTATCTCTAAGAGATTCTATTCTTATTATGTCATGAATTCTTGAGGAGAGGGCAGGAAATCTGCGTTCTATCTCTTCGAATGCCTCCTTTCCACTTGTCATAGCGAGAATTGATCCTTCCGGCATGTTCGATACAACCTCTCTTATCATCTCGAAGATGAAGAATATCCATGATTCGTCAGTAAAGAATACATTGTGTATATCATCTAAAAGAATGCATGATGGTCTGCTGGATTTAAGCGATTTAACAACCATATTTCCAGCATTGCTGGCAGAGCTGATGATCTCACTTATCTCCTCCTTGGTCAATTGGTCGCTTGTTCCAAAAATTGTCTTCTTTAAGGCTTTATCTATCCCCTTATAGTTCCTATAAGCCATGAGAATTATCTCCTCAACTATCTGCTGGCCTATCATTGGTTCAGTTGGATAGTACATGGATGAAGCATTGTTTTCCCTGAATATCTGCGAGATAACCCTCAGTCTAATAGTTCTACCTGATCCCATGGGACCTACTATCACCAAGAAACTAGATCCCACATTTGAAAGTGCTTCATCTACCAATGGTTCCAGCATAGAGTCGCTCTCCTGTTTAGAAAAAATACTGATCGGATTTGATTCCTCTAGGAGAGGATTTCTTGTAAAAGGGTTTCTTGACAGGCCTAGTATGCTAGAATATCTGTCCGCGGGATAAGGACTTATTCCCAAGTTAATCACCCTTCAAAAGCGTTTTGCAGGAATGATTAATACAACAGAGATTATCTTCACAAATATATTTAACTTTCACAGTATTGTATTGAACTTTAATGCGGGACATCTCATTCATCAGGAGTTGTGCAGAAAAGTTTATTTAAGCCTTTTCCTTCAGTTCTTCAGACGTGTTCATGACCCATATATTTGTAAGAAAGAAGCATTCAGACATATTTTTAACTGCGCTTGAGTTATCATCGGAGTGAAGAGGTGGTGGTGTTGCAGAAGTACAAGAAAATAGTTGATCATCTAAAGGATCTAATGAACAACCAAGAGAACATTAGGAATATCGGTATAATGGCTCATGTGGATCATGGGAAGACCACG
>JAGDWR010000097.1:2737-5019 GCA_023269865.1 Candidatus Methanodesulfokora sp.
TGCTCTCAGGAGCAGGAATGATAAGCGATAAGATGGCTGGAGAAATGCTGATGCTAGACTATCTGGAGATAGAGCAGATGAGACAGATGACAGTAAAAGCTGCAAATGTTTCTCTTTACTATCAAAAGGATGGAAGGGAGTATGCAATAAACTTAATAGATACACCAGGCCACATAGATTTCACAGGACATGTTACAAGATCCCTCAGGGTCATAGATGGCGCAATAATTGTTGTAGATGCCGTAGAGGAAGTTATGGTTCAGACAGAAACTGTGACCAGGCAGGCACTTGAGGAGAGAGTTAAGCCATTGCTTTTCATAAACAAAATAGACAGGTTGATAAAGGAGCTCAGGCTCACTCCGCAGGAAGTTCAGAAGAAAATAATTAGGATAATAAAAGACTTCAATAACTTGATAGAAGCATATGCAGAGGAGCAGTTCAAGGAAAGCTGGAAGGTCAGCTGGGAGAACGACTCCGTTGCTCTTGGTTCAGCTCTTCATGGATGGGGAATGAACAACAGCATATCTCAGAAGAAGGGAATCAAGTTCTCAGATATAATCAAGGCATATGAGGATGGAACTGACTTAAAACCCATAATTCCTGTGTATGATGCTATACTGGACATGGTTATCAGGCACATACCCTCTCCTAAGGAGGCGCAGAGCTACAGAATAGACAAGATATGGAGGGACAAGGAGGCAGAAGATATAATAAATGCGATGAAGAACTGTGATCCAAACGGGCCTCTTGTGGTGGGAGTTAATGCAGTGAAGGTGGAGCCTCAAGCTGGAATAGTCGTGACAGGCAGAGTTTTCAGCGGGACTCTCAGGGAGGGAGAAGAAGTTTATCTTGTCAACGCAAGACAGACCCAGAGAGTGCAACAGGCATCTCTTTACATGGGACCCTACAGAATAAGATCAGAACAGGTCCCTGCTGGCAACATAGTAGCGATAATGGGTCTCAATTATGCAAGTCCAGGAGAGACTGTTATAGCTCAGGATATAAGGGATAGGGTTATCCAGGGATTTGAGGCGATAAAATACGTCACAGAACCTGTTGTAACAATAGCAATCGAACCAAAGAAGCCTCAAGACCTGCCAAAACTTGTAGATGCCATAAGGAGGCTCACCTTGCAGGACCCGAACTTAATAATGATACATAACACTGAAACTGGTGAGATACTGCTCAAAGGGACAGGTCAGCTTCACCTCGAGATAGCGATGTACGAACTTCAGAAGGAGGGTCTGGAGTTTGAGGTTGGAGAGCCCACTGTTGTGTACAGGGAGAGCATAAGGGGATCAAGCGATGTTGTTCTAGCCAAATCTCCAAACAAACTGAACAGAATATGGGTCACAGCAGCAAGACTTGATGATAAGGTTGTTGACATGATAAAAATGAGGGAAATAGATGAGAGAACAGATAGAAGGACTCTAGCTACTATATTAAGGGAGAAAGGAGGGATGGAGACTGATGATGCCAGAAATGTCATGAAGATAGACGAAGAGAACTATAATCTGCTCATAAATAGAACAGTTGGAGTGCAGAGGTTGGATGAAGTCAAAGAGCTGCTAAAACAGGGGTTCGTCTGGTCGATGAAAGAGGGACCTCTTGCTGGTGAGCCTGTGATGGGAGTTGTCATAAGGCTTGTAAATGCTATGATACATGAGGATCCAGCTCATAGGGGACCAGCACAGATAACTCCAACGATGAGAAGAGCAATCTACGGTGCTATGCTTAGCTCTGATCCGGTGCTTCTTGAGCCTGTATATGAGATTCAGGTATCAACGCCTCCAGAGCTCATAGGAAATGTTATAGGCTTGATATCTCAGAAGAGAGGGAAAGTGGAGGGAATAGAGGAAAGAGGGAGAATAAGCATAGTAAAGGGTCAGATCCCAGTTAGGGAAACGCTTGGAACATTCAGCAATGAGATGAGAAGTGTGACAAGTGGAAGGGCTTTCTGGCAGACGAAGTTCTCTCATTGGGAGCCCATGCCAAAGAACTTGATGATAGAAACCATAATGGAGATAAGGAGAAGAAAGGGAATGAAGGAGGAGATTCCAAAGGCTGAGGAGTTCATGGATACCCTCTGATATGTTTTCCCAGAATTTCAGTAAAATCTTTCTTTTCCCTTAACCTCCTGATTTTCTATATATAAATGGTCCTGTAAACAGGAGAATGAGGGAAAGGACAGCGACAATAGTGCATACAACATCCACGAAAGGATGAGGAGCGATAGCTATTAACAGTGGAGGCAAAAATCTGAGATTCCATAAAAATCCGCT
>JAGDWR010000006.1 GCA_023269865.1 Candidatus Methanodesulfokora sp.
TGCGGTTTCCAGGGAGATAGGGATATAGTTGCATGTTTAAACTTGCTCAGGATGAGGGGAGTCCCGTTCCCCCTGAAAGCCATCAATGAGGCCTTAAGGGCTGAGATGGAACGGATAGTTAATGTTAACTATCCGAGAACGGTAGAGATTAGATATCCTGTTGAGAACAAATTCTCTTTCACTTACAGAAAGGAAGCAAAGTATACAGAACTGACACAGCACCACATCATAGGGAAGTTAAAACCTTTCCAAGACATATTCATCTGGGCTCTGAGGACAATGTTATCGAGGATTACGTGCTAGATGAAAGAGCTCAGCCCGAGGAGAATCTTGGAAGATTCATGAATTGGGTGAGAAAGATCCTGAGAGAGGACTTCTAAACTTAGAAGTCCATTCTGTACGAGAGACTTTCAGAAGAAAACTTAAACTCGATAGAATTAAGTCCTCATGAAGCAGGATTTTCTTTAAAAAATTAAAATAATGATATAAACACCCACTTATTACCCATACCTCAGCTTCCTCGCCAAATCCGCCAGCTCAGGGTGGACAAACTCTCCGTTCTCTATTATCCTCTCCCCATCACCAATAACCGTTGGCGAAAGGCATATTCCATCTGTATGAGATGAGGCTTGACCTAATTTGCCCTTAAAAGTCGGAGATTGGTACCCGATTCCCCACTCCACAGCTCCCCACACTCTCTCATCCTCAAGTATGTTCCCTGTAAGCCTAGCTCCGGGATTGCATCCATATGATAAATGTGCTATCTTGAGCATATTCGGGTCATTAAAAGACTTCAGCCAGGCCTCAAAAATCCTCGCCTCGCTTCCTCCTTCCACCTTGACAATCTCTCCCTCCCTTACATGGAGCTTTATGGGATTTCTAAGCAGACCTAGTTCAGATGGCGGCCAGACAGAGCCGTCGAATACTATTAATCCGTTTATGCTCTCCTCGACAGGAGCCCAGTCAACCTGCCCGAAAAGCATATATTCCCCGGGCCCGCTCACCTCCCCTTCTACCAGCACAGGCCTGCCCTTATCATTCTCAAATTCGATATCAGTACCAGCAGGTGTTGTTATCCTCATATACTTTGATCTCTCCGTAACTCTGGCTAACCTCCTCTGCAGTTCGTAGAGGAGGGGGACATTTACCCTTCCTATCGTCCTAGTGCACATATCCGTGTCCATTCCGACAAGACAGATGTAACGAACCTTTCCTGCTTTCATAGCACTTTCATATGGGGTTGAGTAGAGCAGCCAAGATTTGTTGAACTCAATCCATACGTCCGACTCGCTTAACAATGCCTTGAGAGTTCTAAGCGGTATATGGGGATCTGCGGCTTTTCCAACACCAGGAGGGGACATGTACCATGTAACTATGGGTTTTGCATTGACTTGTGCAGCTGCTTGAGCAGCTGCCTCCACAACTCTCCAGTCACTGCCGGTATCGGCTGTTATCACCACTTCCTCCCCCTCTTGAACCTTCATCACATCCCTGACCAGCTTTAATGCAGCCACTGCAAGCTCCAAATCAAGGCCCATCGGGCACATTTTTCTCACCTCCTATAAGGGAATCCAGTTATTTTTAGCTTGATTAAGGCTTCAGCTACCTTAATAGCTGCCCCAGTTGGATCTATTGTGAAAACTCCGGTCCTCCTCTGAACATCCTCTGCAAGTCCAGCCAGTCCTGTACATCCCAGGACAATTACATCTGCCTTCTCCTCCTTCTTTGCCTTCTCCGCCTCCCTGACAAGATTATTAACAACTGCTGCTCTGTCCTTATCTATATCCAGCACCCGCACCGGTATTCCCCTCACAGATGTCACCTTATCACCTAGACCAAGCTGCTTAACCCTTTCCTCTATCATCCAATCACCATCGGCACCCCCGACAGTGATTATCGATACCCTAGTTCCAGCAATAGTGGCCAGAGAAAGAGATGCCTCGCATGGTCCAACTACTGGCTTGCTCAGGACTCCCTTCAGAAGGTCCACTCCCGGATCGAGAAAGCAGTTCACCACAACTGCATCAAAGCCCTCGTGGTTCCTTCTTGCCACATCTAAAACAAGGGGTATTACCTCTGCGTGAGCCTCGGGTGTCTCAACGCTGGCAGGTCCCCTAGGAAGGGATACTACCTTCACCTCAGTTTCAGAGGAGGCAAAGTTCTTGCAAATTTCCTCATCTTGTTTATCCCATGTGCTATGGCCTACAGGGTTTATCACAAGAATCCTCATTTAGACCACCTTCACGAGCTCCTCCACTGGTGTATAATCGTAGTCAAAGCCGAAATGCCTTGGTCCAAAATACTTCAGACCCTCAGGGGTTCTCCATATGGCTGGAGCTTTTGTTGCAACTCCACATACCTTGTCTCCTTCCCTCAGCTCCGTATTCGTTATGGGCTCTCCATCATCCCTTAGCAACATGAACATGTCAGGTGGCATGACAACTGGTTTATCATCTATCCAGACCATTATATGCTCATTTTTTATCCAGGACCTTAAAATCCTCCCGCTGAACTCCCCAACTCCTTTTATGAAAGCCTCTCCTTTGAGAAATCCTCCCTCATCTCTCCACTTGTATTTATCCACTATTCCTTCAAATATTTTCCATCCATTTAGCACATTCACAACTACATCTATCGGATTCCTATTCTCATTTCTCGCCCTTATTACCTCTTCTCCAAGTCTGATGGAAGTTGATATCGTCTTTCTTACCACAGCTTTGCTTGCTTTATCATAGTCCATCGGGGTATCGACCACGGACACATATTTTCCGCTAAGCACTGATAGATATCTCGCTATAGCTTCATAATCATCTATATCCGCATATTCCCTCACCACGACGACATTGCCGCTTTCACCCACTATTACGGAGGGATACATGGGTATTCCCAGTATATTCACAGTACACTGATGAAGCTCTGGTGCAGCTCTTCCAAGAAGATCCCCATCAACTGCTGGAATGCCCAGTTCAGCTGCTATGCTCAATGCAACAGGGGTATTACCCCCGCCAATCTCACTTGCAACAACAGCCACTATCTTTCCTCCAATTATCCGCTCCATCTCCTCAAATGCCCTTCTAATTGGTTCCTTTATTCTCACGGGTTTCTTTGTCTTGATATCAGGAGCTATTGATCCGACATCATAGGGAACTACAACAAATCCGTCTTTAGGGATCTCCTCCACATCCACCAATTTTATAGTCTTTCCCTTTCTCAGGACATCACTTAACATTTTAAGACCATCTGCAGGACTTCCGCCTCCTCCAGTTCCGAGAATAGTCGCTCCAAGGACAAGAGCCTTTATTTGATCCTCTGTCTTTATCTCAATCATGCCAACACCTCAGTTCTTCATAGGTTATTTTTTTAAGTTTTGGTTCCTGAAATGGACATGCTCAGCATATTGATTCTCAATCCTGTGAGCACCGGTATATGGAATGAGTTAACATACAGCTATTGTAGAAAGACAGTAAGCTCAGAAACTGATATCTATGTGAAAAATCTCTCTAAAGGTCCGAAAGCAATAGAATATGATTATGATCGTGAGATTGCTGCTTCTTATGTGGTAGAAGAGGTGATTAAAGCAGATAAAGAGGGATTTGATGCTATTGTAATAAACTGCTTTGATGATCCAGGTTTGGACGCAGCAAGAGAAGTATCAGATAAGCTAGTGCTGGGAATAGGAGAGACCTCCATAATGGCAGCTCTCCTCCTCGGGCACAGAATAGCAATAATATCAACGGGAAGGCAATCAATTCCGATATACCATAAAAAGACAATGGCTTTAGGCATCAAGGACAGGATTGTCCACATAGCCGGGATAGATATAGGGGTTCTAGATATAAGGAAGGACATAAATAAGGTCAAGGAAATTCTTTTCAGGGAGATTGAGGATTCTGTCAAGCAACATGGATCCGAAGTTGTGGTCCTTGGATGCGGTGGATTCATAGGGTTAGCTGAAGAACTAAGCACTAAGGCAGGAGTTCCTGTAATTGACCCGACTTTAGTGACAGTAAAAATTGCTGAGTCCCTCGCAAAGCTCCGATTGAGACATAGCAAGATGTTTAAGCGCAAGCTGTTGATGGATTAATAATTTATTCCACCATGATTTTTTCCTTTTGATAGGATTTTAGCAAGTTTTAGAAGGGAATCTCTGCGAAACGAAAACTATATATAGCTTAACCTCTTCGTTGCTAGGATCCTTGATGCAAACAGAATTGAAAATAATTTCTGAAGGCCTTTATTGGAGAGGTAAATTTATAACGAGGTGAGATCTTGAGAGCAGCTGTTTCAAAGCTTTTAATAGCAGCTATCCTTGTCCTTATTCTTGTCTTCTGTGCTGGCGCATACTACTATTACGCAGGTGTGACGAAGAAGGCTCCTGCAAAAAAGACCGTTGTCATCTATGCATCTTTGTCCGAGATGACAAGCGCTGAACCTAGCACTGAGTTCTCAAATTCCATTCTATGGATGGCTGTTGTTTACGAGCCTTTACTCCACTATGATCCGCTTAGCAATGTTTTCATCCCAGCTCTAGCTGAGAAGTATGAACATGACCCAAGCGGACTGGTTTGGACATTTCATCTCAGAAAGAATGCTGTGTTTCATGATGGAACCCCTGTAACAGCTAAAGCAGTAAAGTTCTCAATAGAGAGAACTATTTCCCTGGGACAGGGGGCGGCTTTTATATGGGATCCAATAGAGAGAATTGAAACACCGGATGATTATACCATTATATTCTATCTAAAATATCAGGCACCCCTTGATGAGATAGCAGCCTCAGGCTACGGAGCATACATATTCAGTCCAAATATAGTTAAATATGCAAATGCATCAAACAGTA
>JAGDWR010000060.1:0-2802 GCA_023269865.1 Candidatus Methanodesulfokora sp.
ATAGTTGCCTTCAGAACATATGAGGCAATTGCAAAGAGACAGGCTATAATAGAAGGGGATAAGATAGAGAATCCTCTTCCTCTGAAGAATGTGACTGGAAAACTGGAGGAGCAGAAGTACCAGAAGCTTGGAGATGATGGAATAGTGGATCTTGAGACCTATGTGGTTGGAGGAGATGTCCTCATAGGAAGGACAAGCCCTCCAAGATTTGCTCACAGCTTGATCGGGGTTTCAGGTGGAACAGCCCTATCATTTGAAAGAAGGGACACCTCCGTGCTCATGAGAACCTGGGAGGAGGGAATTGTAAACGATGTCCTGCTTGTCACAACCCCGTCCGGGGAGAGGCTTGTTAAAGTGAGGGTGAGAGAGGTAAGACCTCCGATAATAGGGGATAAATTTGCCACGAGACATGGGCAGAAAGGAGTTGTTGGAATGATATTCAAGGAGGAGGATATGCCGTTCACAGCAAGCGGCATAGTGCCCGATATAATACTTGATCCTCATGCAATACCATCTAGGATGACAATAGGCCAGCTGATAGAGATACTTGCTGGGAAGCTGGGTGCTATAAAGGGCAAGTTCATAGATGGAACTCCATTCATGAACGAGAAAGTGGACAACATAATGGAGGGGCTGAAGAAGCTTGGATTTGAGTACAGTGGAATGGAGATAATGTATGATGGGAGGACTGGAAGGATGATAAAAGCTCCGATATTCATAGGGGTGGGGTTCTACCAGAGGCTGAAGCATTTAGTGAGGGATAAGATACATGCCAGAGCTAGAGGGCAGGTGCAACTTCTCACCAGACAGCCTGTTGAGGGAAGGGCAAGAGGTGGAGGCCTAAGGCTCGGGGAGATGGAGGGAGAAGTCTTAATATCGCATGGGGCTGCTGCAGTCCTCTATGATAGATATGTGGAGAACTCAGACAAGGAGATAGCATATATATGCAGGAGATGTAACTCCCTGGCTTACTTCAATGCTATAACAAATCAATTTTACTGCCCGAGATGCAAGGACAATGTAGAGGTTTATCCTGTTGTGACAACGCATGCGACGACTTTGATGATAAAGGAGTTGATGTCAGGGCTGATAGATGTAAGGCTGAGGGTTGAGGAAATATAGGGGGATTATTATGTCGCTAGCAGGGCCAATTACAATTGAAGAGGCTGCTCCCTACAGGATAAAGGAGGTTATATTCGGCCTTCTATCCCCAAGCGATATAAGGAGGATAGGGGAGATAGAGATCACAGAGCCCAGCGTTTACGATGAAGGAGGGCTCCCAATACAGGGAGGAGTTCTTGATCCAAGGCTTGGATCCATAAACCCGAGGCAAAGATGCCCTGTATGCGGAAACATTGCACAAAGATGTCCAGGCCATTTCGGCAGGCTTGAGCTAGCCAAGCCTGTTATACACATAGGATATGTGAGGCATGTGCATCAGATCCTAAACATGACCTGCTCAAGCTGCGGGAAGATATTGGTTCCAGAGGAGAAAAGACAGGCATTGATACAAGAGGCAAGAGAATACTGGGAGAAAAATGATGCTGAAAAAATAGATGATGAGCTTTATAGGAAGGTTAGAAAAGCAGTAAAGAGCTATCTGAGCAAGCACGATACATGTCCTCACTGCGGAGCTCCGGTCCAGAAAGTAGCTCTTACCGAGGTATATAAGTTTATGATAAAGGAGCCCGAGCCCAGGAAGCTCTGGCCCACTGAGATAAGAGAGTGGCTGGAGAAGATACCGGATGAGGATGTTATGGTCCTGGGATTCAATCCTGAGAGGGCCAGGCCTGAATGGGCTGTTATGACCGTCATGCTAATTCCTCCCATAACGATAAGGCCTTCTATATACCTTGAAGCAGGAGAGAGATCTGAGGATGATCTAACCCACATATTGGTTGAGCTTGTGAAGGCAAATCAGAAGCTGAAGGAGTCTATAGCTGGAGGCTCACCAAATAGTGTTGTAGAAGGAGAATGGGAGTTCCTGCAGTACTGGACCAGCGTTTTCTTCTACAATGCAAAAGCTCAGATGCCGACTGCAACACAAAGAGGAACAAGAAGACCATTAAAATCCGTTTTTCAGAGGCTTTCTGGGAAAGAGGGAAGATTCAGGAAGAATCTGATAGGAAAAAGAGTGAACTTCAGCAGCAGGACTGTGATATCCCCTGATCCAATGATAGATATAGATGAGGTGGGAGTTCCGATAGAGGTTGCCATGACCCTCACAGTTCCGGAGTTTGTGACAGAGCAAAATATAGAGAGGATGAAGGAACTCGTCATGAGAGGACCAGATCAATACCCAGGGGCCAATTACGTGAGAAAAGGAGGACAACATATAAGCTTGAAGGCCATAAGCAGGAAGGGAAGGGAGTACCTGAAGCAGATGGCGGAAAGCCTGGAGCCAGGGGATATAGTTGAGAGACACCTCATGGATGGCGATTATGTTATATTCAACAGGCAGCCATCCCTTCACAAGCTGTCAATTCTGGGACATAGGGTGAAGGTCCTTCCAGGATCCACTTTTAGGTTAAATCCAGCTGTTTGTGTGCCTTATAATGCTGATTTTGATGGAGATGAGATGAACTTGCATGCTCTTCAGCTCCTTGAGGCAAGAGTTGAGGCAAAGGAGCTGATGAGCGTCACCAAGAACATGATATCTCCTAGGACGGGAGGAGCCATAGTTGGAGCTAGGCAGGACATGATAACAAGCCTTTATTATATAACAAAGAAAGACTCTTTGTTCACCAGGGACGAGGCCGCTAGGATGCTGGCTAGAGCTGGTGTGGATGTCCTGCCTGAACC
>JAGDWR010000060.1:2902-4817 GCA_023269865.1 Candidatus Methanodesulfokora sp.
TCATTTATCCGATTGAGCTCTGGACCGGGAAGCAGATAGTGTCCCAGCTTTTGCCGAAAGACCTTAATTACACTAACATAGCTAAGATGGCTAGCTCAAAGTCGGAATGCAAGGATCCAACCTGTCCTGAGGATTCATTTGTTCTTATACTGAATGGAAACCACCTTTCAGGTGTGTTGGATGATAACTCAATGGGAACTCTTGTAAAAGGAGGGCTCACATTAACTGATGTGATCATCAGAGATTATGGCCCAGATGTAGCAGCTGACTTTCTGAGCAGGATTCTCAAGATGGCTGCCAAGGAGGTCACTCTGCTCGGAATATCCTCCTCCATAAAAGAGATGCTCCTCCCACCGGAGGCAAAGAAGGAGATGGAGGATAGGTTTGAGAAGGCCTTCAGCCTAGTTACAAAGAGAATAAAGGAATTTGAGAGGTCTGGAGCTAGGAGGAAAGCTGTTCATAGGACCAAGGAGGAGCTTTTAGGTACTTTGCTTGAGGAACAAATGCTTGAGTTCGAGATAGTGCAGATACTGGATGGAATAAGATCTCAGATAAGCCCGATAATAAAGAAGTATGTAGATCCCAGGTCGAATGTGATAATAATGGCTAGAACTGGAGCTAGAGGATCCATGACAAATCTGGCTCAGGTCGTAGGAACTGTTGGACAGCAGATGGTAAAGAGCAGATTGGGATTTGTTCTGACCAGTGGAAGGCCTAGAAAGGGATTCAAAGGTAGAGTTTTAACGTATTTTAAGAGAGAGGACTTAAGCGCTGAGGCAAGAGGATATGTCAAGAGCAGCTATTATGATGGCTTAAACCCAGCTGAGTTCGTCTTCCATGCGATGAGCAGCAGGGAGTCCCTGATAGACAAGGGAAGGAGAACTGAGGATAGCGGATACTTCTACAGGAGAGTTGCCAACTCCCTAAAGGACATGTATGTAAGCTACGATGGAACGGTGAGGGATTGGAGTGGAAGGATAATACAGATGGCATTCGGAGGAGATGGATATGACCCAGTCAAGTTGTTCAAGGGGGAGCCTGTCAACATAGATTCACTGATAGACAGGTTTTCCACAGGAAAAGGGACAAAGCTATCTGAGAAGGAAGCACATAAGCTTGTGAACAATGCAGGCCTTCCATCCTGGGTGGCAGATAGAATAGCTGGAAAAATACCAGCTTCTGTGGCAAAGGAAGCGATAAAGGAGATAAAGGAGGCATTTGATAGGGCAAAGATCGATCCTCTAACCCCAATAGGAATAATATCAGCTCAAAGCATAGCTGAACCAACAACTCAGATGGTTCTCAGGACATTCCATGCTCCAGGAGTTCTGGAGATGGACGTCACATATGGGGTGGAGAGGTTCAAGGAGCTTGTCTTCTATGCATCCACAAGCAGGCCCTCGATGACGATATACTTGAAACCAGAATACTCCAAGGACGAGGAGAAAGTAAGGAAGATAGCGAGCAAGATAAAGGAGGTCAGAGTAAGGGATCTTTTGAGCGAGTTCTCAGTGGACAATGTGAGCTTCTCCCTGACGATGAGAGTTGATAAGGATGCATTAAGGGCAAACGACATGACACAAGAGGATCTTGAGAACGCTATATCCAAGATGATAAAGGCCAAGAAGGGGGATATAACAGTGAAGGGAGATAGCATAACTGTCTCCCTGATAGAGGCTGCCTCAAAGGAGAGACCATACCAAACTCTAAGGACATGGGCTATAAGAATTCTTGAGAGAAGGATAAAGGGGGTAAGAGGGATAAGAAAGGTGAGGATAGAGAGAGAAGGGGATGAGTTCGTGATAAGGACAACTGGCTCCAACCTGGAGGCAGTCCTGAGGATCCCGCAGGTAGACATAAGCAGAACTACGACAAACGATTGCAGAGAAGTTGCAAGGGTGCTTGGAGTGGAGGC
>JAGDWR010000037.1:0-9901 GCA_023269865.1 Candidatus Methanodesulfokora sp.
GAGAGAATAATGATGGCTAAGAGGGAGAAAGCTGAGAGGGAAGCCATGGAAGAAGTGATGAGAAGAAAAAGTGTTGCTGAGATAGAAGCAAAAAAGATACTAATGGGAGCAAAAAAGGATATCATTAGGGAGATAGAAGCTAAGGTCGAGGAGGAGCTAGCAAAAATCTCAGAGGGCGTGGGAGGAATAAACTATGAGGAAGTGCTCGAGAGATATATAAGAGAAGGCATTAATGTGCTTGGAAGCAGGATTGTTTATGTGGCATGTAGGGATAAAGACAGGGAAATAGTAAGAAAAATAAGCGAAAGGATATCCAGGGAAACGGGTGTGGATATAAGGCTGGATGATAAGAATATCCAATCCTTAGGTGGAGTGATCATGAGAAATGAAGATGATTCCATCAGATTCTATGGGACCTTCGAGGGGAGGATTAGGGATTACTTTGACAGAAATCAGAGGAGAATACTGGATATGATATTGGGAGGGGGCTAAATGGAAGAGGTACTAGCAAAAGGAGAGATACTTCATATAAGAGGCCCTGTTGTCTTTGCGGAGAACCTAAAAGGAGCTAAAATAAGAGAAGTGGTGCTAGTTGGAGAGGAGAGACTTATAGGGGAGATAGTTAAAGTTGAGGGAGATGTAGCAGTAATTCAGGTTTATGAGCCAACTGGTGGACTGAAACCCGGGGAGCCGGTTGAAAGAACAGGAGAACCTCTTTCAGCAGAATTAGGACCTGGATTGCTTGGATCCGTCCTTGATGGGCTTGGAAGACCTCTAGAAGCTGTAGCAGAGATAGCAGGAGGGCCGTTTATAACAAGAGGTATAAAAGTTCCCACGCTCCCAAGGAACAAAAAGTGGACATTCAAACCAGTAGTGAAAAAGGGAGATACAGTAGAGGATGGAGATGTACTAGGAACTGTCAAAGAGGGAGCCATAAATCACAAAATAATGGTCCCTCCGAGGACAGGAAGATGCAGGGTAGCAGAGATAGCGGGCGAAGGAGATTACACTGTTGAGGATATAATAGCCACTCTAGAGAGAGCTGGAAGAAAAATTGACCTGAAAATGTATCATAAATGGCCTGTGAGATATCCAAGACCGTTTAAAGAAAAACTTGAGCCTGTAGAACTCCTCCTTACAGGACAGAGAGTCATAGATACATTCTTTCCGATAGTCAAGGGGGGAACCTCTGCTGTTCCAGGCGGTTTTGGAACCGGAAAGACTGTAACTCTCCATCAGATTTCGAAGTGGGCAGATGCCGATGTAGTAATTTATGTAGGCTGTGGCGAGAGAGGCAATGAGATGACAGATCTGCTTCACACATTTCCAAAATTAATCGATCCAAAGACAGGAAGACCTCTCCTTGAGAGAAGTGTGCTGATAGCGAATACAAGCAACATGCCTGTCCCTGCAAGAGAGGCTAGCATATTCATGGGAATCACTTATGCTGAGTATTTCAGAGACATGGGCCTTAATGTGGTGCTGACAGCAGACTCCACATCCAGATGGGCTGAAGCGTTGAGGGAGCTCAGCTCTAGGCTTGAAGAAATACCATCAGAGAAGGGATATCCAGCATATCTCCCTGATTATATAGCGTCCTTCTATGAAAGAGCTGGAAGAGTAAAAGTTCTGGGCAGCAGAAATGAGATCGGGTCAGTGGCAATAATAGGAGCTGTAAGTCCATCAGGAGGAGATCTCAATGAGCCCGTGACGCAACACACCATGAGATATGTAGGAGCTTTCTGGGCTCTAGACAAGGATCTTGCATTCAGAAGACATTTTCCATCGATAAACTGGCTTAGAAGCTTCTCTAAATATGCTTCTGGACTTGGAGAGTGGTGGATGAAGAACTCTGGGGAGGACATGCTGAGCCTAAGAGGTGAGGCAATGGATATCCTGCAGAGGGCTTCTGGACTAGAGGAGGTAGCCAGAGTAGTGGGAGAGGCAGCCTTGTCGGAAGAGAACAGGCTTCTCCTATTGGAAGCAGAGCTGATAAGGGAGGGTTATCTGGTCCAGAATGCATATCATGAAGTCGACACATTCTGCTCTCCAAAAAAGCAGGCTAAGCTCCTGAAAACTCTGATACAGTTCTACAGAGAAGCTCGACCTCTGCTCGATTACGGCGTGCCAGTATCAAGAATACAAAAGCTATCCTCTCTAGGAAGGTTGAGAAGGTTGAAGTTTGTCCCCGAGAAGGAGTTTGATAGAGAGGTAGAGGAGACCCTGAGGGAGCTTAAGGATGAGCTGAACAGACTTGTTGCGGAGGTGTCTTGATGGCCTTATATGGTAAGGTGTACAGAGGAATTGAACAGGTAAAAGGACCTCTGGTTATCATGAGAGGTGTGCCAGATGCATCATACGAAGAAGTGGTTAGATTTTACTCAGACGATGGAAGGGAGTGGCTAGGTCAGGTAATAGAGGTGGGAAAGGAGAAGACGATACTTCAAGTTTTAGGAGATACAGAGGGGTTGGAGACAAAAGTAATGGTCAAGTTCACGGGAAGCACATTGAAGCTTCCTGTCTCAGATGAAATTCTTGGGAGAGTGTTTAATGGATCCGGGATGCCAATAGACGGCGGGCCTCCTGTCAGAGCTGATGACTACAGGGACATAAATGGAGCTCCAATAAATCCTGTAAAGAGGGATTATCCCGACGAGTTCGTCGAGACTGGGATATCCGTAATAGATGGAATGTTGAGCTTAGTCAGAGGTCAAAAGTTACCTCTTTTTTCAGAAGCAGGTCTGCCTCACAACATGGTTGCTGCTCAGATAGCAAGGCAAGCAGTCGTCCCCGGAAAATCAGAGAGATTTGCAATAGTATTTGCTGCAGTAGGGCTTAAATACGACGACATACTGTTCTTCAGGAGGCAATTTGAAGAATTTGGTGCATTAAGCAGATCAGTTCTATTTCTCAATCTCGCAAATGATCCTGTGATAGAGAGAATCACCACGCCAAGAGTTGCATTAACTGCAGCAGAATATCTGGCCTTTGATCTAGATATGGACGTTCTGGTCATAGTGACTGATATGACCAACTATTGTGAAGCTTTGCGTGAACTCAGTTCAGCTAGGGAAGAGGTTCCGAGCAGAAAGGGATATCCAGGATATATGTATAGCGATCTAGCCTCCATATATGAGAGGGCTGGAAGAATAAAGGGAAAAGCCGGATCAATAACTTTCATGCCAATATTAACTATGCCCGGAGGAGACTTAACTCACCCAATACCGGATCTCACTGGATACATAACCGAGGGTCAGATCTTTTTAGACCTGGATCTATTCAACAGAGGGATATACCCTCCGATAAATGCCCTTCCTAGCTTGAGTAGGTTGATGAAAGACGGAATAGGTGCTGGAAAGACAAGAGAAGATCACAAGGAGGTGTCAGACCAGCTATATGCTTCATACAGTCAGGGAGTAAAGGCCAGAGAGCTTGTGAAAATAGTAGGAGAAGCTGGCTTGAGCGAGAGGGAGAGACTTTATCTGGAATTCGCAAAGAGATTTGAGGAGAGACTTCTTTCGCAAGGTTTCAAGGAAAGGAGGACAATAGAGGAAACTCTAGATATAGCTTGGGATGTCCTGTCAATGCTTCCTGAGGGAGAGCTAACTAGGATAAGCGATGGAACCATAAGAAAGTTTCATCCAAAGCTGAGAGGGGAGAAAACAGTGATATATGAGGGGGTTTGATGAGCTTCAGGTCTGTCGGAAGGATACTTCCCACAAAAGGATTTCTTATAAGGCTTAGAGAGAGGGCAGCTCTTTTACAAATGGGTGTGGAAGCACTAAAAATGAAGAGGGATCAGCTCATAAGAGAAAGCCAGGAGCTTTTAAAGCAGCTTCATGCCAGAAAAGATATAGACAAAAAGTTAGAAGAAGCATTCTCTATGGTGAAGATGGCATATGCTGTTGCTGGACCTCAGGAGATGAGAAAAGCGGCTCTTTTAGCAACACCTCTGAGAATAGAGGTGAGGACTAAAAGCGTTGTTGGTGTAGAGACCCCTGAGATAACTACATCTGAGTTCAAGCTTGCAGTCTCACCCTCTCTTAATTCAGCAGTTATGGCTGCAGCGGCTAAGCTTTCTGAAGCAATAAGGGAGATGATGCCACTGGTAAACGCAGAAGCCAGATTTGAGAGAATAGCTGAAGCTCTGGCCCAAACAATGAGAAAGGTCAATGCACTTGAGAAGATAGTTATACCTGACTATACTGCAGCTATAAAATATGTGGAGGAACTCCTAGAAGAGGAGGATCTAGAGGAATTCTTGACAATAAAGAAGTACAGGCAGATAAAGAGAGGTGAATAGAATTGTCAAAAGAGAGGTATTTAGTAGTTAGGACCCATGGTCTTATGACTCACCTTTTAAACCCAGACAGGATAAGATCTTGGGCGATGATACCTGATTGGGAATCTCTCTTCAAGGAGATAAGTTCTACAGAATACGGTGTATTTCTGGAAAAAGTTGATGATTTAAGATCAGCCGATAAGGTGACCGATGTAACCTTAAGGGTGCTCGGCAGGAGAGTGAGAACCTTTCTTGAGATATCAAAAGGAGATGTTGTGGAGGAGGCAACAGTCCGATATTTGGCAAAATACGATGTGGAAAACCTGAAAAGAAAGATATTCTCACTCTTAATAAGGAAAGAGGGCGTGTCAGAAGAAAGATTTCTGCCCATAAGCGGGTTTATGGTGAGCATGGATCCCATCCTGAGAGCTAGTGATGTGAGTCAGATATGTGATCTCCTCCCTCAAGGCAAGCTGAGGGATTTCATATCAGCATGGCTCTCATCTGGTCAGATGAACATACCGCTGCTGGATATAGGAATAGACAGAGCATATTTGGCTGAAACGATAGCTTGGGCAGAGATGACGAAAATGAGAGAAGTTTTCAGGATATATGCGGAGAATTATGCCCTAGGAGTAATACTAAGATCACAATTAACTGGGATAGGAAGCGAGTTCTACAGTCCCATGCTTGAGTTTTTATCCCAGAATGTGAGAAAGGCTCTTTCAGAATCCAGTACGTTTGAGGAATCCATAAAGGCTCTTCTATCCACGGAGGCTCATAAATCGATGGCATCAGAGCTAATGGAAGTATACGAAAAATATGGAGTTCCATGGACCCTGGACCTAAGTTTATTCAAAGAGCTGTACTCTAAAATAAGGAGTCTAGCTCGAATGAAACCACTCTCCTCAATATTTCCGTTCAGTTATATAGTGGCTGCAGAATGGGAGTCTTGGGCTGTCAGAACGGTTGTGCTTGGAAAGCTTAGTGGAATTGAATCAGAAAAAATATATGACATGCTCTCGCTTTACTGATCATCCCATCAACAGGAACGCTATTAGAAGCCCGTATATAGCAATTCCCTCGGATAGACCAGCAAGCAGAAGGACTTGAGTAAATGCCTCCGGTCTCTCCGCGAGAAGAGCTGAGCCTCCTATGTTTATTCCCTGCAAAGCTATTCCTGCTCCTATTGTACTTCCGGCAACGGCTAAAGCAGCTCCTAGTGATCTGTATATATCCGTTGGTTTGGCTTGATCTGTCTGTGCGAATACTATCTTCACTGATATGGAAAACACGGCTAGAGGAAGTATCAAAAGGATCAAGAGAGATATCTTGAACAACTTCACTTTGTCCATCTGAAAGCACCTCCTTTAGACGGGACCTGTCGATGTTTTTCTTTAAAAATTTAACTTAACCATCTCAGGATGAGATGAGCTCCCTCACACGTAGAAATGGCCTACCGTTGGCGGAGTAGAACTTCGTGAAGAACTCATAGAAAGTAAGCCTCATTGCTTGTATGAAGGACAGGAGTCCTTCAAGCCCTATAACAGCTATGTTGATGAAGATGAAGGTCACCAGGGAAATTGGGTTGGTAAGTAGATGCATCAAATTCTCCGGAGTTATTGATGTCGACCCCACAGTGAACATTCCTGCAAGGACACCGAAGGTCTCATGAGCTACTGCAAAAGCAGCTAACCTTATAAATGAGAGGGAATTGCTGAAAAGAGCTAAAGTGCTCTCTATAAAAGTAGATACCATCTCGGGCATTCCATGAAGAATTCCATGTCCCTCCATCATGGATCTGAGCATTGGTGCTACTCCTGTTATCAGCAATGGTATGACCATTGCCTGAAAGAGAGGATCTGATACCGTCTTCATAACATCCGCTCCGTTTCTTATCGCAGCATAAACAGCTCCTGAATACATTGCTATTGTGAGCACGCCTCCATACTCCATGAAAGCTGCAAATTTATCACCTGATAAGATTTTATTAATCGTTCTTATTATAAATGCTAATAAGATCTCGAAAGCTCCTATGAGAAGAGCTATTCCAAACAACCTCGTTGGTTCCTTTATCGGGCTGAGCACATGAGTTCCAAGCTCAACAAAGAAAGCTGCACCATAAAGGTATCCAAAAATCGTTGCAAATATCCCTGAGTATAGGAGTATGCCTCCAAGATCCCTCAGAGACCCCTTTGTCTTTAGAAGCAGAAACAGACCGAATATAGCCACAAGAGCACCATGTCCCATGTCGCCGAACATCATTCCAAACATCAGAGGGAAGAGGAAAGAGGTTATCACCGTTGGATCTATCTCCTTTATGTTGGGGAATCCATAAAGCTTGTGCGTAAGCAAGCTAACTGGAAGGGCCATCTTCGGAAGCTTAACTCTTGAAGGGGGCTTCTCCTTTCTGCTAGGTGTTTCCAATTCCACAGCAACAAGACCACCCATGCTTCGCTCAAGATGAGATTTCAAACTGCTTGCTAAACTCTTTGGAACCCAACCATGGGCTACAACAATGTCGCTTCCCTCATATATCATGAGGGATACTTTTTCCTCCACTGCTTTATGTCTGATAACCTCCTTTGTCTTGTAAAGCCTCGATGCAACCTCTGATATTTCCCTCTTTATATTCTCCAGCTCTTTTTTTAATTTATCAACATGCTCCTTATCCATCAGCTTGCTCAACTCGGATAGCTCGAGTTCCACTTTTTCTCTCTCTGCTAGGAGAGGTTGAGATTTTTCAAGCATTTCATATATGCTTTTCTCAGCCTCTCCAGCAATTAAGACATCTACCGATACTACACACTCCCTCAATTCTCTAAAACTTCTGTAAAGTGAGTCCATTTGATCCACAGAACTCTTAACTTTTGTTCGAATTATGTCGACTAGTTCGTTCATTCTTCTTGCCACTTCCTCCTTCTCCTGAGATATCCTCCTAACAGTAGGAACCTGCTCGGATATCATGAGCTGAATTTCGGGCATCCTCTTTGACACATCACTTATTCTCTCCCACATCTTCTCAAGCGATTCAAGTTGCGAAAACTTGCCTGATAAAGTCAGGTATTCCCCTACACTGCTAATGATATCCTTTAAGCTGTTCTCTATGTCCTCTGTCTTAGATATAAGGAGATCCAGGTTCCCCTCGGCTATACTTTCTGATATCTTCCTCAACTTCCCCTTAATGTTATCAGTAGTCCTTATTACATTATTTAATATTATCTTCATATCATCCATTGATGTAGACTTGTCCAAGGAGGCATTTAAAAGGGAAAGAGACCTTAAGATCTCGGAATCAGCCTCTACTATCAATCTAGCAATCTTCATCTTGCTTGGATCCTTAGAAACAGTCTCCAAAGCAGTTGCATAATATCTTCTTAATTTCTCCTCAACATCAGAAAGTTCTGATTCCACCTCGCTTAACCTTTTCTTTCTCTCTGAAACTATCTTTTTTGCCTTCTTAGAAAGATTTATCTGTTTTTCTAGGGAAATGGCTTTTCCTACGAGTTCATCAAGCCTTTTTATGTCTTCTTCTGGATTATCGCTTGGAGATGAACCAGTGAAAATTCTTTTCTGTACGCTTGATGCCCTCTCCAAGGCCTTAACTATCTCCTCATACAACCTCAGATTCGGAGTTTCTGCTTTCGGCGGACTAACTCCCGGAAGCTCAAGAGGAAGCTCCAAGTGTATCTCATCAAACTCCACTAGCGCGCTTGCAAGCAAATTCTTTCCAGTTTTTGTAGTGTATGCATAGAATTCAAGTAACCCTTCAGGCTTTAGCGTGAGCACCACCTGTGGCCCTAAACAGGATCTCTTTAAAAGCATAGTTTCAGCTAAATATAATAGGAGTAGCTTAAATTCTCCTCTTAGAAAAGCTTATGGATGAAAGGCAGAATAGTTGTAGTCACTGGAACAAGGCCGGAGATAATAAAAATGGCTCCAATAATACACCGTTTTAGAGGCATAAAAGGGCTGGATCTACACATTGTGCACACAGGCCAGCACAATGATTGGAACATGAGCAAAGTCTTTATTGAAGAATTCGAGCTGCCTGAACCTAATACCTATCTCAACATAAATACAGAAACTCAGATAAAGCAAATTGCCGACATAATAATAGGATTAGAGTCGATATTCGATGAAGTACTCCCGGACGCAGTTATGGCGGTCGGAGATACAAACTCGGTCCTTTCCGCAGCTATTGCCGCAAACAAGACAGGGATACCGTTTATCCATGTAGAGGCAGGGCTTAGAAGCTTTGATATGACAATGCCAGAGGAGGTAAACAGAATAATAGCAGATCGCGTATCCTCTCTCAATTTCTCTCCCACTAGCAGAGCAGCTAGTAACCTCTTAGCAGAGGGCTATCCGCATGAAGATATTCATGTCGTGGGAAATCCTGTGATAGATTCCCTGATCAGGATGAAGGATAAAGCTGAGAAATCAAGTATCCTAGACTATCTCGGAGTGTATGAAAAACCTATAATCACAGTTACAGTCCATAGAAGGGAAAATTTGAGCAGAAAAGAGAGAATGATGGGAATAATAGAAGGAATAACTTCCCTAAACCTGGGGACAGTGATATGGCCGGTTCATCCACACACCCTCTCGGTTCTTGAGAAATATGAGCTCCTAGATAAACTCAGAGAGAAGGATAATATCATAATGACCGAACCTCTGGGTTACATAGACTTCATAGGACTTATGATGAGGAGCTCAGTGATTGTGACAGACTCAGGTGGAATACAGGAGGAATCCACATTCTTGGGCGTACCTTGCGTTGTAGTGAGGAATAACACAGAGAGACCAGAAGCTCTTGAGACAGGCCTGAGCGTTTTAGCCGGAACAGACCCGAAAAGAATAGTATACGAGGTAACAAGGATGTCCAAGATGGGAATAAAACCCATCATAAAGGATAACCCCTTTGGAGACGGGAATGCGTCCATTAGAATAGTGGATATCACATTGAGCTACTTGAGAAAGGGATTTTCTCAGAGGTGTGAGACTTTTCAGGAGCATGGACCCCTTTATGCAGCGTTAATGGTAAACGAAATGCTATCCGGAAGAAAAATCTCAGAAGTCGAGTCTACCTATAGGGTGAGAGTCATGTCTCTCTTTGGGAAAAATGGATTCATGGATCTGGTCAAAAGCCAGAGGGAGCTGATACAGGGAGAGGTGATTTTAGTATCTGGAGAGAGAAGCAGAATTTTGAAGCTATTAGAATCAGGATCTCATCAAATTTAAGGTTGTTTATAGGTAGTTTTATTAGTGACAAGAGAACAAGCAAGAGGTGTCCAAGTTGGAGGTTTTTCTATCATTGGATGTGTTGAGCATATCAAAAGCCATTAAAATAGCTTCTGAAGCGTACGAAGAAGGAATAAGACATATAGAGGTAGGTACACCCCTTATAAAATCCGAAGGGGTAAAAGCAATAAGAATGATAAGAGATGCTTTTCCTGATGCAATCATATTCGCAGATATGAAAACGATGGATACAGGTGGTCTGGAGGCAAGAATTGCTTTTGATAATGGAGCGGACATATCAAGTGTGATGGCAGTAGCCCCAGAAAGCACTTGGAAAAGCGCTGTTGAAGAAGCCAAGAAGAGAGGAAAAGAAAT
>JAGDWR010000037.1:10001-18867 GCA_023269865.1 Candidatus Methanodesulfokora sp.
GAGATAGGAGTAGATAGGGTGTGTCTTCATAGAGGAATAGATGAGGGAGGGACTGCTGATCCTAACATCATGAGGGAGCTTAAAAAGGGATATAAGATTCTCATAGGAGCAGCTGGAGGCATAGATGAGAGATCGATATCTAACTTTCTCGGTTTAGCGGATTTTGTCATGGTAGGAAGGGCAATAACAGGGTCTAATGATGTAAAGGGATCTGTCAGGAGAATACTTTCAGCTATAGGTATAAATCACTCCATACATTAAAAATTAGCTCAAAAATCTCGGAGTGAGCCACAAGCATCTCTGGTTTAAGTAAGTAACTCTTGAAGTGCCTTTTCAGGCAATCAATCTTTCAATCTCCTCTTTATAGATTCTTTTTCTATAAGAGCCAATCTTGAGAGAAAATTCTTATCGAATTCCCTGTTTTCAGCTAGCAAATTTCTCAAATCCTCTATTCTATAACCTTTTATTCCCATTGAGATAAGAGCTATTATTCCGAACTCCTCGGTAAGTTTTCCAAGCTCAAACACCTTGTTCGCAAGTCTTGAATCCGGGACAAAAGGCCTGCCTCTCTCAATGGACCTTTTAATATACTCTAATGCAAGCTGAGAGTCCTTTCCATGAAGCCCTGCCAATCTACTGCTATGACACTTCGGGCATCTCAGATCCTTTAATTCCAATAAGGAGGATATGCTTATCCAAGAGCTCCATTGCCAGCAGCTAGAGCATAACAATAGCAGCTGAGTCCTCATGAGCCTTATTTTAAATGTTTCTAACATCTTCTTTTCTATAAATGATGAGGGCACAAATTCCAAATAGTATGGGGATCTTCTTACTCCCTCTGCAGCTATCGGGGATAACTCCTTACTCCTGAAGTAATCTATCTTTATTTCCCCACTTCTAATGAGGTTGAATATTTTCCTCAGACCATCTATATCCAAATCCACTGTGAGAACTTCGTTCAATGTCTCCTCATCTATGACAGTTCCTCGATAGGCATCTACAAGCTTTCTTATGCTTATACCAGTTATATCAGCGTCTCTCTTTATCGCGCCAAACCTCTTTGCGACATGTACAAGCCTAATTCTGTAAAAGCCAGTCTCTCTTATTGCCTCTAAATAATTCTCTAACCCCTCTTGAATAATCTGGACAAGATAATGTCTTATCAGATCACCACTAGCTCCTATTATAAAGATTCTATAGGGATCCTCATCAGTTCTCACCACCAGACCATATCTCTTTGCTAGGAAATAAGCTATTATCCTGCTAAGAGTCCTATTTATAAGAGTTCCTAGAGTTGCATGCACTATAACTATTCCGGGAGTCTCCTCTATGACAATTCTTTTGTCTGTTGGAAGGGGATATCCTAGGTTCATGTGTCTTATTATAGGATCTATCCCTCTTATGAGGTCCTCCTTTTGTGTGAACGGAAACTCTTTAAGAAGATCCTCGATTATTCTATCTTCATTCATTCCATTTCTTATCATTTCGCCTACCCTTTCCCTAAGTTTTCCCACACTCATTGCTGTTTCAAAAGTAACCGGAAGCTCCTCTCCTATCCAGCTTGGTATGGCACCACTTGGATCTGCTGCTGCTCTAACGTAAACCCTTCCACTTTCTACCTCCTTTACCTGCCATACTGCACCTCGAAACACAAACTTGACACCAGGCTTTAAGTACTCCGCTACAAACATCTCGTCAAGAGATCCCAAGAAGAAGCCGGATGAATCATCTATCACGGGCACTGTTCTCACATCAGGTATTGTAGACAGGTTTGAGAAGTAATATTCATACGCCCTGTACCTCGACACAGAAGCAACTTTGCTCTCCTTATCATAGTATAGTAATCCTATCTCATTCATGAAGAGTAGTAACCTCTCTAGATCCTCCTCATTTAGATTTTTATATAAATATGAAGATCTGAAAAGATTAAGTAGTTCTTTAATCGACATCCTTCCTCTGACCAAAAGTTCTCCCTCTATTTGATGGGCTAACACATCTAAAGGTCTTCTAAAGATCTTTCCTCCCTCAAGCTCCTGATTTTTTGCTCTCTTAACTATGATAAGAGACTCTAGATAATCATCAGAGTCCTGTGCTATGATAAATCCTCTAGCAGGCTCATCTGGCTTGTGGCTCGCCCTCCCAACTCTCTGTATCAATCTAGTGGTCTGTCTCGGTGAGGAGAATTGGATCACTGTATCCACATATCCTACATCTATTCCGAGCTCTAGAGAGCTTGTGGCAATAACGGCATTTAGTGCACCCTCTTTGAATTCTTTCTCTGTTTGTTCTCTTGATTCCCTAGAAAGAGAGCTATGATGGATGCTTATGGCTTTTTTGTCCTTAAGGTAGCTTCTAAGCTTATTCGTAAGAGCCTCAGCCATTGACCTTGTGTTAGTGAAGATGAGGACAGATTTGGATCCCTCGATGATCTCTGATATTCTCCTTAATTTCGACGCTATATCAGGATCTATCAACAGCTCGGAGCTTGCGTTATAATCCTCTTCCTTCACATCCGGAAACTCCACTTTAATGTCTAATTCTCTAGCTGCATGAGCTTCCACTATTTCAAAATCATCATCCCCTAGAAAAAGCCTTGCTGCTTCTGATGAATTGGATATTGTAGCTGAAAGAAGAATAGTCTGGAACTTCCCTGAAATTCTTCTCATTCTGCTCAAAACTAGGGAAAGCTGTGCTCCTCTTTTATCATCTATTAATTCATGCACTTCATCTATAACAACATATTTGAGGTTTTCAAGGTATTTTCTCAGATTTTTCCCTATCAGCAGTATCTGCACCGTCTCAGGTGTTGTTATAAGGATATCAGGGGGGCTTATGGCTTGCTTTCTTCTCACGATCTGATTTGTATCTCCATGTCTGACCTCAGCTCTATATCCCATAACTTCAGCCCAAAATCTTATCCTCTCCTCAAGATCCCTGTTTAAAGCCCTTAGAGGAGTTATATATACTAGAGAAATAGGCCTTGTATCTTGTCTCTTCATTAGAGTTAGAATCGGCCAAAGAGCAGCCTCTGTCTTTCCTGTTCCAGTTGGAGAGCTTATTATAACATTCTTTCCACTTAAAATCACAGGAATAGATTTCAGTTGAACATCAGTGATCTTCTTATATCTTCTTAATATGAGCTTGATTAGCTCTGGATCCAGCTGCATCCTAGAACTTAGCAACCAGGCCTTAAAGAATGCTTCCTCATTTTTAAAACCTGTGAAAAGTTTTTAAATCCATCCTGAGGATAATGATTGCTGAATCTTATCCCAGGAGGTGATGATCAATGTCAGCCGGAAGGGAGACTGTGAGTGCCATACCTGTGATTCTGCTGAAGGAGGGTACCTCAAGGACTAGGGGTAAGGAGGCATTAAGACTGAATATAATGGTGGCAAAGACAATAAGCGAGGCACTGAAATCAACATTAAGCCCTAAGGGAATGCAGAAAATGCTTGTTGACCCATTTGGAGATGTTGTCATAACACACGATGGTGCAACAATAATGAAAGAGATGGAGGTAGAGCATCCAACTGCCAAGATGATGGTTGATCTGGCAAAAGCACAAGAGCAGGAAGTTGGTGATGGGACCACAACAGTTGTTATATTGGCTGGAGAACTTCTTTCAAAGGCTCAGGAGCTCTTAGATCTCGGTATACACCCAACCATAATACTGGAGGCATACAGAAAGGCTGCAAAATATGCAATAGATGTGCTGGAGAGCAAGCTGGCTGAAAAAGTCCAGTGGGACGACAAGGAGCTCCTGAAAAAAGTTGCAAAAATAGCAATGGGCTCTAAGCTCATAGCTGCTGCAAAGGACTATCTAGCTGAGATAGTAACGGAGGCAGTTCTCTCTGTATATGAGGAGAGAGACGGGAAGAGAGTTGTTGATCTAGACAACATAAAGCTAGAGAAAAAGGAAGGAGGATCTATATTTGATACAAAACTCACGAAAGGGCTCGTCATAGACAAGGAAGTAGTACATCCGGATATGCCAAAGCTGATAAGGGACGCAAAGATTGCTCTTATCGAAAGTGCTCTGGAGATAAAGAAGCCGGAGATTTCATCGAAGATAAGAGTTGTATCTCCAACTCAGGTAAACGAGTTTCTAGAGCAGGAGAAGGCGATGCTTAAGGAGATGGTGGACAAGATAGCCGAAGCTGGAGCCAATGTGGTATTCTGTCAGAAGGGAATAGATGATGTAGCACAGCATTTCCTAGCCAAGAGAGGGATTATGGCTGTTAGAAGAGTCAGGAAGTCAGATATGGAGAAATTGGCCAAAGCAACAGGTGCAAGCATAGTAGTGAACATAAAGGATATATCATCAGCTGACTTAGGATATGCTGGCCTAGTGGAGGAGAGAAGAGTCGGAGAGGACAAGATGGTATTTGTTGAGAACTGCAGGGATCCAAAGGCGGTTTCAATATTGATAAGGGGCGGATCAAAGCAGATAATAGACGAGGCAGAGCGCAGTCTACATGACGCGCTAAGCGTTGTGAGAGATGTTGTTGAGGATGGATATGTTGTACCGGGAGGAGGTGCGGTTCATGTGTTCCTATCACTTGAGCTGGAGAAATACGCAAAACAGCTCGGAGGAAAGGAGCAGATAGTAGTGGAGAAGTTTGCAGAGGCACTCGAATCAATACCCAGAGCTCTTATAGAGAACTCTGGTGAGGATCCAATAACTATGATGGCTGAGCTGAAGAAGGCTCATGTAGAGGGAAGAAACAAGTACGGCTTTGATGTTCTCAAGAGGAAAGTAGATAACATGTTCGAGAACGAGATAATAGAGCCACTAAGAGTGCACAAATATGCCATAAGATCAGCTGCAGAGTTTGCAACCACAGTTCTCAAGGTTGATGACATAATAGCAGCAGCTGGTAAGGTAGGAGGGAAGAAACCTGAGAGCAAAGGAGAAGAAGGGTCTGAACTTGGAGACTAAGAATCATAAAAATATTTTTTCAAAATTTGAAGAGGTAAGAATAATAGCTGCAAGAGCTCAACAGATAGCTGCAGGAGCTCCTCTTCTTTTGAGAGAGGATGAGATACCTTCTGGACTTAGTGACCCAGTGGAGTTAGCCAAACTGGAGTATAAGCTCGGCAGATTACCTGTGTACATTGAAAGGAAATAAATACTAAAATTGGAACAAAATCTTTTTATTTGATTGCTTGCTGGAATACCGCCAGCGAACACAATGTCAAAGGGGTGTCAGTATGAGTTCAGAGGAGGGAACTGTCTTCGTCGGTAGGAAACCGGCAATAAACTATGTTATGGCTGTTACCCTCCAGATAAACAGGGGGGTAAAGAAGGTCGTCCTCAAGGCAAGGGGAAGGGCCATATCAAGAGCCGTGGATGTGGCTGAGATAGCAAGACTAAAGTATTTCCCGGGAAAAATAAAGGTCTCCGACATAAGGACTGGTACAGAGGAGATTATAAGTCCTGATGGAACAAGAAGGGACATAAGCGTCATAGAGATAGAGCTATCACAGGAATGAAAATACTGGCCTCTTCTCCCTTTTTATAATAACATTTTTTGCAAAAATCTTGGAAAACTTTTTAGATAAATTAGCAGAATACCATACATTAGAAATTTGAGAGCTCAACAAAATATTTAAGCGTTACCCCTTTAAATATTCCTAGGTGTCCTCATGGAAAAGGGAGGTCCAGAGGAGCGACAAAAAGGAAAAATAATTCCGAAAAGAGATCCGGAAATAAAAATACAAAATGTAGTGTCCTCTGCTGACATAAATCAAAGACTGGATCTTCATGAGATAGCCAAGAAGATAAAAGAATCCAGATACGAACCGGATAAATTTCCTGGTCTAGTTCTCAAGTTAAGCGAGCCAAAGGCAGCACTCCTCCTATTTAGTAGTGGAAAGTTTGTCTGCACTGGGACAAAATCCGTTGAAGAGTCTGCAAGAGCTATATACAAGGCGATAGAGAAACTTGAGAAACATGGGATAAAAGTTGGATCCAAGCCTCTTATAAAGGCCGAGAACATAGTAGCCTCAGCATCTCTCTTCCTCGAGGTTGACATAGAGAGGCTAGCTATGGATATGCCAAACACTTTATATGAGCCTGAACAGTTTCCGGGTCTTATTTTCAGGATGAAGGATCCTGACGTGGTCTTCCTCATATTCTCCTCAGGAAGTCTTGTATGTACTGGAGCTAAAGTGGAGGGTGATGTTAAAAAAGCAGTTTATAAATTGAGGGACATTCTCCTGGAGGGAGGCTATGCAGTTAGAGCTTTCTGAAAAACAGGGAGAAAGCCTAGTAAGGCTTGCTAGAAGGGCTATAGAGAGATACCTTATAGACGGGGAGATAACTGATGAAAAAACGGAAGATGAAAGGCTCATGGAAAAATCAGGTGTTTTTGTCACATTATATAAATATCCAGAAAAACTTCTTAGGGGTTGCATAGGCTTTCCTTATCCCATTTATCCTTTGTGGGAGGCTGTTAAAAAAGCAGCAATAGCCTCAGCTGTAGAAGATCCCAGATTTCCTCCCCTCTCCTTATCGGAACTTCCAACTGTTATAATCGAGGTATCAGTGCTAACTGTACCGGAAAGACTTGATGCAGAATCACCGGAGAAACTTTTATCTTTTATTGAGATAGGAAAGCATGGATTAATAGTAAAAAGAGGCATGAGAAGCGGTCTCCTTCTCCCCCAAGTGGCAACTGAGTATGGATGGGATGAAGAGACATTCTTAAGTGAGACCTGTCTAAAAGCAGGATTGCCTGAAGACTGCTGGAGGAAAAAGGGGACCGAGGTCTACAGATTTGAGGCAGAGATATTTGAGGAAGTGAGACCTCTTGGACCTGTGAAAAGAGTGAGTCGATGAGATTTTACATATCATTTGTGGGCATAGGCTATGGACATGCCTCTAGGTGCATAAATATAGCTAGAAAATTGATAAAGATGGGCCATGAAGTCTTCTTATCATCTTATGGAGATGGACTGGGATACGTAGCCAGAGAGTCCCCAGATATCCCATTGGTAATCGGGGGAGAAAAAGTTGCTTGGAAGATGAGGGAAGATGGAAGCCCGGATATAAAGGGAACTTTGGCAAGACTTCCGTTATACGCTCTAAGATTCTTTGGCCATGTAAAGGGAGAGCTGGAGAACATAGAGGCCGTATCACCCGACGTCGTAATTTCAGATTCCAGAATATCAACTATAATAGCAGCTAGATCCCTGGGATTTCCCCTGTCTGTTATAGTGAACCAGCCTAGGATACTGCTGGATAGTCCTCTTCTTCAGAAGGGGACGACAAAACTCATGGGCACTGCTTGGAATCTGTCAAACTCTATTATAATGGCAGATCTTCCACCTCCCTACACGATAAGCAGGGCTCATGTAGAGGATCTTCCCAAAAGTCTGTACGATAGACTTGAGTTCGTCGGGCCCATAGTAAGGAGGGTGAAAAAAGCAAACGAAGAGGAAAGAAGAGTGCTGGTGCTTATATCAGGACCTCTTCATGAAAGAATTCCCTTGATAAATTCCCTCCTCCCGATGATAAGAGAGAACGATGAGGAAGATATACAGTTTATAGTCTCTCTTGGGGATGCCGGAAGCTCTTATGTGGAAAGGGGGAGAAATTATGTCATACACGGATGGCTTCAAGATAAATGGGAAGTACTCAGAAGATCCGACTTGGTGGTATGCAGAGGAGGACACACAACCATATCTGAGGCAATTTTATCCGGAATACCCGTGATATCCATACCAGTTCCCGGTCACAGCGAGAAGTGGGAGAACTCAAGAAGCATAGAGAGAATTGGAGCAGGCCTAGTACTGGAGCAGGATAGGATAAACTTATTTTTTAATTATGTAAAAACTATACTAGAAAATCAAGAATATTATAAAAAAGCAAATGAAATTGCAAGAAGGTTCTCCCGCTGGAACTCTGTTGATAGGGCAATAGGGATAATACTTTCCTCTATACACTAAGCTAATGCATGCGTTACAGCCCATCTTATCTTCCTTATCAACTCAAATCCTCTATCCCTTGGGAACCTCCTTATCTCTATGCTGACAAGCTTCCCATCCGAGCTGTTTATGGAATATTCCATCTCAGGAAATTCGTTTTTCACAGATCTGAGCTCTCCTTCTATCCAAGATTTTATTGGCTTTTTATCAGAGCTTATCTCCACCTCTCCTGGCTCAAATCTTATGAGCCTGTTCACCTCATCGTATATTATCGATCCTATTATCCTGTTCTTCGAATCCTTTATCTCAATTCTCTTTCCCTCAGGTTTTTTCATTAAATCAGCTGTAACAACAGTCTCCCTAACAAGTATATCATCTATCACCTCTATTATCTTTGAGAGCCTCTCCACCTCCTCATTTAGCCTCTTAACTCTCTTCTTAAGAATATCTCTCAGCTCTAATAGAGCTTTTATTCTTTTTTCCCTTTCCTCAGACAATTATATCACCTTGACATTTTTCATGTTGTTTTCAATAATATCTTTTACCTTGCCTACACCTAATCTCTTTATCAGGGGCCCGAGCTTAGGTCCTCTTGATTCCCCGCTGAGCAACATATAGAAAGCAGTGAAGAAATCCTCCGCCTTTATCCCATGCTCTTTCAGCAAATCAAAAATCAAGTTTTGTATTTCTTCACTGCTCATCCTCTCATCAAGTTTGTCTAAGAATTTCTTTATCATGGTAAATACATCTTTTTTTAGAAGGATTTCCTGTGCTACAGAGGATTTTATATCTCTTACATAATTTAATGCAAATATTACTTTCTCTCTAAAATCTCTATTCGATAAAAGTTCCTCCTTCGGAATGTCATAGTATCTTCCTATGAGCTCGGCAGCTAGGTCAATGATCTCATCATCCGATCCTCTGGGAAGGATGCCAA
>JAGDWR010000037.1:18967-21823 GCA_023269865.1 Candidatus Methanodesulfokora sp.
CCCCTCATAAGGAAAGTATACTCCATCAGCCTCTTGAGGTTTTCCCTATCTCTAGCATTTTTTATTTTGTCCAAGTTGCTGTAATTTACAAGTGCCCTTTCTAACTCATTTATATAAGATGGTATCAATTCTAGCGATATGTTTCTTGTTCCAGAGTACCTCTTAAGCATAAGAAGCCTTATTGTCTCAGGAGGGGCGTATTTCAACCAATCTTGAGGAGTTATGACATTTCCCTTTGACTTGGATATCTTGGTTCCTGTTGAATCAAGGAACATCTCATATCTTATGGTATAAGGAGGCTCATAGTTTAACACTTCTCTTGATATTCTTGCATTCACTCTGAACGAGTCAGCTATATCCTTTCCATGTGGTTCGAATATTATCCCTAAAGCTTTCCACCTGGCAGCGAATTCTCCTTTCCATGAGAGCTTTCCTTCTTCTCTGTCATACCTTGCCTCTCCAGAGTGGCCGCATCCCTTAATGCCCATGAACTCCTGATCGCATGTATAAGTCACTTTTCTCTCATCCAGCAGCACATTTGTAACTCTAGTAGTATATATCCTGCCACAATTTTCGCAGATAGGCCAGTAATGTATCCATCCTTCTGGTTTGCTTGTTCCAACTTCCTCTCTTATTATCTTATCCACCTTCTTATGCTCTCTCAGCAAAGTTGATATCTCCTCAGCAAGCAGGCCGGATTTGTAAGCTTCTGTGCCTGAAATAAACGTGAACTCAATGTCTAATTTCTCTAGGGACTCGATAAGCATGCTGCTCATATGTTCCCCATAGCTAGAATGGCATCCAAATGGATCTGGTATATCCGTCACGGGCATACCTAGATACTTCCTGTAGTCCTCAGGAACTCCATTAGGGACCTTTCTAAGTCCATCTCTGTCATCGCTATATGCTATTAATTCGCTCTTCTTTCCAAGATTCTCCAAGCCGAGTTTCACAGAATAGGCTCTTATTGAATCCCCAACAGATCCTATATGAGGAAAACCACTCGCTCCTATCCCTGATTCAACTCTATAGACCTGAATTTTCCTTCTCTTTTTTTCCACATCCTCTACTATCTTATTAGCAAGCTCATCTATCCAGAAGCGGAATGTCTGCATCGAATACCTTTGTTATTGTTGTGTTTATAAAATTTGGCTTCTGCAACTAAGCTTTTGCTGGACTTATATCAAGAATTGAAACCTAGATCCTATTTTTTTAAGATGTTCTAAGGTTACCTTTAGTCGTTTTCTCTAACCTAAGTACCGAAATAAGAAGGAAGATCTAAGTAGTGAGATCGGGTTCTGGGCTATTTAATCTTACTAATAGCCTAAATAGTTCTTGATCTTCATCAGATCCTGACCCTCCAGTTCATTGAGGGCTCGGTATCTTCCTCTAATAATGTCAGAGCAACTCACTTTATCTTCTTATAGCTTCAAAGAGTTTCATGGATGGAGAAGGACCCTCATCTGAAGTTCTATGCTCCTTTAGGGGCATTAACAATTCCACAACTGGAGTTCTATGGAACAATTTATGATTATTTATCTATTTGTTTTGAAACTACTGATGACGACTTTCTCTCCTCCATTTCTCTTATAAGGTTCCTCCAGAATTCAACTATCTTTATTTCCTTTTCGTCAGGATTTCCTAAATCAGAAAACCATTGATCCAATTTTCTCCTGAGATCGAGCAGCTCGTTCCTCTCGAGTAATTTTACTCTAAACAAGATCGCTTTTGACTCCCCATCTCTTATGGACTCAATAATTCCCTCGACCATCTTCTTGTAGACTGGATCCTCTATCTCATTCAGTAGATCCTCCAATTCTTTTAGCTCATTCTCCCCTCTATTGACCAGAATATCTGCTAATTTTCCGAACAGATCCATAAGATCACCTAAGAGGTCGCTACTCAAGATCCTCATCATAAATTCTCATCAGCGGGCTCGATGAGCTCATCCCTCTTCTTAAAGGTTGAAGAAAGTAGTATTTATAAGCTTTTTGGAGAATTCATGCTGTACCGCCGTTGAGAAAGCCATTATCTTTACTGCTTTATTACAAAACTGGGATTTCCTACTAAAAATAATTCAAATTTTAATTATTTTAAGTAATGCAATAAGTATCCAAGGATAAGCTTTTAATTCATCATCACTTAGTACAGAAGGGCCGGTGGTCTAGCGGTATGACGCCGCCCTCACGCGGCGGAGGCCGTGGGTTCGAGTCCCACCCGGCCCATCTAGGATAAGGTGATTAAATGGCAAGATTTTCTGTCGACAGGCTTGCTAATATGCCCGTTGTAACAGACAAGGGGATAATGTTAGGGGAAATCGTGGATTTGATAATAGATGAGCTCACCGGAAAGATAACATATATTGTCGTTAAAAAGGCGAAAGGGTCAGCTGAGAGCTTTCTGCAGAAGCTGAGACATGATAAGGAGGGTAATGCCCTCTTACCCTATGCATCCATAAAATATATAACTGAGATGGTTGTTGTAGATGAAAAATATTTGAGAATACAGGCGAGTAGAAGCACCTAGACCCGCTGTTGCCAATAGTTTCAAAACAAATAGATATGAGCAGCTAACAATATTTTTACTGAAGCTCCAGTTGTGGGAAGATAAATGCTCCTAAAGGTGTAAGCGACTCAGATGGAGGTCCTCCTCAAAACTTTATCGGGGTACTTTTCTAATTTTTAGATCGCTTTAAGTAGGTGTATATGTCAGTAGAATGATTCAAGATTTAGAAAATTATTAGAGATCAAAGATTATGGCTGTAAGCAACTACTTTGTACTTAAGTCCATCTCTCACAAGCTTGTTCTCTTCAACTAGTCTCTCAAGCAATTCTTTTGTCTCAGTTATCGGAAGAT
>JAGDWR010000037.1:21923-24558 GCA_023269865.1 Candidatus Methanodesulfokora sp.
CCTCTATAATTGAGAAGCTTCTTTCTCCAAATTTATTTTTAATAGTCTTAAACACCCCATCATAATCGCTTTTAATGTGATCACTTCCTTTTGTTGGGGGGAATTCCTTCAGGAGAAACTCTGGCCCTATAGCATTTCCTTCAAGCACACTAGCCACAGAAGAGGCTAGAAGCATCCTAGCATATCTAAGGAGCTTTCTGGGATTTCCCTCAGCAATCTCATTCATTTTATGGACAGTTTCTCTCTTAAATGGGTAGAGTGAGTCAAGAGAGATTCTTCTTGTCATACCCTCTCTGCAAAGCTGAAGTCTTCTGCTTAGTATTAACTCAGCTTCCTCGTTGCTTATCCTTTTAACGACAACTTTGCTATATGGTATATCCCTTATATACGAATTAAGTATATTAAATGCTCTAGGCACACAGGCCATTATTATCATCCCCTTCTCCATTCTGCTGTAAAGTCTGTGGAGAAACAAGCTGAGCCTTTCAAGCTCTCTTCTGCTGCTTCTCTGGACAAGGTTCTCGATCTCATCTAACATTAATATAAAATATTCTTTCTGAGATAATAGGCTTGCTATATCCTCTGCTAGATCCTCATAGTTGTCATGTATTATCCTCTCCTCCCTCAGTTTTAAGGCAGTTCCTATCTTGGATAGAAGGCCTTCCTCCTCTATCCTCTCATATATCCTTCTCACGAGCCCTCCTAAACTCTCTACATCCACTTTTATATAATAACAAGGAGTTTTTTCAGCAAGTTCGGAGATGAGCTTAAGCCTGTGAGTTTTTCCGCTTCCGAATTCCCCTACTATGAACAACATACCTTTAGCTCCTCTTTCTACTGTGCTTCTTACAATTCCGGCTAGATTTTTGTCAGCTTCGGTATCAACATGAAGAGGAAGGACCTTGCTCAGAGCTTCGCTGGAGATCGATGAGAATGGGTTTTTCCTTAGAAGCCATTTTAAGTATCCGAGCTCGGTTATTCCTGCCTTTCTTGCTGAGTTCATCATGAGCATAACCCCTGCCCATATATTTAGCTTTCTCTTTCTAAAAAGATGTTTTTTCCTTTTATTTAATTACCTCGTCTAAAGCCAAAATTGGTAACGTCGAAATGGTACCGCTACTATTTAATATGGGTATCTTACATAGGGTCACTATGAACTCCAAGAAAGTCATCGTGGTGCTGATATTTCTACTACAAGGACTTTATGTTGAGGCTCAACCTCTATCCGAGAAGCCCTATTCGCTCACAATAAGCGTGGTATTTGACGTTTACTCGGAGACAAGGGGGAATATATCCGTGGAATTCTCATGGTACGGATCGATGGCAGATTACTACATGAAGCTAATCTCAAATATAACAGAGCAAAAGTTTAGGGAAATCCTAATGAGTAAAGTGAGGAATTTGACGGATAAACCTCTTATAGGTGGTTTTCTCAAATTCTCTCCTTCCTCAGATCCCTCCGTATTCATAACAAATGGAACAATGAGGAACTACAAGTTCCTGAGAGCCAGAATCTCTATCCCTGTAGAGGTTGTTTCTGGAGAGGTGAAGACATCAGATAGTACCAGGGCAATAGTATACAGCACGATGCCGGAGGATTCAAGAGTATCAGAGCTCTATCTAGGGATGTATGATGTTTTCAACCTCACTTTCATCCTACCACCTAACTACAAAGTGGCCTTTGTGATGCCATCAGAGCCATCAATAATATACACAGTAGAGCAGCAGGGAACTAAGAGAGTCGTCTTAAACTGGTTCACCACAAATCCATATTCAGCTAAACTTGCAGGAGCTGAAATAGGTGTTTTCAAGATATATGCTTCTACTCCAACGGAGGAAATAGGATCACTCGCTCAAAACTACGATGAAGCATACAAAGTGCTATCTGGAAGGGTTTTCTCGAATAATATATCTAGTACAGGTTCTTCAGCGAGAAAATTCTTCGAGGGGTTCAATGCATTATCTACCCTAAATCCCCCTCTCCTGAAATACAACAAGACAGAGTTGATTAAATACTACAACCAAGTGATGTCTAGTATCGTGAGTCCAACTTCCATATATGCGCCACCCCTTATAGCATCTATCATTGTATCTGTATTATTGATTTTGTACTATATTAGATATAGTAAGAAGTAGAAATAATATGTTGTTAATCAATTTTCTGCTGATAATGAGAAAACTTTTCTCTATCCCTCTATTTAGTGCAGCAGATGAAAGTATTATCAATAAAGACCCTTTATCTCAATTGGGGATGTCCTTGAGCATAGGAATGTTAAGACATGTTCCTGGGAGGATAATAAAGAATGAGGAGAGCTTTTCAGAGTCGTTCATTCCAGAGCATCTACCTCATAGGGAAAAGGAGCTTAAGTTGCTTGAATCCACTATAATAAGTAGATCGGGTCAGATAGCAGGTAATGCCTACATAATGGGAAGACCTGGTCTCGGAAAAACAGCTCTTTCCTTAAGATTTGCGATGAACATATCTAGAGAGATTGAGGTAAAGTATCTACATGTCAACTGTAGGAAGTATAGGACATCCTCTCTAGTATTGCATAAAATAATAAAAGGTTTAAGTTCCGGCCTTCCTGAGAGAGGGCTCTCGCTTCAAGAGGCTCTTATGGCATTTGAGGATCTT
>JAGDWR010000037.1:24658-26631 GCA_023269865.1 Candidatus Methanodesulfokora sp.
CCTTCCTGAGAGAGGGCTCTCGCTTCAAGAGGCTCTTATGGCATTTGAGGATCTTGTAAAGGAGAAGAACATACTGATAATATTGGATGAGATAGGATATCTGAGAGATGGAGGGGATCTCATTTACTCGCTTTTCAGGATAAGCGAGGGCTCTGGGACAAGACCTCCAGCCATGATACTTATATCCAGGGAATGGACACCAGATTACCTCTTAGATAGATCTATTTTTCCATTCATAACAACAAAAATATCCCTTGAGCCTTACAATAAGGAGGAAATATTGGATATACTGAGATACAGAGCTGAAATTGGACTTGTTTCTGGATCCTATGATGATAGCATCTTGCTGATGATAGCCGAGGTAGCAGCCAGAAGCGGAGATGCTAGACTGGCACTAAGCATGCTTCATCAATCAGCGATGTTTGCAGAGGCAGATAAAGCTGATAAGATAACTCCAGAGCATGTTAGAATGGCTATCTCGATGGATCAGCCGCTTGCAGACAGAAGAGCTCTAATGTCCCTTGAGCTTCACGAGAAGTTGCTTCTTTTAGCGATATCAAGCCTGCTGGAGAAATCTTCAGATGCATGGATACCCATGGGAAGGGTTGAAGAAGAATACAAAATGTTGTGTGAGGCATATGGAGTTGCTCCATTCAAGCACACAGCGTTATGGCGCAGGATAAAATCCCTTGATAAAACAGGGTTTATAACAACAAGAAGATCTGGAAAGGGTGTTAAGGGTCAGACAACACTGATATCCATTGAGGGAGCACCATCTTTCAGCATATCCTCAGAGCTGAAAAAGGATCTCTCAATTCTGTTGAAGATAAAAGAGGATTGAGCCAGTTGGACTATCTCGGCAATTTAGAAGAGGTTTTGGCTCCTGCACCTAGACTAAAGATAATAATATTCTTGTTTTTGAAAGAAGAGGCAAACATAATGAGAATATCTAGGGAGACGGGATTGAGCTATATGGCTGTAAGCAGACATCTAAATGCTCTTTTAAACAAGGGAATAGTCGGGGAGAAAAGGTTTGGGAGAATAAGAGTTTTCTACTTAAACTATAAAAACCCACTAACTATAGAGATAAAAAAGTTTCTCCTTTCGCTCTCCGGAAGAGATGGAAAAGTTAAAGTTTGAAATTATATTTTTATAGATTCAATTATGTCCTCAAGCTGATCCTCCTCAACTCCTATATCCCTGGCTATTTCCTTCGTGATAGCTCTATCTCTTTTACAAAGGGCGGCTATTAGGGGAAGAATCTCCCTTCTCGCAACAGAGCTGGATGTATGAGCGATTCTGGCTATCTTTCTCAGCACATCTTTGAGCTCAGCTCTTTCCTCTTTTGTCGATGCTAGCTCTCTTATTATGGACGGGAACTTGAACTTTATAAATCCAGATGATTTGCTGAGGGATCTAGCCGAACAAACACCTAGAGTCAAAAATTCATTTATGTAAGTCATTAGCTTCCAGTTTCCAGTTCTTACAATTCTTGATCTGAATATATCCGCCAATGAGACATACTCATAAGCAAGGGACAAGGAAGATGGGTCCTTTATCGCTACTGGGAGATTTTCCTCGACCCATCTCATGAACATATCCTGATCCATATCCAATGTGCTCGTTAAAAGCCTTGTTCTAGCGCAATACTTGCCGGAGAAGACAGATCCCAAAACTCTGAATATGTCCGCCTCTCTATCCCTCTGGCCGAATATTTTTCCATAGTAGTTTATTAAATCAGGAGATCCTTCAGCTAAGGACTGAAGATCATTTATAGCGGATCTAAGATCGCCATCAGAACCCGATGCTATCCTCTTTATCGCTTCCTCTGGCAGATCTACCTTCTCCATTGCAGCTATTCTGGATAAAACTTTCGTAATATCTCTGACGCCGAGCTTTTTGAATTCAACGCTCTCAGCTAAGCTTCTTATTCCATACATATGTTTTTCATACACATCATTAGCTGTCATAAC
>JAGDWR010000049.1 GCA_023269865.1 Candidatus Methanodesulfokora sp.
GCCATCGCTATAGCCATCTCGCTCTCTGTAACTGTATCCATGGGAGAGGATATGAATGGAACCTTCATCCATATGTTCTTTGATGCTCTAGTGCTAAGATCCACATCAGATGGCTCAACTGATGACATACCAGGAAGAAGAATAAGATCATCGAATCCTATCGCATCCAGGGAATTGGTTATCTTGTTCAGGAACTCCCGCATATGAATGATGCCGAACCTTATTTAAATCTTAGCCTAGTTTTTAAAGATTGATTTACATGCTTTTTAATCTTTGTAATAGAGAATTTCATTTCTACAGTATATTTATTAAATCTCATTTCCTCTTGAGCATCTCCACTGTTCTGAAGAACATCGGCCAAAATGGGTCCTCAGAGGGCATCTCCACAGCTCTGCCATCCTCCATGAAAACTCCCTCTCTTTCAACAACTTCTCCTATTATTCCTGCCTCTATCCCCTTCTCCCTCAACTTTCTTAATGCCTCAGGAGCCTTCTCTGGTTTAACAGTGGCTATTAGTGTTCCCTCGCTTATAGCAGCGAATGGATCTGCCTTTATCCCTGTGAGCTCGGAGAAAGCGGAAATTATAGTCTTGACATCTTCTCTGATGAAGAGCCCCTTCTTTCTCACGACTATTCCCACATTGCTAGCTCTAGCTACATCATAAAGGGCCCCCCATACTCCATATTCTGTTGCATCATGCATTGACGTCACGCCTGTCCTCAGCCCTATAGATGAAAGTGTCAGGGCATCCTCCACGACGCTTTGTAGATAGAAGATATCTTTTGCCCTATCAGCAAACTCCTTTCCGAATTTTTTCTCCAGGTACTCAGGAAACATAGTTGACAGTATCCCTGCTGCCTCTACAGCAGGACCCTTCGTCATTATGACCAGATCCCCAGGCCTAGCCATCTCTGTCGTGACATACTGATCCCTTGTGGTGACAGCAAGCATTGTTGCTCCGCCAACCATCGGATAATCAGTTCCCTCATACTTGCCCGTGTGGCCAGCTACTATGGATATTCCAAGCCTCTCGCACTCCCTGCTTATACCAGTCCAGAGGAGCCTGAACTCCTCCTTGCTCATCTTAGGTGGGAGGTTTAAGTCTATCGAAAGGTATCTAGGTGGAACTCCTGATACAGAGACATCACTTGCAAGTATGTGAACTGCAAACCAGGAGCTTCTATCCCATCCATATTCGGGTACAACAAAGACAGGATCGCTCTTCACTATCAGAGCTAGATCTCCCAGCTCCACTACGCCAAAATCAACCCCATGCTTTGGCGGCACGACCACACTTCGATCCTTTTTTCCCAAGTTAGGGTATATTATTTCATTAAATATGTCTGAGCTCAGCTTTCCCAGCTTCTCCATCACAACACCTCCAGCTCTCTGGATACAAGCTCAGCAACTTTTTTGCCGGAGAGAAGCATCCCTCCGAATATGGGGCCCATTCTCGGCCCACCTCTCACTGCAGCTGCAGCCATTCCAGCGACCCAAAGGCCTGGAAGGACCTCTCCAGTGAGCTCAACAACTTCTTTTTCTGCTCTCACAGCATCCATGGAATGCTCCCCTAGAACTCTTATTCCAAGCTCTGGGTTCTTTCTAGCAGCTATTGCCACAACTTCAGCGTTATGGCCAGTGCAATCAATGACGGCTCTGCTTTCAAAAGCAAGAGGATCGACATGTAGGCCTGCTGATGTTACAGCTGACCACTGAACTACAACTCCACATACGCGAGAATTCCTCACAATCAGATCCTCAACATTAGCACCAAGGAGTATTCGGGCTCCAGAGTCTATAGCTCCTGCAGCTAGTTTCGCTATGGTCTCTGCTACATCGGCAATCCACACACCTTTTGAGTAGGGCTCCAATTTGACACCAACTTCCTCTAGGATCTCCTGAGCTGGTTCCTGCACAACTATTCTTGGAAAAAGCATTCCTCCTCCACCAATTCCCCCTCCGAAGCTAAGCCTTCTCTCAATTATGCATGTCTTGAGACCTGTTTTAGCGATATACCTTCCAGCCACAAGCCCAGAAGGTCCTGCGCCCACTATTATCACATCGCTTTTCACCAAATCGACCAGAAATTTGGATCCTCTCTCTATTATCGCGCTGGAGATCACACTCTCCTCAACAGGAAACATTATAAGCACCTCCCTATCTCAACGAGTCTTCTTGCAACATCTACTGCACTTGGCCCGAATATCTTCACCATTGGCTCCTTTCCAATACCTCCAAGGTCTATTATAGCTTCTGTAAGCTTTCCAGCTCTTCTCACTGCCTGTTCTATCCCCCATGGTATGCTGGCTCCTTCCTTTCTCCTAACCTCATCGGGCTCCTCCCTTCTATCATAGTAGGATGACTCTATTCCAAGCCTCTCCAAGGCCCTGAGGATCTCATCAGAGTACTTTATGTTCACTGCTGCCCTGACCCTTGGATCATAATCTGATGCCTTTATCAGGGCTCTAGCCATGTGCCAAGAGGCGCCGAATTCCGGACATGAGGAGGCCTTTATTCTTGTCCCAATTCTCACTATTCTCCCAGGAATCCCTGCTACATCCTCAATTCCCCTCAGATAATGTTTTGGAAGGCCCATCACTAGGTTCATCTGACATTCAGGAATTAGATTTGATACTAAAGCTCCGTTTTCCTCGAGAATTTTTATGGCTTCCTTTATGTTCTCCAGAACTTTGAACTTCTCTGCATCCAATTGAAGAGGTGCAATCGGATTAACAGGACCATTTCCTTTTCCGAGGGAAAAACCATAATCTATTGCCATGTATATAAACTCTTTCGCTCTTTTCACAGCCTCCTCTATTCCGTTCCCTTTCGCCAGTTCAGCAGCTATAGCAGCTGAGAATGAGCATCCAGTTCCATGAGTGTTCTTTGATTTTATCCTTCTCATCCTGAACTCCCTGAAGTTGCCCGAATGATAGAGGATGTCCACGCTTTCCTCCCCTTCTGCATGTCCACCTTTTACAACAACAGCTTCTGCTCCCAGCTCCTCCACTATCTCCTTTGCTGCTTTTTTCATGTCATCCAAAGAGCTTATCCTCATGCCGGAGAGCTTCTCCGCCTCAGGGATGTTAGGAGTAACCACTTTTGCTAAAGGTATTATCTCCTTCTTTAATGCCTCAACTGCATCCTCCCTCAGAAGTGGAGCACCGCTTTTTGCTATCATCACTGGATCAACCACGAGAGGAAATCCGTATCTCCTGACAGCCCTTGATACAGCTTCTATTATCCTGGAACTGCTCAGCATTCCTGTCTTTGCTGCATTCACTCCCATGTCCTGCACAATTGCATCTATCTGCTTCTCCACAACATCTGGCTCTATCTCCTGCACTGCAATAACAGAGAAGGTGTTCTGAGCAGTTATTGCTGTTATAGCGCATGTTCCATGGACTCCCAGAGCTGCAAAGGTCTTTAGATCAGCCTGAATTCCAGCTCCTCCTCCGGAATCACTACCAGCTATCGTGAGAGCAACTGGAATCATCTCATCAACCTCCCCAGCACCTGCTGCATGGTAAATGACACTAAGAAGGAGGGTATTGTGGCTCCAAGCCAGCTAACGTAATTTATTATGAGGAAATATGTTGTGATTCCCAGCGCCCAGGATGTGAGAGAGTCGAGCCTAAGCTTGCTCTTCTCATCCCTCTTCAGGAGGAAGTCCGAGATGAAGGCACCTGATAATGGGACAAATAGTCCTCCTATCAGCAGGAGGAAAGATTCATATGTCTCTGGAGAGAAGAGGCATGCTAGGGATCCTCCTGCTATTGTGGCAGCAACAACAAGCTTCCTTCCACTTGCCTTCGGGAATACGTTCTTTATCGACATGGCTGTGGAGTATATGTCGGCCCATGCATTGTCAGTCTCATCTACTATGAGTGGAAGAAGTGCTGCTGAGCCGAAATAGGTCATGGCTATTGATGCAGGAGTTAGTATCTGGCCTGTTGCAGCTGCCATGGCTGCCCCCAGGAAGTAGTACCATGAGTTTGCAATCGTATATCCTACAACAGTTCCCAACAAAGCGCCTCTTGTGCTTTTTGCAAATCTGTTGTAATCTGATATCAGAGGCCACCAGGATATCGGCATTGCCACAACCAAATCCATGGCATAAAGCAGGGGCATCCCCTGGGCGGAATAGCCTGGAACCCTTGGAATTGTCTGATAGGCAAGCCATATCGATATTGCCAAAGCTATCCAGATGACGAATTTCTCTATATAATGCCTTATCACTGCTAGAGGCCCCCATAGGGCCATTAAAAGGCACCATGCGGAGAAGAATATTATCCAGAGGAGTCTATCAAGTCCTGTTATCCTGAAGGCTGCATCGGCCATTATGAATATCTCAAATGCCGTCCATCCAACCAGTTGAATTACATTTAGAACAGTGGGAAGATAGGAGCCCATATCGCCGAGAAATGGCCTCAGTGACACCATTGTTGGTATTCCTTTTAAAGTCCCTGGTATCCCTGTCAGAGCAAGCAATAAGCTTCCCACAAGGGATCCAGCCACAGAGACGAGAAGTATCTCCCACATCCCCAGGCCTGGGAAGAGAAGAGCTCCTGCTTGAAACACCAGAAGACCTATTCCCAAGTCCAACCACAAGACGGATATATCCAGAAAACCAAGTTTTCTGCTTGGAACTGGCTCTATCTCAAACTCCATTGGGACTCTCCCAGGGCAGGGAGATCCTCGAACCCAACCAGGTGGGCGCAATCCCTACGCCGG
>JAGDWR010000036.1 GCA_023269865.1 Candidatus Methanodesulfokora sp.
GAGGACAATGGTCAGGCGATAATATCCTCTTTATATGCAGTAAAGGCGCTATCAGATTTGGGAGTAAGACCAGAATACAATTTAAACTTGGCAATAGTATCAGATGAGGAGACAGGGAGCAAGTACGGGATAGATTATCTGATATCCAGGGGCATCTTCTCAAAGGATGACATGGTAATTGTTCCGGATGCCGGAAACAGCGATGGAACGATGATAGAAGTTGCAGAGAAGGGAATACTTTGGCTGAGGATCACAGTGAAGGGAAAGCAGGTTCATGCAAGCACTCCTGAGAAGGGGCTTAATGCGCACAGAATAGGTATGAAGCTTGCCATGGCCATAGATGACCTCCTTCACTCCAAGTTCTCCGAGATTGACCCCCTTTTCGATCCTCCTAAAAGCACATTTGAGCCCACGAAGAGGGAGGCGAATGTGGAGAACGTGAACACAGTTCCCGGCATTGATGTTTTTTATTTTGACTGCAGAATTTTGCCCAAATACAGCATAAATGATGTGCTGAATGCTGTAAAGGCAATAGCTGAGGCCTACAGATCATATGGAGCTGAGATAAATGTGGACACGGTTGGGATGAACGAGCCCTCCTTCACTGATCCGAGCTCAGAGATAGTGAGGAGGATACAGAGGGCAGTTAAGCTTCTGAGGGGAAAGGATGCCAAGCCGATGGGAGTAGGAGGAGGTACATGTGCAGCTCACCTCAGGAGAGCTGGAATCCAGGCAGCAGTCTGGATGACAACAGATGAGACGGCACATCAGCCTGATGAATACTGTGTTGTGGATAACATGGTAGAGGACGCAAAGGTGATGGCAGCGGTGGTGTTAAATGATCTTTGAGCTCGCTCTTGTGCTTCTGATATTCTCACTATCATCCCTACTCCCCGAGGACAGGACAGTGCTCTCCCTGATAGGAGCAATGGCAATGGCATACGTGTTCAAGCTTCTTCAGCCATCGGATCTCTTCAGCAGCACACTTCTCAGGGTTATCATAGCCCAGTTCGGCCTCATGACAATAGCATCCCTGCTCAGAGAGGGGAGATTTTACAGCTATATTTTGGCAAGATTTTCCAGAAACAGATTTTTCTTCCCAGCTGTGCTGCTGGTAACAGCTCTTCTTTCAGCATCTGCTGGCAAATACACAGTTATATTCATCGTATCTGCGACAACATTTATAGCAAAAGAATGTAATTTTAATCCGAAAAAGCTTATAGTAGGAGAGCTCATCGTGTCAAATCTAGCAGGAGCCTCGATGATGAGCGGAAGCGCATCAAGCCTCCTGCTTGGCGCTTGGTTCTCCTTTTCCTTCTCATCCTTTCTGGAGAGAGTTGGGTGGATAGTCCTCATTCTAGTTCTTCTCCTCCTGCCCCTGTTCAGAGGAGAGAGGGTATCCCCGGCACATATCCCGCTTGAGAACAGAGTTCTGGCGGCAACAGGAATCCTTTTGCTGATTCTTGTGGTCACATTGTCCCTGTTGGGACTTGATCTCCCAACAGTAGCTGGGCTCCTTGCTCTATCAGCATTTGCTCTGGGAGGGAAGAGGACTGAAACAGTGCTCTCTGATGTGGACTGGTCCTCCTTCCTCTACTCAGGAGGGACAGTCCTCATGGCGATAGGTCTCAGCAGGTCTGATGTTCCCCTATTTCTCAGGGAATTAGTTGGCATTTTGCCTCTCGATAGGGACATATCTGTCTTTTTATTGGCATTTCTCCTCAGCATCCTTATTGATGATCTTCAAGTTATAGCCCTCCTGATATCAGCTGTCGATGAGGGATCAGCATGGTCCCTTCTCCTCGGTGCATCCATCGGGTCAGCCATAAGTCCTATTGGATCAATAGCCACTGTGGAATCCCTTTCTATAGCCAGGGCCTCTGGAATAGACATTAAATGGAGGGATTTGATAAGGAGCAGCATTTTGCTATCGCCTTTTGCCATTCTCTCAGGTTTGCTATGGGGTTGATCTGATGAACAGGCACTTGATGAGCATTGTCATCGTCCTAAGCTTGGTCTTCTCCTACTATTTGGGATACCTCAGAGGAGCTGGGGTGCTCTCAGAGGGTCAGATGAGGGCACTTGTCATACTGATAGCATCTCTAGTCCTGATCTCAATGGAGTTCAGGGATAAGAACGTGATAACGCTCTCAGCTGTAGTGCTTCTGATGGCATCAGGCATAATAAGCAGCAATGACATAAAAAATTTCATAGATCTAGATGTTCTTGGCCTTGTCTTCGGCATGATGATACTCTCCGGAGCCCTACAGGAATCCGGATTTACCTCATTCATCTCAAGCGTGCTGAGAAGAAGCTCTCATCCTTTACTTTTGACAAATATAGTCACTTTTATAATCTCAGGTTTTGTACCAAATGTAGTAGCTGTATTACTGATGGCCCCAATAGCCCTATCCTTGGGATCAAATCCCGTGTACTCACTTATGACAGTGATTATAGCAGCTGATAGAGGCGGTCTTCTAACATTAACTGGAGACTTCCCCAACATCATAGTAGCTAGTGCTGCAAAAGTGAGATATGTGGACTTCTTCTTGAACATGGCTCCTCTAGCTGTAATAATATACTTATCCTCCATTTTAGGGCTGAAATACTCTCCAATACTATCTGCACAGATCAAACCGGAGAGGGAGGAAGAAAGGAAAAGAGATGCATTTTTCTACCTATCTCTAACTCTACTTTTTGCAGTAATATCGGCGATGATTCTATCCGACTTTCTTAATGTGAAGCCATCCGAGATAGCCCTGCTATCCTCCTTCGTCGTCCTCTCCCTCGGCTACAGGAGGATGTCCTCTGTCCTCAAGAGGGTCGACTGGAATCTACTGATATTCATATCAACTTTTTATGTAATAACTGGTGCGGTGGAGAAGACAGGGCTACTAGAGCTAATGGCATCATCAATGGCACCTCTGATGAGGAACACTTACTTTATCCCCATCTTCTTCTGGCTTAACACAGCAGCTTCAGCGACTATGGACAACATACCAATTGCAATGATATTCTCCTCAATGCTCTCCGATATGAAGTGCGATATCTGGGCATACTGGTGGGGTCTGATAGCTGCAACTGCTATCGGGGGCCTTCTTCTCCCTATCTCAAACGTGGCCAATTTGGCAGCTTTATCCATAGCTGAGGAGAGGGGAATAAGGATAGGCTTCAAGGACTACACAAAGATGATGCTCCTCCCGCTTTTAGCATCCGGCCTTTCCGCAACTCTATACCTTCTCATATATGCTATAATTTAGATATCTCCTTCTTCAGCTTTTTAACTCCTTCCCCTCCCAGGAAGAACCTCAGTGCTGCTGGAACTGCTTTCCTCAGTATGAAGCCCTTGTTTCTCATCAGGTCTATTAAGATCATCTTTGGCCTGAGGTAGAATGAGATGTAGGCCCAGTTTAACAACTTCTTTATCTGCCTTTCCGTCAGATAGAAGCTCTTCATCACAACATCTATCGTTGTGTACTTTCTCCAGTCCCTCGTGAGAAGAAGATTCATCTTATTTGCTATATCCCATAGCTTTGTCCCTGGATATGGGGTTGCTATTGTGAACTGAGCCAGATCAACTCCTACCCTCTTTGAGAAATCGATCGTCCTCCTTATGTCATCCTCAGTCTCCTCAGGGAAGCCTATTATGAATGATCCCAGAGCCCTTAATTTCGCCTTCTTTGCACTTTTAACAGCTGAGATCGACTGCTCCACTGTTATCCCCTTTCCAATCAGATCCAGAATTTTCTGGCTCCCGGACTCTATTCCAAAGTATATCGTGTGGGCTCCAGCTCTTTTCATCTCCCTCCCTGTCTCCAAGTCAAATGTGTTTACCCTTGAGGAAGCAGTCCAGGAGATGTCAAGGCCCTCCCTGACTATCTCTCTTGATATCTCCCTCGCTCTCCTTCTGTCTAGAGTGAATGTGTCGTCTAGAAATTCAACCTCCCTCACTCCATAATCATGATGGAGTATTCTGAGCTCTTCTATAACTCTCTCCTTACTGTGGGCCCTCCACCTCTTTCCAAACTGAAGGGAGGAAGAGCAGAATATGCAGTTGAATGGGCATCCCCTGGATGTGATTATAGTGCCAAACCTCAGGCTTCCGAATCTGTACAAGTGCATCGGAAGCAGATCATATGCTGGAATTGGTATCTCATCCAAGTTGGATATGAGGGGCATTGCCGGATTGCTCTTTATCATTCCACTGCTCCTGTAGGTAATCCCTCTCACATCTCTTAGGTCCTTTTTCCTCAACAGCTCCCTGAATATCAGCTCCCCTTCACCCCTAACTACTATATCTATGTATTTGCATTCATTAAGTGTTTCTTCGGGTAGAAATGTGACGTGAGGACCTCCCATCAGCACAATGGCATCTGGATTCACCTCCTTTGCAACTCTGGCAGCTTCATAAGCATCTGGTATCATTGAGGTTGTGGCAGTTATGCCTATAACATCTGGGTAAAAAGACCTTATCCTTCCCTTCAATTTCCTCAGATCCAACCCCTCTGCGAGAGAATCCACTATGATAACGTCATGTCCCTCCGATCTGGCGATAGAAGCAAGGTAAGCCAAGCCAAGAGGAGGACCTGTTGCTCCCAGAACCTCCTTGACAGCGGAGGGAGCTGGAGGGGATATGAGCATCACCCTCATATGTAGAATAACAATCGCAATA
>JAGDWR010000005.1 GCA_023269865.1 Candidatus Methanodesulfokora sp.
TCCCCTTTTGGCATTGATATTCTGATCGCTCCTGCTATTATGAGAAGTATCGATGGAATTTGAGCTATAGAACCATACCTCATCGAGAGAAGTATTGCCGGAGCAACGCACTGATTTATCCTATCGGTAAACCTATCAAGCATCTCTCCATGGGAGCTTTTTGCATTAAGCAGTCGTGCTACTGCCCCATCTAGATAATCTAGGAATAAGGCAAGAAAGAAAAGCCTAGATGACAGCTCAAAATCGAGCTTTGCAGCTGATATAATCGACTCAAATGAGGTGGCTAATGCTGTAAGGGTTATAATATCCGGGATTAAGTACCTTCTGGTGCCGCCTGATGCCGACATATCATGTGATCCTCGTTGAACCTGAGAGCTCATTAAATGTAGGTCTAGTTGCCAGGGCTATGAAAAACTTTGGCCTTAGGGATCTGAGGATAGTTGCACCTATGTTTGAATCTTTTGAAAAAGCATATATAGCTGCTATGATGGCATCAGATGTCCTGAGGGAAGCCAAGATATTCAGCACTCTTGAGGAGGCTATTAAGGGAATAGATGTAGTAGTTGGTACCACAGCAAAGCCCTCCATCAGGGTAATAACAAGAAGAGCTGTCTCACTGAGGGAATTTATATCAGAGATTCGTGTTGACACAAGCTATGGTTTTGTCTTCGGCAGGGAATCGACAGGATTGACAAATGAGGAGCTTGAGATGTGCGATGTTGTCCTTAACATACCGTCATCAGAGGAATATCCGACGCTAAACCTATCTAATGCGGCATCAATAGTCTTCTATGAGCTCTTCGTCTCAACTAGGAGAGAGAAAAATAAATTTTACGAACCAATACCAAAGAATATTAGGAAGTTGATATTAGAGTCGATCAAAAATATCATAAATATGACAGATCTTCCGATTTATAAGAAAAGGAGGCTATCCTCATTATGCGACAGGATAATTGGTAGGATGTATCCATGCGGCCTGGCCTATGATGAGGCTATATATTTATTAGGTGCTGTCAGGTCAGTGGAGGAGAAGTTGAGGAGAGTGGTGACAGATGTCGACCAGACCGGGAAGAAATTATAGAGCCCTGCAGAGACCCTACACAAGGAAAGAATACATAAGAAGCATTCCTCCAAGCAAGATAACTAAGTTCACTCATGGAAATCCTGAAGGAGCATATGATTATGAGGTTAAGATAGTGGCAACTGCTAGCTTTCAAGTTAAAAGCAATGCACTAGAAGCAGCTAGGATGAGCGTTCTATCCCAGCTGAGAAACTCAATTCCGGAGGAATTTTTCTTCTTCAAAGTGGTGCCATATCCCCATCATGTGATAAGAAGACACGCTCTTGCTGGAGTTCACAAGGCCGAGAGGCTTCAAAAGGGGATGAGGTTAGCCTTCGGAAAACCTGATGGTAGGGCAGCTAGAATAATGAAGGGACAGGATATAATGGTGCTCAGGGTGAGAGCTCAGGATCTAGAGCTGGCAAAAGATGCGATCAGAATAGGAAAATTAAAGCTTCCTCATATGACAAAGATTCTCATAGAGAGGATAACAGGCAATGAGGAGAAAGGAGCTTGAGATAATCCTGCAGAAGATATCCCCATTACCAAGGTATGACGTCTGGTCTGAGCAGTATCAAACTCCACCTGATTTAGCGTCATTCATATTGTACACAGCTGCCGAGAAGGGGGATATAGAGGGAAAGAAGGTGGCGGACTTTGGCTGCGGAAGCGGCATTCTTGCAATAGGTGCAGCTATACTAGGGGCTTCTGAGGTAATAGGAATAGACATAGATCCAGTTGCGATATCTGAGTCTATTAAGAACGCTGAGATTTTTCAGGTCAGGGATAGGACGAAATTTCTCCTTCTGGATGTGAGGGACTTCGACATGAAGGTTGACACTGTGCTGCAAAATCCGCCTTTTGGCACAAAAAGAAGGCATATGGACATAGTATTCCTGGAGAAGGCATTATCGGTGTCAAAAGTTGTGTATTCTGTTCACAAAGCTGGCAACATTGAGTTTATAAAGAGGGTTGTGAGGAGACTCGGAGGAACAGTGGATGAGATATGGTCCTCTAGGATAATAATTCCCAAGATTCACAAGTTTCATGTGAAGGCTATGTATCCAGTTGATGTGGAGATCTTCAGGGTGGTGAAATGGGAAAAGTTGTAATTCCTGGGGAAAAACTGGGGGTCATAGAACAATACCTTCCTGGAGAGGGAACCTACTTGGATCAATCCGGAGCAGTAATCTCAAGTCTTTTGGGGGAAGCTCTTCCTCAGGACAGAAAGATAACAGTAAAACCTATAAAGGATGTAAAGTACCCGCTCAGTCCGGGAGATATGGTGATTGCAGTTATATGGAACAGCGAGAGATCTCAGTTTCTGGTGAAAATACTAGCTTTATTTAAGCCAAGGAAGTTGCTCTTTAAGTCGCCTATATCAGCTATAATCCAGAAGAAGACTCCAGAGAACAGGGCAGCCATGCCTGGAGATTTTGTCCTTGCAAGAGTTGAGAGCTTCATCGGTGGCGATGTATATCTAACAATGGCAGGCTCCACTGAGCTTGGTGTCATAAGTGCTGTTTGCAGAAGATGCAACGTTAAGCTTAATAGAGTTGGCTATACCTTGGTCTGTAGCAGGTGCCAACAAGTATATCTTGATAGGAAGATAAGTGATCATTATGGACTCAATCCGTTCGAGAGAGGGTAGTTTAAGGAGATCTATTGTCTTGATGATAGATGAGGAGGATAGAGAGGAATTTCTGGAGTTCTTTGAGAGAGCAGCTTCTGGACTTGACTACTCCTACAGGCTTGATGAGAAAGGAAGGCTTGTAGTTGATATATTCGGAGATAGATCATCTCAGAGGACTGCAGAAAAGAAGATAAGAAATGCCTACAGAAATTTCTATATCATGAAGGACAGAAAAATGGGATTGAGGAGGTATCCAGTTGAGGTAATAGCAGAACTAGCTGCAGGAGTTCCTATAGGCCTAGTTGAGAGATCGATAAAGCTTAAAGGAAGGAAATTGGAGAGAAAAAAAGACATACTTGTGACGGATCTTGAGCCCGATGAGATAACGGATATAATAAATGAGCTTAGATATTCTCTTGATGAGATAAGACCCTTTATCAGGCAGAAAATGGTGAGGGAGATACTGGTATTAGCATCCTTTATATCTGGAGTCGATGTCGTGGATGTCATGGAAAAAGCAATAGATTTGGGTTTGATAGAGGAGGTGGATGGTATTTACTATTTAAGGAAGGACCCAGATGAGGTTGTAAAGCTGCTGATAGGAGGTGATTGAGTGGAATTGAAGGTGGAAAAGAGGGAGAAAAATCTTCTATCAGTTAGAGTTTACGGGGAAACTTATACATTGCTGGATCCGTTGACTGATGTTCTCTTAAGGATGGATGGTGTTGAATTCGCCGGGTATGATGTTCCACACCCTCTTAAGGAGGAGGGGGTCCTCACGGTCAGGACAAAGGATGGAGTATCCCCGGATAAGGTGATTATTGAGGCCTTGAACAGGCTTAAGGAGGAGTTCGGAAGGATAAAACCAGATGTGGAGCAACAATTAAAGAAAGTAGGGTGATCTAATGGAAAAGAAATATCTCAATATAATATTTGATATGGCATCTCTTCTAGCGTCATACATAGTGGGCGTCTACTTGAGAATTCTCCCAACATTCACCTATGGAATTCATCTCACGGCTGATGATCCCCTAATCCACTACTGGGTTACGAAGTACCTACTGGAAAACGGAAGATTGCCGACATATAATGCATTGGCGTGGCATCCTTGGAGCTATGATCCGGAGAAAGTGCTTCCTGACCTTCACTATTATATTTCCGCTTATCTGTATAAAATAGTGGCTGCAATTCACAACATCGATCTCTACACTTTTGTAGTTCTAATGCCTGCATTTTTCTCTCCTCTGATCGTTATACCCCTTTATCTTCTTGTGAAGGAGCTCTGGGGAAGGTGGGCAGCGCTTGCCACATCAATAGGGGTTGTCACATCATGGGCCTATATAAGCAGAACTACTGCTGGATTCTTCAGGCATGAGCAGATAGCCATACCATTTCTTACAGCATCATTCTACCTCACAGTTAAATCCATGAGAGAGAAGGATCTGTGGAAGTCCGTAGTCCTATCTGGTTTCAGCGGACTGTTTCTTGCAATGTCAGCAGGTACATGGGCTGGTTTCAGGCAGCTATATGATGTGTATCCTCTGGTACTTTTCATCTTCATGCTCCTAAAAAAGGCTGAGCTAAGAGATGTCATATCGCTCGGGCTTCCTCCTGTTTATGTGCTTTTAATCTCTGTGTCTCTCCCATCCCTAAGCTCCAGATCTGTTCTGGTGTCAGTGGAGTCCACGCTTGTATGGGCAGTTCTAGTTGCATCAGTTGTGTACACCATATTCCAGAAATATAAAAAAGAAATTGATGCAAGAATTCCGGCAGCTGGAGGTTTCCTCATAGTAATTCTCTTCTTCTTCCTCACAGGAATATACAAACCTCTGACTGAAAGGCTTTTGAGAGTTGTATTTCCAGGAGTAAAACTTCCTCCTGGAAATGTAGTTGAGACTGTAGCTGAACATGCTCCTGGTTCCACAATAGGATATTTCAACTTTCTCTT
>JAGDWR010000057.1:0-2913 GCA_023269865.1 Candidatus Methanodesulfokora sp.
CTTCCAGCGTTCAGCTGAGGCTTTACGCCTCCAGCCTCATCTGCTGGTTCGGGGGGCTCACAACTCCCCCATCCCATGCGTCTCATTAACGCATGGGCTATATTATAGATTTACCTGGGCAACATGCTCAAATCCCAAAGGGGATTTTATATTTATTTTTCATTCATCCTAGAGCTCTAGGTTTTCTGGGCACCCATTTTATAAAGCTTTCTAAATATTTTAATGATACTTGAGGGCGTCTAGGGTTAATGAGGGGAGCTGACCTCCTCCCCGCCCTGAGGGCGAGGGTTCCCTTAGAGCAGTTCACTAGTTTGTGGTTTACCATATTCATCTTCATCGCTTCATCACTAGTGGCTTTTAGCCACCCCGCTCCGCTTGTCCAGCGGTAGACCACGGGGTTGGCCTTAACCCCATTACCCCTATCCCTCACCAAGAGTTGCCCCCTTCTCCCAGCTCCTAGGGACTCGGGGATATGTTTACTCGCTTTTTCCATGCGGGGACACTTAAACATTATCAACAACCCATTTTCATGGGCTTCCCCGCACGAGGAACAAGAAGCAAACAGTAGCTTAAAAACTTCCCGCCCTGAAGGGTGAGGCTTGTCCTTTGTCATAATAGCTGTCCTCAGGATTTCTCTGCTGTCCGCAGGCCGCGATCCTCTAGATGCATTTCTTGAAATTCATTAACTGCTAGCTTTGTATATCTAAGGACCTCCGCTTGGGATAAAATTTATACTATCTTTCAGTAGTAACTAAGGTGATGAAGGCAGCATTCGTGTGGGACTTCGATGGAGTGATAGCTCAGACACCTCACGAGGATGCCTGGAGGGAGGCCTGCAAATTGTACGGGATAAGGGGATTCACCCACGAATTCTATCAGGAGTTCGTGTCTGGAAGGCCAAGGCTGGAGGGAGGAAGGAACATACTGAAGCTGCTCTGGCTCCCTGGGATGAAGGAAGGGGAGATGGAGCTTGAGGTGAGAAAGTTCACAGATCTCAAGAATGAGATATATCTGGAGATGGTGAGAAAGGGGAGCTACGCTATAAGAGAGGATGTAGTGCGCTTCATCGTGGAATCAAAGAGAGTTGGAATAATCCAGATTCTCGCTTCAGCATCTAAAAATGTCCTTTTTATAGCAGAAAGAGAGCATATAAGCTCAGGTATCAAGCTTCGGGATCTTTTCGACCTGGATCTAAGCGGCTCGGGTGGAAGCAAGGAGGAGATATTCAGAAATGCCCTCAAGGCAGTTGAAAGTGGAAATTGCTGCGTAGTATTCTTCGATGACTCCCCATCCGGAATTCAAGCAGCCAAATCGCTCGGTGGATTGGCAGTAGGGTGCTTTAATGAGAAGTTGAGGGATTATGGGGCAGATGCTGTGGTCACAGACTTCAGCAGGCTGAGCCCCATCGATCTACTGAGGAGAGTGGGATGTTGAGGAAATATGTGTTTGAATTTAATGAACTAAATGAGGTGGTAGCTGTCCTCACCACGTTGACAAACGGTTTTGTAGCGATTAGAGGGGATCCGGAGACGCTCAGATCGGAGCATGGAACCCTTGTATCAGGGATATACAGCTATACTCCTGTGTTTTATAGGGAAATTGTAAATCTACCGAGGGTTATTCCCATGTACATGATGCTGAACTGCGAGCCCGTGACAGCTGATGGCATCACAGACATGAGCGGAATTCTTGATGCATATAATGGCATAGTTCAACAGAGGCTTGAGTGGAGAGGCGTCAATGGATCAATTAGCTACAGGAGCACCAGATTGGTCCACAGAAATATAAAACCTCTTATCGCTCTTAGGGCTGAGATCATGCCAAGAACTTCAGGAAAGCTCTGTATTAACAGTGTAATTGAGCTGGATATGAAAAATAAGCTGGTGCCAAGCTCCCTAGCTGTGGAGCTATTTAATGTCATAAAGACATCGAATGGGAATGGCGTAAAGGTGTTCATTGAGACAGCGGATAGAAAGTACAGCCTTGTTATAGGCGCAGTGACCAAGGCGGGATTTGAACATAAGAGGTATTTTCACAGGGATTCCAGGCATGTGGGCGAGGTTCTATACTCTGATGAGAGCAGAGATAAGTATATAGTAGAGAAATACATAGCTGTACATCAAGATGAGAGCATCGTCGATAGGGCGCTTGATGAAGCCCTTAACCTGGGATGGGAGGGAGTGCTTGCTCAACACAAAAGCTCTTGGAACAAGTTATGGGATGACATGCAGCTTGAGATCGAGGGAGATGATGAATTTGAAAGGTCAGTTATATTTAATACATATCATCTACTTCAATTATATAATAACGATGCGGAGCACTTCATGCTGCCCGCCAGAGGCCTTCATGGCAACGGATACAGGGGGCATGTGTTCTGGGATGCCGACATATATGCACTTCCATTCTACCTTCACTTCATGCCGGAGGCAGCTAGGAAAATGCTCATGTACAGATACAGAGGTCTGGAAGCTGCAAGGGAGAATGCTAAACTGAATGGCTACAGAGGTGCCCAATATCCATGGGAGAGTGCTGATGATTGGCATGAAGCCACACCGAAGGAGGTATCTCTGGATCTCCTGGGGAAATCCAAGGTGAGAATAGAGACAGGGGAGTTGGAGCATCACATAACAGCTGATGTGGCTTATGCAGTAGATCTATATTATCGTATGACAGGGGATGAGGAGTTTATGATCAGATATGGACTGGAGATCCTGTTCGAGACGGCCAGGTTCTGGGCGAGCAGGGTGGAATTCGACTCAAGAAAGGGCCTCTATGTTATAAGAAATGTAATAGGTCCTGATGAATATCATATTCATGTCGACAATAATTTTTATACAAATATTATGGCGAGGCACAACCTCCTGCTTGGAGTTCAATATTTTGAGGAATGCATGAAGAGGAATAGCTGGAAAG
>JAGDWR010000057.1:3013-4576 GCA_023269865.1 Candidatus Methanodesulfokora sp.
CATCAGGACTAGGCTGAACAGCACAAAGCTGATAAAACAAGCTGATGTTGTAGCAGCTCTTTTTTTGCTCAGAAACCTCTATAAAAGGGATATTATTGAGCTGAATTATGAATATTATCTGCAGAGGACAACACATGAGTCCTCCCTATCCCTGCCCATGTATGCTGCAGTGGCTGCATACCTTGGAAGGACTGAGGCTTTCAGCATGCTTAAGCTTGTCTCTGAAGCAGACCTAAAGAACATATACGGAAATACCTCAGATGGATTCCATGTAGGCTCAGCAGGCGGCTTATGGATGGCTTTGCTGTATGGAGTGCTGGGAATCAGCTGGGACAGAGGTTTAAAGCTCAACCCTAAGCTGCCTGAGGGTCTGAGAAGGCTGAGAATGACAATATGGCTTGGAGGCAAAAAGTATATTATTGATGTGAAAAAAAGCTCTCCTGTTGACAAGTCTTATGCATGACTTTTTAAAATCTCACCTCAAAGGCTTCACAATGGGGAGAAATGAGCTTATAGACCTCATGAGGGCGCTTGGTTTATCGTCATATGAGGCTAAGGCATACACCGCTCTCCTTCTGCATGGCCCATTGACGAGCACAGAGCTGGCATCTCACGGCGGAATACCCCAACCAAGGGTATACGATATCATCAGAGGTCTTGTTGAAAAGGGCCTTGTTCAGATATCCCACGGAAGACCGAAGAAGTTCTCGGCTATAAGTCCTGAGGTGGCTCTTAAGAACTACGTCGTGCGTCGCAATCTGAAGGAGCTTGAGATATATTCCAGAGTGATTGATGAGCTGAAATCTACCCATATAGCCAAGGAGGAGATCGGAGTATGGACTGCTCTGGGTATAGAAGGAGCTCTTTCCCTGACAAATCAAGCTCTTCAGCTTGTAGAGAACGAGCTGTTAATAGCGGCTTACACTGACTTTTTAGGACATGTGATAAGTGCTCTCAAGAGGGATATCTCCACGTGCTTAGTGCTATATGACGTGGAGAATAGGACGCAGGAGCTCCAAGAACGTGTAGATGAGCTCAGGTTTAAGCCCACACATGGGCCAATCATTGTGATACCAGATATGATGTACGTGCTTGTAATAGCTGGTTGGAATGAAGGAAGGCCTACGAGCTACAAGGTGACAGATGACTACTTAAAGAGACTTCTCATGGAGTATTTCTTGGGCTATCTAAGGGGAACCTCAAAGCTGGTGAGCAGCAGGATGGACAGAATATTTGAAAGAAGATATGTCCACTTGGTGAGGGCTGTGGATCATATAAGAGCTCTTCAGAGTCTTGATTATGATGTCCGCGTTCTTGTGGAGGGCAGGTGGACAAAGACAGGTGAGCATGCAGTTCTCTCAGGAAGGCCAATAAGATATGTGGAGAACTCCCTAAAGGGGATAGAAAGCTTAATACTTAGGACTGATGAAGGTATTGAGCTATCAGTGGGAGGCTTAGGTGCTCATTTAGAGGATTTTGAGGCCATTAAGCTGGCTGTAAAGGCAAAAACTAGGGATTAAGATAACTCAGCTTAAACTCCCTGAAGGTTAATATGAGTTCCCC
>JAGDWR010000079.1:0-7181 GCA_023269865.1 Candidatus Methanodesulfokora sp.
CGTGTCATCCATATCAAAGAGGAAGCGATACAACTTTATCCTCCTCCTATCTCAGGAAGAAAAACAATTAGATCATTCTCCCCGAGCTCTACATGCTCCTCCGGCCTAACAGATCTTCCATTCACCAGTATTATTATTCTTCCACTCATTATTACGCTTTTAGCTTTATCAGGAAGGCCTTCTATTACATCCTTCAGCTCCTTTTTTCCTTTTATCTCAATCTCCCTACCACCTGCTAGATCTGCTATAGGACCTATGAACTTCAGCTTCATGAGATCACCACAAGCGGCTAGAGGAACTTATTAACTTACTGGCAGCATGACAATAAAAAAATAAAGTTGATACACTACTCTCTCAGTTTAACTACTTTCTCGAGCTCTGCGGCAACATAATCCAGTCCAAGCTTAGCAAGAGTTGATTTTCTTGGTATGCCTCTTTCGTCCCATCCCCTGAGCTCATAATACCAGGACAGCATTTGATCATATTTCTCTTTATCCAGCTTTCTCCCTGCATAAGGTCCTTTTGTGTAGGGCTCGGTGAACCACTTCTCTGGAGGATAATCCATGTGCCTTCCCCACTTTTCCCCGAACTCCCTCACCCAGAAGGCTCTTATCAGAGCATACGTCCTGTCGGATATCTGGTATATGTCATCCCATGTGAAGTCAAGTCCCGTGGCTGCCCTCAGGAACTTTGGATACCAATCAAGGTTGAAACCTACTTCAACCCACGGCAGCCTGCATGTAGTTGCATTTTCAAAGAAGCTTCTTCTCCTCTGCATTATTATCAATTTTTCTACCTTCTCTTTGTTTATTATATCCCTTCCCTCTGCTATCTCTATAGATATGAACCATGCATCCTTGTGATGAGCTCCTATGGGCGATGTGCCATATGCCAAGGCCATGCCATGCAGAGTATGGCATTCATATGCTGAAACCTCCAGCCCTTTGACCTGAACAGCAAATTTTTCAGCCCCTTTTCCTATCCTTTTAGCGAGAGATAGAGTGCCCTCTGCCATGAGATCTCCGAATCCCTCTCTCTTTGCTATCATCTCAGCCATTCTCAGGTATTTCTCCCCATTTCCCCATTCTGGCTTTAATCCTATCTGATCCTCCCCTATCAATCCCCTTTGATATGCCTCAGTGACAAATGCCAATGTTCCTCCAAGGCTTATTGTGTCCATCCCCATCTTGTCCGCCAGAAGATTCAAAGAAAGCACGTAATTCATGTTTCCTATCCCCAAGTTGGGTCCAAGCATCCCTATGTTTTCATAGTCTATCTCGACCACATCATCCCTGTAGGGACCCTCCTTTATCTTATTCAGATTGCCACATGGCATGTTGCAGTTCGGACATCCCTTCTGCCCTATCTTGTAGTGCTTCTCCATGGCATCTCCATTCAGGTTCTCGGCATAATCAAAGATTCCCTCGCTGAAGTTCATTGTGGGCAATGTGCTGTTCTCCTGACACCACTGGAAAGCTATCATTGTCCCCTGCCTGATCCAAAGATCGTAGCTCTTTGAGCTCTTCACCTCCTTGTATCCATCAGCCCCGAGAGATGCCACTGCTTTTCTATCAGCAACAGGTATCTCCTTGCTCCCCTTTATCACAACAGCCTTCAGGTTTTTAGATCCCATTACAGCACCGATGCCGGGCCTCCCACCAGCTCTTCCCTTCTCCGACATGATGACTGCAAACTTCACTAATCTCTCCCCGGCAGGGCCTATCAACAATATTCCCGCGTTTTTTCCGTATTTTTCCTCAAGTTCATCCTGCGTCTCCCACGTATCCCTCCCCCAGAGATCCGTCTCTATTATTTCTACGTTATCATCCTCTATTTTTATTATACTAGGTTTCTCCGCCCTTCCTTTCACAACAAGCACGTCATATCCTGCTTTTTTTAGCTGAACTGCTGCTTTAGTCCCTATGTTTCCATCTCCATACCCTCCTGTCAGAGGGGATTTAGCTGCAACTTGTATCTTTCCACTGCTCGGGATTGGAAGGCCTGTAAGTGGTCCTGTTGCCATTATCAGCAGGTTATCTGGAGATAGGGGATCAACTCCCCTGTTCAGCTCATCCCACAATATCTTCACAGCAAAACCTCTTCCCCCGAGGAAATCAACAGCCATCTTTGCATCAAGCGGTTCCTGAACATGTTTTCCCTTCGTGAGATCCACCTTTAGGATCTTGCCTGTCCAGCCCCCTCTTACCAAGAGTATCACCTAGCTCCTGGGTTAGGAAAAAATATAAACATTTTGGTCCGCTGGTTTGGAAAAAGCTCATTCCTCAATCTCCCATTTCCTCAGCTCCGATTCTTTTACCGGATATAGCTCATATAACTCTTTTCTTCTTGCTTCTAACATATCCAATGGCTTATTTACCAGCTCATTTGATGTTAAAACTCTCTTTCCAATGGTATTTCCCTTATTTATCACCTCAGCTATCCTTTTGCTCCAATCTAGATCTCTGAGAAGGTGGTGATCTATGACAAGAGTTTCAACTATATCTAGGATCCTAATGAGATTTCTTATAGAGGCCTCCAGGCTGGCCTGTGAATATCTGTAACCAAGCATATAAGTCATAGGACCGTCTATCATCACAGTTCTTGGTTTATTCTCTACCACAAATTTAACTTGATCCTCAAGAGAAGGACCCTCTACATCACTTGTGAAAAGAAAGCTTTCATCTCCTTCCCTTATCAGGACCTCTATAACATATCCCAGCCTATTATTCGTCCCATGAAACACAGGATTTGAGAATATTATCTCCGTCTCTCCCTCCAATATTTTATTACCATCAGCTATTTCTATCTTCGCCCTATTGCCAAGCTGCTTCAGGAAAAAAGATGCTCTACTTCTCTGACTGTAGTTTATATTCTTTTCCGGATCTTTTATCAGCACTCTCTTCCCCTCATATATCTCCAGGTCATTCCACGGGTTGTGATGATCATAATGATAATGAGTTATTATCAGGACATCTGCCTTTTCAGCATGGCGGACTATCTCACTCCAGTGCTCTTGCATCCTCTCCCATTCCCTTGGATGAGGAGGAAGGCCATACCTGCTTGGTCCAAGCGCAACGCCGGGATCTATCATTATCCTTACATCTTTTGTCTCCACAAATGTGGCCATACTCCTTGCACCCATGGAATCCGAGCTCAATGGAACAACTCTCATAAGCACACCCAGGAGCTGGGAAGTAAAAGTTTTTAAGCCTGATCAATGAGGAGCCGGTATGCAGAAAAAGCTCTTAATAGCCTTCATGGCGCTCTCCTTCGTCTCCTTATTTGCAGATGCAACATATGAGGGAGCAAGATCTGTTATAGGCTCATACATAGAGTATATAGGTGCAACAGCAGTTATAGCAGGACTTGTGGGAGTTGGAGAGTTTCTTGGATATGTCTTCAGATTGTTAGGAGGAGTTGTTGCTGGGAGAAGTAGATCCAGCAAGGTGTATTGGTCGATTGTATTTCTGGGATATGGAGTAAATCTAGTGGCAGTTCCTCTGCTTGCATTCACAAGAAACTGGACTTATGTGATTCTTCTTGTGTTCCTGGAGAGGATAGGCAAGGGACTTAGACAGCCATCGAGGGATGTGATACTATCGGAGATAACTGAGGGAATTGGAAGAGGGAAGGGCTTTGGAATACATGAGCTTCTGGATCAGATTGGAGCCCTGATAGGCCCTATAATTGTCGCATATGCGCTATATTTAGATGGATACAGCTTAGCATTCTTAATTCTCTCAATTCCTGCTCTACTGGCGATAATATCCCTATCTATTGGATATGCAAGCTACCCTGAGGTGAAAGCAGTGAGAAAGAGCACAAGTTCAGGGAAAACAGGGAGGATCTTCTGGATATACGCAGCTGCCATGGCTCTTTTCACAATGGGATTCATGCACTGGTCTATCGTGTCGTACCATTTGAAGGCAGCCAACCTTGCAAGTGATGAAGAAATTGCCCTCATCTATGCCTTAGCAATGGCATCAGACGCTGTCATGGCGTTGCCAGCAGGAATAATGTATGATAAAGCTGGTATTGCCTCCGTTCTCATAGCGCCAGTCGCAGCATTTCTTGAAGTACCTCTTTTCCTTTCGGGAAATAGTGTGCTTGCTGCAGTAGTATGGGGAATAGCAATGGGAGCATATGAAACGAACATAAGAGCTGCAGTAGCGGATCTTGTTGAAGCTGAAGGCAGGGCATATGCATATGGGATATTCGGCTTCCTCACAGGGGGATTCTGGATGGCAGGAAGCTTGCTAATGGGCCTCCTCTATGAGATAAACAGGAGCTTTATAATCCATCTCTCCCTGGTATCAGAAGTCCTCTCATTCTTACTGCTGTTAGCACTGAGGAGATCATTCCGCTAAAGCTACCTCCCTCCGCAGAGGGAGTCTATGCTCTCCTTGAAGAAGAACCATATGGAGAACACGCCTATCGTTATTCCTATTCCCAGCGATATCCCCCAGACAAGTCCAGCTTTTATTTCGCCTCCTAAGTTAGTCAGGTCTATGAGGACAGCAAATATCATAAGCAGGGATATCAACATTATCATTCCCTTCACCTTGTCCTCCAACTTGACTAGGCTCATTACGGAGCTTATGCCGAATACAAAGATTATTGCAAGAAAAGCCACACTTCCTATTCTTCCCAGATATGAGACGTAGAGATTGTAGGCTTCGCTACCAGCCGGTAGGAAGACACTGAGAAGAATTGCTGAGAGGAGCATTATGAGCCCAAGATCCGATAGAACTATGAAAACCTGGGTTATGGGGGTCATCAAGAAGGACGCTGAGTACCTGCCTAGGAAGCCTTCTACATCGCTCACCTTGAGCAGCCATCTTATCAGCCTGTTAACTCCCTTTATTATCAACAAGAATAACATTATCAGAAGTATTGATAGGGCTATCTTCGGGAACAGTTGTATGAGCTCTTGGGATATTGACAACAACGCATCTGCTAAGCTCATAGGGTAATGAGAAAGAGAAGCCTATATATAAAGTATACTAATATCAGAAGAAGGGAGAGTGCAAATACTTTTAGAGCTGTTATCATGGCCTGTCTTGATATAACAGCTATCGTCATATAACCAGCGGTGCTTACCGAATGTATAAGCCGAGCATATCCCATAGCCACCTCCTTAGGAACGACTGCTGTCTCAGGAACAGCAAAAGTCACTATTAATGCCGCGATAATTTTTGATAATCCAGCCAGAATTAAAAGCAGAAATGGTTGGAGAAACAGGCCTAAGAGCGATGCTATTACAAGACCGATGAAAGATGATGCTGTTAACAACACGGATGCCCTTGCTATTCCTAGATTCTCCACATAATTGGAGTATATAAGCATGGATAGAAGGCTGACGCTGACAAAAGTAGCGGATGTCACAAAGGAGAGAGCTGGATGGACTATCGGCACCAGAAAGAATGGTACTGATAGCGTAGCAAGAGCATTAGTCGATATAGCGATCCTATGATGCCTGTAGCTCCTGAACAGATATGGCCCTACTATCCCGCCGACAGATCCTATTAGATTCATCAAGGCAGCTATATAACTTGGAGCTCCTATATTCTTGAGGTATGGAATCCAAGCTATTCCAAGAATGTTGGAACCAGTGAACATTATGATAAGGAAGACAAATGTTGTTGATAGCTTTATTCTATCCTCCTCACGGAGCTTTAATATTCTTTCCTCCTCAAGCCTCTGGATTTTCAGCATAGAGATGGCAAATGTTGAGCTGAGGCCAAGAAGACCTGCTGACACGTATGGTATGTAATAGCTCTCAGGAGCTGGAAGAAATGCTAATGATAGGGTCATAAAGATTCCTGCTATAAGTGAAGCAGCAGCGCCTGCAATATTTCTCTTTGCATTTAGATCATCCAGTTCTTCTCCTCTAAACAGGGCCATCATAGCTGCGCTTATGAAAACACCAACAGGAACCGTTATTGCCATGGAAAGGGAGTACAGTAAAGCTGTTATCTCTCTGTTCCACACAAAAAATGGAAGACTCATCCACAGGAATCTCTCAGTCCCGTGGGAGATAACCATCTTCAGCTTGAACCTCCCGTAAATTATGGATTGTTTGTAATACAGTAGATAAGATACTACAACACCGAGAATTGCTGAGAACAAGCTGACTATCGATATAGAGCTCATTTCATATCCACTATAGCTCAACATCACTATAAACAGTCCTCTTGTCACCGTTACGTATAAGCTGCCGAAAAATGCCTCTACTACAAGTATTATCTTTGACTCCCTATCATTCAACATTCTTTCCCCTCGCTCTGAGGTATTCCTTTATATAGCTGTCCACTTTCCTCATCACAGCTTTTATTCCAGGAACTCTTGACTTTGCATCATTAACTCTCCTGCTTATCATCTCCAAATTAGCTCTCAGCCTCCAAGCTGCTCCGGGAATCTCTGCCACAACAACTGTTGTGTAAACGGATGCGTTTTCCATCATATTGAGCAGATGATTCAGCTGATCCCTGAGCTCATCTGAGTCCACAAGATTAATTAACCTCCTTATCCTCGCTTTTTCAGCATAAAAGGGATCATACCTCACAGCTATTCTTATAGTTCCCTCTTTTAGGTCAGCCTTACACACGCCACTTAGACCCATCTCCCTTAGAAGTTTCTCCACATAATCCAAGCGCACAAAGTCCGTCAACAGCTTTCCGATATTTAACTTCTCATGGTTGAAGAAAGTTTTATTATCAAATTTATGTTTTTATCCTTCCCTCTCAATTGTTTTTTATGCAATTTCTGACGTGGGTAGTTCCAATGGAGCTCGGCATATCGAGAATACCGGTGAAAAAAGATGACTTGAAGATGCTCAAGGCAATGGGTGCCAGATGCATCGTTTGTCTGGCCACAGAATGGGAGATAGCCCCTTATTGGGGAGGGATATATTCCTACGAACACGCTGTGATAGATGAGGGAATGGAGTTCTACTTCCTACCAGTCGAGCCAGGAGGTGCACCTAACACAAGAGATATGGTAAACCTTCTGGATTGGATAAGCTCTAGGGCAGCTAAGGGAAGACCATCTGTAGTGCACTGTTTTGCTGGTGTGGGGAGAGCTGCAACGGTCGCTGCTGGTTATCTAATATTTAGCAGGGGGATGACAGCTAATGCTGCCATAGAGTACATGAGGAGGATAAAACCCGGGGCTATAGAGAC
>JAGDWR010000079.1:7281-21830 GCA_023269865.1 Candidatus Methanodesulfokora sp.
TTAGCCGGACAAATACCGATAGAAATTGCCTTGAATCCACCGGAGAGGAGAAGGAGGGGAATTATGGATAGATTGAGGGGTATATTTAGACGTTGAAGAAGCCAGATATGTCCTCAAGCGACTTCATCCACTGCTCGTTCATCTCCTCCTTCTTTCTCTCTATTTCATCCTCGGAGAAGAAGAGGAAGCTTATTCCCTCTTTTTTGTGCACATCAACTGCCTTGAATACCTCAGATATCCATAGAACACCAGCAGATATTCTCTTAAGCCAGTCAACATAGTTCTCATCGGAGGGTGCTGCAGATGCCATCCAAAGTTCATCTCCATCGAATTTTACATGAAGCAGACCGTTTCTCATCTCTGAATGTATTTTTACATTGCTGAGCGATGCATCACATTTTCCCTTCTCCCTGAGCTCCCTTTCAATTTGCTCCACCTCTTTAACTCTGAGTTTTTTAAGGAGCTCTACAAACGGTTCATATCCCTCAAATATTATCTCTCCATATGCTTCTCCCATTGAAACACCCGATATTGAAGGCGACTCTTTATAATAATCTTTTCCTTATAAACTAAGTAGTAAAGGTATTAGGAGAGGAGCTATAATGGTGAGCACGAGCCCTGATATAAATGACTTCATTGTTCCATTGTGATCGCATACCTGAGCGATGAAGGGCAGCAGAGTGTCCATGCATGGAGCTGCGCCTGATGCTGCTAGAGAATCACAGCCAATTCTCTCCGAAATTGTTCTGGCCATGGTAAGAGTTATCATTTCCCTGAGGAGATTGGAAATAAAAGCTATTATCCCGATTTTCGCTCCGCATGCTTTTGTTATAAGAGGTCCAGCCAGAGTGTACCAGCCGAGTCCTGCTGAGATAGCAGCTGAAACATTAACCGGGAGACCTACTACAGGGGATATAATTATCCCCGAGGCAAGAGTCCCTATCAAAGTTAGGATGGGTATTTTTAGATCTCCTATTTTCAAACTAGCTCCTTCTCTTCCCAGCACAATTCCCACTAGTAGAATCAGGATATATAGCAATATGGATATTGCTATGCTTGCAGGAGGAAATTTAACGAACAAGCCCACAATCATACCAAGCGCCAGGAGGGATAGAGGGATTACAGAGGATGGCATTAGCTCACCTCAGTAATTTTACAGCAATTATACTGCAGATTATGGCGGACACAGCAATGATGAATGATGAGAGCATGATCTCCGGTAGTTGAAGCAACACACCCTCATTACCTATCTCCACTCCTATTAGAAAGATAAGAGCATACGCTATATAGGAGAGTATTCTTTCTACTTTTTTCCTCGGCTTGAGGAGCTTGCCAAGAGCTATACCTGTTATGAAGCATAGAAGCACATCCCACATACGAAGTTGTCCAGAGAAAATTATATAAAAAGCTCCTGCAAAGCAATGATATGAGCACAGTTATGATGGCTCTTAAGAAATTTATTGAAAGATTCTGGCCTGAAGCAAAAGCAAAAATAGTAGAAGAGGAGGAAAATGAGGTTATTGTAGATTTTTATGGTCACATGTGCTACACCTGTGGTATTTATGATTATTTTGACGATTTTAGGTATATTCTTGAGGATGAAAGCGGATCAAGCTGGAAGATAGAGAAATATGAGGAGTTTGAGGGAGAGAGCGGAAGGGTTTTTCGAGTTGTATTCAGGAGAAGCAATTAATTTGTGTAAAAGAATAAAATTTATTTTGCCTTTGCTTAAGGAAATGTTATGCTCCTGCCGTGGAGCAAGGTGAGAGACTGGTTTTGTTTCGCATGCGGGGAGTGTTGCAGGTGGTTCTTTGTAAGCTTGAGGCCAGATGAAGCTATTAGGATATCATCTGCTTATGGAAGAGACAAGATAGAGATAGTACACGGAAGACCAATTCTCAGGAGGATAGGGGATTCCTGCGTGTTTCTATATGGAAATTTGTGCTTGCTGGGAGATGAAAAGCCAATAGCGTGCAAACTTTGGCCCATAGTGTTCACAAGGGAGGGAGGTGCAGATTCATACTTCAACGGTTATTACATCTATTTTGACGAAAGATGCCCTGGAGTCAAAAGAGGAAGACCATCAGACAGGCTTTACATGACAATCATGGAGGCCATTCACCTGAAAGAAGGTCAGAAGATCAAACAGAACTACACAACAGCAAGAGTAGGACCTAATTTGTTGTTACCAGCTGTGGCCAGTTCTACCCTTGGATTAACAGAGGAGATGTCTTCTTTACAAAATTTAGAGTTTCCTTCTTATTCAAGTTCCCGAAGTAAAATATATACTAGAAACATGAAGAGATAAGCCTTAATTTACTGTATAGCTATAATGACAAGGGTTTAATGGGAACTGCTCATAAAGAAGAGCAATTCGATCTGAGAAGAATGGCAACAGAATTTTGTCATGATGAGTATGCTGATTATATTGCCTATAAACGCCTTGTTTCCATAGAGTTCAATAAGGAGCGCAAGAAGAAGCTAGAAGTTATAGCTAAAACAGAACACGACCATTTTGATTTCTGGAAGAAATATTCTTTCCCATTCAAACCTTCACTTAAATCAATTCTGTATTCTTACTTTCTGATGTTATTAAGATTAATCTTTGGTGTAACCTTCGCGATAAAATTGTTGGAAAGAGGGGAGGAGAAGGCTGTGGAGAGATATCGTACTGCACTTGATTTGATGCAGACAGAGGAGGATAAGAAGGCTGTGGAGAGAATAATTCAGGACGAGCTAGAGCATGAACGTTATTTCGTAAGCCAGTTGGATGAGGTCATTGTCAAGTACATGAGTGCCCTGGTTTTGGGACTGGCAGATGCTATAATCGAAATTACAGGCACGCATGCAGGAACACTTGGTACTACTAACTCCACAATCATTACCGGGGCTGTTGGTTTGGTTGTTGGGATTTCAGCTGCTATTTCCATGGCGTCTGCATCATATTTGCAGACTAAGCATGAGACCGGCAAGTCACCCACGATAGCGGCACTTATAACAGGTTCTGGGTACATTTTAGCTGTTGCCCTTATGTCACTGCCTTACTTTATATTAAACAATATACTATTGGCTTTCGTAATATCTATAGCTATCAGTATATTACTCGTGATGATTTTTACATTCCAGGGAAGTGTATATACTAATTCTAGTTTTATTGTAGATTTCCTTCAAACAGTCGGTTTAGTTCTCGGTGTAGCCCTATTGGCCTATTTTCTCGGCGACATCCTCAGCGCCACTTTAGGAATAAGAGGATTAATAAAATAAAAAAGGTAGATATTGAGTTTATTGGCCGATTTTGGGAGGATTTACATCTGATAGCCCTAAAAACCTTAGATAGCTTAGTCGATAAATTTATTCAGTGGAATCCTCTGTTGATGAATCTTCTTTTCTCAGATATTTGCCTAGAAACTTCAAAAGCACTATCAGATATGTAATGCCTTCTTGAACGTCTGGATCTCTGAGAGCAGATAAAATGCCTATTACGCCCTTCCTCGGCTCCTCCTTTATTGCTTTTTCGAGCTCAAATCCATGATCAGAGAATAGTGACAAAAATCTCGCAACAGGTGGAGATTTTACTTTAGCCAATAGATCGAGAACATCCGATAGCATGGATGCCCCACCAGCTACCATTTCATCAGATAACATATTTTTCATGCTAGCTATCCCACAGCCAAGTGAGAATAAGGTGTCTAGAGCCCCCATGTCCCTAAGCTCTTTCAGTTTTTCTATTGTATATTCTATAGTAGAGAGATTATCCACAATATTCTTCAGAGCACTCAAGTTTTCCTTATTTGAAAGTACACGTATCACATCATCTAATGTCTCTACATCTGACATGATATCACACCCCAAATCCAGGCAGGAGAGCTCTAGCTGTGATATTCCAATAAAGCCTATTATAAGCCATCTTATACCAATAGCAGAAGAAGTTGGGCTTAACAGGCTTGGATGGATTCTCATAATCGAATACTAGCAGGGAACCCTCCCCTATTTTGCTCAGAAGAAAGCACATAACTCTCCCATCATATACCGCTCTTGGTTTTATTCCCCTTATTGAATCCGCTATTCTTGATGAGACTACTGAGGCCTCAAAGTCTGCTGTTGATCCTGCCTTGGATATAGGTAGATCTGTGGCATCCCCGATTACATATACATCATCATAATTCTTCATGTTTAACGTATATCTATCAGTGGGTATCCATCCTCCTTTATCTCCTATACCAGATTTTATTATTACATCTGCACCACGATGTGGTGGTATTATTACCGCAAGATCATATTTAGTGCTATCTCCCTCCATAGATATTATCTCCTTTTTCCCAGGATCAACAGATTCTATGTTAAATAATAGATTTGCCTTTATTCCTCTTTCCAGCATGATATTATACGCAAAATCTGCCACGCTTTCTATCGGAAAGACTCTCGGAAGAGGATATAGATATTCTATCTCAACCTTATTTCTCATGTGTCTTCTTCGGAAATAATCCTCGACAAGAAATGTGAACTCCAGCGGAGCTGGAGGACATTTGTACGGCACTCCCGCAACACCCACTACAATTTTCCCTCCGTTAAATTTTGCCAAAGATTCCTCCAGTTTCAGCGAGGAATCAAGATCGTAAAAATGGTGAGCCCCTTCTGAAAGTCCTTGAACCTGAGAAGGATCTGGAACTGATCCTGTAGCTATTATTAGATAATCGTATGTGTATTTTCCCTTTTCTGTCTCAACAAATCTGTCTTCTACGTTTATCCTAGTGGCCCTCTCTGTTATTAACTCTACGCTTTCAGAGAGCAGTTCTCTTTCGCTTTTAACCGCTTCACTTACTTCACTTAGCCCAAAGGGAATTAAAAGATATGCTGGTTGATAGAAATGTCTCTTGGATTGCTCTATTAGTTGTATTCTCACTTCTCCTCTCCTTATTTCCTCTCTAAGTTTATAAGAGAGAAGGTTTGCTGCTATTGTCCCTCCTGTTCCTCCTCCGACAATTAGAACATTCTTTGTCATCTAAACACCCAGCTACCTCTTCTTCTTCACCACAAACTCTGTGAATCCTTCTCTTTCAAATACGCCAAGTAGCTCATGTCCTGCCTTTTGAACCCAGAGTGGTATATCTCTTTTGCTCCCAGAGTCAGTAGAATATACGCTTACTATCTCACCTACCTCAGCTTCCTTTATCGCTTTTATCAGCTCCATGAGAGGACCTGGACAGAAAGATCCTCTCGCATCAACTATCTTGTTTGGTTTAATCTCGGACAATCTCATCACCTCAGATGAAAAGCACTATATCGGCCCCTTTAGCATATTCTAAGAACTCCCCTGCTCCAACTACATCATCTACTATATCTAATAGATCCTCTTTTTTGTACCCGAATAAGTCGAAGGTCATAGCACATGCATGTATTTTTACATTTCCAACATTCTTTGCCTGTTTTATCAGATCTAGCCATGAAGGAGCTTTCTTTTCTTTCATTATATTCAACATTGGTTGTTTCATCTCCTCCCATTCCTTGCTTATCCTTGTGTTGTTTGCCGCCACGTCCTTTCTCAGAGATTGAAGACCCCAAAAGGTAGCAAATATTTGTACTTCCATACCCAGAGCTGCTCCCGCAGATGAAAGCACTCCAACTGCCATCAATTTGTCAATAGTCCCGGAAAAAACTACAATAGCCATCTTCCCACTCATGCTTTAACCCTGTCTTGGGAGGATTAACAATAGTTATAATTTTTTCCTCATACTTTAGTATTATTTAATAAAAATCCTCGAGCTTTTAATGTCGAATTGCATTGCGACTTCGACAGGTGATGATAATGTATGATCTTCATGTTCACACAAGGTTCTCAAAGGACTCCCTTTCGGAGCCAAGCAAAGTGATTGAAGTGGCAAAGAAAAAGGGGCTCTCTGGAATAGCTATAACAGATCACAACAGCATGCAAGGTTATATGAGTGCAAGAGAAACAGCGAGAAAGCTGGAGATTGAGCTAATACCTGGAGAGGAAGTTATGACCAGCGGCGGGGAGGTGCTTGCGTATCTCATATCAGAGGAGGTAAGACCATACAGAAGCCCTGAGGAAACGATAGATAATATAAGAGAACAAGGCGGCATCGCAGCGATAGCACATCCATTCAGAGGAAGATCGATAAGATCAGAAAGTACAATAAAACTGGCCGATTTTGTGGAAGTTGCCAATGGAAGATCCTCCAGGAAAGAGAATGAGAAGGCACTAGAGCTCGCAAAAAGATGTGGAAAGAGGGGGATAGGGGGGAGCGATGCTCACTTGTTAAGGGAAATAGGAAATGTTGTTACAATTGGAGGGCTGAAAGCAGATGGAATTTTAATTAGAGGATCCTCTTACAGGCCTTTATTTATCATCTACTCTTCCATCGTAAAGCTTGTAAGAGAACTCTAAATTTGCTGCTGGCTTTTCTCCTGCAAGGGAACTACAAGAACTGGTATATCTGAGTTATTTACTACATATGAGGATATACTTCCGAGCATCCTGTGCAGAAGCCTTCTCTGTCCTCTTGAGCCCATAACTATCAGATCCACTCCTCTTCTCCTTGCGACTTCCAGTATCTTATCATGAGGGCTTCCTTTCTCTACAACTGCCTCTGCCTTAAATCCCCTCTCCTCAGCAAGTCTCCTTCCCCTCTCCACTATATCCCTTGCCTCCTTCTCCATCTTTTCCTCTATTTGCCCTATCAACACCGGAGATGGCCTAAATATCCCGGATTCGGGATGAAAAGAGGAAAAGCTTTCTATAACCCTTATGTCCACGACGCTTAGCACTATTATCTCCCATCTCTCCGGAGAAAATTTTGATATGAAGTATTCAAGCGCATTAAAGCTTTCATTGCTTCCGTCAAGGTTTATCAATGCAAGCATGTTGAACTCTGCTGCTGGAGGATATAAGGTGATATTATGAGGACATATAATATAAAAGCAGTCCACATGGTAAGACTGGAGGAGGGAACTGAGATAATATCTGAGCTGAAAAAAGCCTGCAATAATATGAAAGGAGGGATAATAAAGGGAATAGGTGGGCTGGATAAGGCAAAAATAGCAGTATTCAATCCGGAGAAAGGAGAATATGATGTCAGAGAGGTAATTGGGTTCCACGAAATAGCTTCTCTATCAGGGAATCTCAGTGTAAAGAAGGATGGGGAAAAGTTCCTGCACCTACATGTGGTCCTAGGATCATGGAGAGGAGTAATAGCTGGGCATTTAATCGAGGGATATGTGAGAGGAACAGCTGAGATAGCAATATTCGAGCTGGATGAAGAGCTTAATAGGACAATAGAAGCCAGAGGTCTGACATTGCTGGATCTATAGAAATGTTTCTAAATGAGAAGCACTTCTATGCATATGCGGAAGGGAAGCACTGCTGAAGCTGTGAGAAAAGTTATAAAAAGCCATCCCTCAATAATTGACTGTATCTGTTTTGGAATAGTGAACTTCAGCGCCTTGAGCAGGATAATAACAAAGGAGGTGAAGAAAGCGGGTAATCTGGAGAAGATAGATGAAAATGCCGTAAAAATGGCAATCATAAGGTTCTCGGAGGATATCAAGAGGAGAAGAACTTTAAATGAGAGGATGATCAGATACATACTTGCAAACAGCTCCGTCAGGCTTGAAATGGATGTTATAGTTGTAACAGCTGAAAGGGAAGTTGTGTTGAGAAACGTGAATGAGATAATGGAGAAAGCTGCAAATGCCAGGTTCTTCCAATTAACTCAGGGGACTAGGACTTTCACCTTGGCCATTGCAAGGGAAGCAAGCAGCAGCATAGTAAATCTGCTTAGCAGAGGAATAGCATATAAGATGGACGATCAAGCAGCCATAATCCTAGTGAGCCCAAAGGAGATAATAGATACCCCAGGAGTTGTCTCCTATATAACATCCATTTTAGCATGGAATGGGATAAACATAAGTCAGATAATCTCCTGCCATACTGATACAATCCTGATTGTAAGCAGGGATGATGCAATAAGAGCTTATAACGTGCTTGAGGAGATAATACTGAGGCTCAGGTCCAGCTGAATTGTTGCAATCAGAACATTTCATTCCCTATAATGAAGTATATATTACAATATACTTATAAATAAGGCTATCTTCAGCTCCCGGGATCTTCATGAAAATTCCAGATGAGATAGGAAAAATGAGAGTCGTTCTGGCATACTCAGGAGGTCTAGATACATCTGTCCTTCTCTCCTTGCTGAAAGAAGCAGGGAGCGAGGTTATAACAGTGACAGTTGATGTCGGACAGGAGGATGACTTCAAGGAGATAGCAGATAAGGCGGAGAAGCTTGGAGCTGCAGGACACTATTACATAGATGCAAAAGAAGAGTTCGCCCAGAACTACATTTTCCCAGCGATAAAGGCAAATGCCATGTACCAGGGAAAATACCCTCTATCAAGCGCTATTGCAAGGCCTTTAATAGCCTCAAAACTGGTGAAAGTGGCTGAAAAAGAGGATGCTGATGCCGTTGTCCATGGATGCAGCGGAAAGGGAAATGATCAGATAAGATTTGACGTCACCATAAAGGCATTAAATCCTTCTCTGAAGGTCTTTGCCCCTGTTAGAGACTGGGATCTTGCCAGGGACTGGGAGTATGAGTATGCGAAGTCAAAGGGAATACCCGTGAAGTACAAGAGCTACAGTGTGGATGAAAACCTCTGGGGCAGGAGCATAGAGGGAGGAGTGCTGGAAGATCCATCGAGAGAGCCTCCTGAGGACGCATTCAAATGGACCGTATCTCCTGAAAAAGCACCGGATGAGCCAGAGTATGTAACTATAGATTTCATGAAGGGGGTTCCATTTGCTGTAAATGGAAATGCTCTAGCTCCATCACAGCTAATAGCCACTCTTAACACCATGGCTGGAAGGCATGGCATTGGAAGGATAGATCATATAGAGGACAGGACTGTTGGATTGAAGAGCAGGGAGGTTTACGAGTGTCCAGCAGCAACAGTCATCATAGAGGCCCACAAAGACCTGGAGAAAATGGTCCTCACGAAGAGGGAGCTCTCGTTCAAATGGCTTGTCGATGAGACGTGGTCTGATCTAGTTTACACAGGACTCTGGGTGGAGCCATTGAAAAGCAGCCTGGATGCATTCATAAACAACATTGAGGAGAAGGTCAACGGAAGCGTTACCCTAAAGCTCTACAAGGGAAGCGCTAGGGTTGTGGGGAGAGCTTCATACAACAGCTTATATGAGGACAAGCTTGTGGCATATGAGAGCCACAGCATTCTCTCCCAGGAGTTCTCAAAGGGATTTGTAGAGCTATGGGGACTGCAGAGCATCCTAGGATTCAGGATGAGGAGGGGTATAAGTGTCCCTCTACAGGAAAGCATTGCTTGGTGATGTGGAGCAGGAAGTACTTAGGTTCACTTCATCTATCGATGTGGATAGATATTTCGTCAAAGAAGCAATTGATGTGATGAAAGCCCACGTAAAGCATTTAATGTCCATTAATGTAGTACCAGAGGGGGCTGGAAAGAGAGTCCTGGAAGCCCTAGAATCTGCATCAGCAGAGGATCTCCTATCTAAAAAAGCTGAGGACATATTTGAGGCAATTGAGGCATATCTGAAGGAGAAGGTTGGGGAGGACTTTGGATGGATATCAATAGGGAGGAGCAGAAATGATCACATTGCTGCTGTCCTCAGGCTTGTGACAAGGAGATATCTCATCAGCATAATAAAGGAGGTTCTGGATTTGAGATCTATGTTGCTTCATAAGACCTCTGAGAACTTGTACACGCTTTTTCCCTCCTTTACTCATATGCAGCCGGCTCAGATATCCACAGCTGCACACTACCTGACATACATTGAGGAGGAGCTCTCCTTCTACACCAGGCTTCTTTTGGACATATTGGAGCTGGTTAACAGATCACCCCTTGGAGCTGCAGCTGCTACCTCAACGATGGTGGACATCGACAGGGAGGAGCTTGCATCCTCCCTCCATTTTAGCGACATGGTAAAGAACTCCCTGTTGGCAACAGGATCAAGGGATTTCATGCTTATTGCGTCCTCCATTCTTGCCTCCTTTTCTGTATTTCTATCTAGAATAGCTGAGGATATGATATTCTTCTCGTTTTCAGGGCTGATAGACGCACCTAGGGAGCACATGGCTACGAGCAGCTTGATGCCGCACAAGAAGAACCTTGTGACAATGGAGCTTATCAGAGCATGGGGAGGCAGATCTATAGGCCTTCTCACCTCCATCTTGGCTGTGGAGAAGGGAATACCATCGGGATACAACTTGGATCTTCAGGAGATGAACAGCAGTTTTATCTCACTTCTCATGAGGCTTTTGGATGTTGTAAAGATCTTCAGGGATTTTATATCGAAGGTCAAGTTCAAGCAAGCTGAGCGCATTGAGACTCTAATCTTAACCGATCTGGCTGAGCTTCTCTCACTCGAGCTAAATATACCCTACAGGGAGGTCCACATGCGTATAGCTAGGGGGATAAGCGAGATGAAAGATCCCAGCCCGGATGAACTGCTGTCCTTCCTCAAGCGGGAGTTTAATTTAAATGAGAAAATCATGGAGATGATATTGAACCCACTTAAATTGCTGAAGAGAAAGGGCGATGGATCCCCCAATCCTGATGCTGTGAGAAAATACATAGATGAGGCAGTAAACAAGATAAATGAGGATAAGGGCCTTCTTAAGAGAATTATCTCAGGGATACAACCAGATTTGATATAACTGATATTAGATCGCTCATCTTCTCCACTATTCTCTCCCTATCAGCTCTTCTCTCCTCCAAAGGAGATATGAAGTTCAGCCCTATGGGAGTTATGGATATCGCCTTCTCCACGGTTAGTGCATAATAATCAGTCCCTCTCATCTCCTCCGAGACTGCTATCGGATTGCTTCCGAGCCAGTAATATGGCTTCCCCCTTGGATCTACTCTCTCCAGAACATAGTTCTCGAACTTGACCTTAGCTAGCTTTGTGAGCCTCACTGGGGTGTCATCGGATATCTTAAATGGAAAATTCACATTCAGGAGATCCACTCCCTCCGGAAGCCCGTTCTCAAGCATCCACTCTGCTATCTCAGCTGCTATCAATGCATGACTCCTGAACTTATCTGCAGGCCTTGGCTCCTCACTTTGAGGTATCTCAACACTGAAGGCAGCTGATTTGAATCCCATTAAAGCTGCTTGTATTGCTGCTGCTATTGTTCCGCTGGTGAATATGTTGTCCACAGTCATGTTATCCCCCACGTTTATGCCAGATAGAACTGCCTCAGGCTTGTCCTCGAGCAAATACCTGAGGGCCACTGTCACGGTATCACCTGGAGTCCCGCTCACGAGATGAGCTATTCTATATGTCCCCACCTTGGTCGGTATCCTCCATATTCTCAGCGGTTTATGCAGTGTTATTCCCTTTCCGGCAGCGCTCATCTCTCTTTCTGGCACAACAGCCGAAACATTGAATCCTTTATCTATTAAAGCTTTCCAAAGAGCTTTAAATGGAGCTGAATGTATGCCATCATCGTTCGTCAGAAGGACACGGTGCATGAGGAAAGTGGCCATGCATGTTTTTTAACATTCACCTTCACATCGCCATGTGACAGCCAAGAAGGTCATACCAATATCCAAGCCTTTATTGGGAAAGGAGGAGCTTAGAGAGATAGAGAAAGTGCTGGAAAGCGGTATGCTGGCTCAGGCTGAGAGAGTAAAGGAGTTTGAGCAAAAGTTCGCCGATTATATCGGGACAAAGCATGCAATAGCTGTATCAAACGGAACTGCAGCTCTTCACATCGCCCTTATTGCGATGGGATTGAGGCCAAGGGATAGAGCTTTGACATCTGCCTTCACTTTCTTCGCATCAGCATCGACAATAGCTCTTTGCGGCGCTGTTCCAAGGTTCTCTGACGTGGATGAGAGGACTATGAACATTGATCCCGAGAAAATTAAATTGGATAAGTGCAAAATAGTGATACCTGTGCATCTGCATGGGCATCCTGCTGACATGGATCCTATAATGGAGAAGGCAAGAAGAGAAGGAGCTCTTGTACTGGAGGATGCAGCTCAAGCTCATGGGGCTGAATACAAGGGAAGAAAAGTCGGATCTATAGGAGATGCTGCTATATTCAGCTTTTATCCGACAAAGAACATGACGACAGGAGAGGGAGGGATGATAACCACAAACGATGGGGAAATAGCGGAAAAGGCAAGGATTTTAAGGGATCAGGGACAGAAAAGCAAGTATATTCACTGGGGGATAGGATTTAACTATAGAATGACGGAGATAAACGCTGCAATAGGATTAGTGCAACTAAGAAAGCTGGATTCAATGAACAAAAGAAGGGAGGAGATCGCAAGGATATACTCGGAGGAGCTTAATATAAGGGGGATAAAAACGCCATATGTTGCTCCTTGGGCTAAACATGCCTGGCACCTTTACCCGCTGATAGCGGATGCTGGAAAAAGGGATGAAATAGTTGATAGGCTGAACTCAATGGGCGTGATGGCTAGAAGGCCATATCCGATGCCAGTTCAAGAGCAAGAAGCAATGAAAATGCTTAATGATCCAGAGAGAAATTATCTTGCAGTTTTATTTGATAAAATAGAGTTTGAAAGGACCCCTGTAGCGGAAAGGCTGACGAAGGAGGTGTTCTACATCCCAATACATCCAGGCATGAGCGATGATGATGTCAGCTATGTGGTTGATTCGGTCAAGAGCGTTCTAAAACAGATTTCATGAAGGCAAGGTATACTGGACTTGGCCTGCCCGGTCTTGACTTGTACTCCGGGTGAAACTGAACCCCAATGAAGAAGGGGTGCCAGCTTATCTCAAAGGCATTTATTATCCTCCCTGTTCTGTCAACAGCGCTCACTCTATATCCTTTTTCCTCCATGAGCTCTGCGTACTTCCTCGAGATGTGATATCTATGCCTGAACCTCTCCCTCACTACATTTTCGCCATATGCATCCATTAGCTTTGTGCCAGGGATTATGAGGACTTCATGGGCCCCCAATCTCATCGTTCCTCCCTTCTCCTTCACCCCAATCTGCTCAGGAAGTATGTCCACAACAGGATATGGCGTGCTTGGATCTAATTCCGTGCTGTTTGCGCCATCCCATCCCATCACATGCCTTGCAAAAGCTACTGTTGACAGCTGCGCCCCGAAGCATATGCCCAGGGTTGGAATTTTCTCCTCCATAGCCCTTTTAGCAGCCTCTATCATCCCCTCTGTCCCCTTTATGCCAAAGCCTGGAGCCAGTATAACCCCATCCAGGCCATCCAGATCCGGGGAGGATGCATCCACCATCTTTATCCTCGCCTTACAGTTGATGGCAGATGCCGCATGTTTCACCGCCTCATTTATGCTTATGTGCACATCATGCATCCTCCAGTACTTGCTCACTATTCCCACTGTCAGCTCCTTACTTCCCTCTTTTACAGCTTCTTTCCAACTTTCTAGTTCAGCCTTCCTGTTTTCAAGCCCAAAGAACTCCTCTATTCTTCTGCCTAGTCCTTTCTCCTCTAAAATCAAAGGAACTTCATACACATTCTCCCTGTCCGGATCGGGAAATATGGAGTCCATGGGAACTCCTGAATACAGGGATATCTTCCTGAGGACATCTGCTCCAAGATCCCTATCGCTTCTCACAACTATAACATCTGGAGGCAAACCTGCTGCATTTGCAAGCCTTATGAACGTCTGAGCTGGCTTCGTCTTCAGCTCTCCAGTTGACCTGAGATACGGAACATATGTTACATGCACATGAAGGCTTTTCCTCTCAGCTCTTATCTGCCTCAGCGCCTCGACAAAGGATTCTGCCTCATAATCACCTATCGTGCCCCCCAGCTCAACGATCAAAAAGTCCGGATTTTCCCTCTTTGCTACTTCCATTATCCTCCTTTTTATCTCATCCACCACATGGGGTATCAACCTGACTGTTTGGCCCAGATAAACCCCTTTTCTCTCGCCCAGTATCACCTGTAGCATGACCTGACCGCTCGTTATGTTGTTCGATGGATGCATGTTCTTCCCCAAAAAACGCTCATAATGACCAAAATCCTCATCTATCTCAGCTATCTGAAAGCTGACTGATTCAGAGGGGCTGAATATCCATACATCCTCTGTCACAAAGATCTCACCATGCTCAGCTGGGTTCATAGTGCCTGGATCCGGGTTAAGATATGGATCCAGCTTCACCATCGATATGTCATATCCTCTTGCCTGCAGTATCTTGCCTATTGATGCGGCAACTATCCCCTTCCCGAGGCCGCTTACCACTCCTCCTGTGATGAATATGATGCCCTGCACAGGATGAGTAAGCGAAGTTGAATAAAAGCGTTCTTAGTATACAAAATTATGCATTAACTGAGCTTTCCTGTAAACGAAAGATTTATCACCTAGCATTGAAGCTTGAGTGGGTGCAAAGTTGAATTTCAGAGCAATTTTTGCAGCAGTGTTTGTAGTTCTCCTTGTCGCAGGAAGCATAATCTTCCTGCTGCCTGGAGAAGAAATGAGCAGCAGCGAGTGGCCAACTCCTTCGGACAAGACAACTTTTCTGCAGCTCCTTTC
>JAGDWR010000079.1:21930-24551 GCA_023269865.1 Candidatus Methanodesulfokora sp.
GCAGCAGCGAGTGGCCAACTCCTTCGGACAAGACAACTTTTCTGCAGCTCCTTTCTATAAATGGGACTAAGGATATGAATGTTATAGAAGTTATGCCCCTTAGGTACATGCCCGGGAATGTGTCACTGCCGAAGGGAGGCTACGCAGTTGGAATATACATGAGCTACAGAAATGTAACCCCAGTGATAGCAATAATTGCCTTTCTGAACTCTTCTGCAAGCAGTGTGGCAAATACAATAATAAATCAATATAGAAACTACAGCATCATGTACAAGACGTTCAGGGATTCCGGATACATGGAGCTTAGGACAGGAAATCTAGTGCTGCAGATGTGGTATAGAGGGAAATGGATAGTTGAAGTTGCGACACAAGCTGGATATGATGAGGCGATACTTGAGTTCAAGAGCATGATGTCACAGTTTAAAGGGTAGAATGGATGAGCTGGAGGGAAATAGAGCGAGCAATGGAGGAGACTGATGTCGTTCTGGAGGTCATAGATTCCAGGTTTCCTGATATAACTAGGAGCAGAAAGCTCGAGAAGATGGCTGAGGAAAAAGGGAAATATCTTGTTATAGCAATGAACAAGGTTGATCTGGTGCCGAGAGATGTGGCTGAGAGGTGGATTTGGAAAATCTCAAAAGAGTTTCCTGTAATCCCTGTTAGCGCTAGAAGAAGGCTTGGAACAATGAGGCTGAGGAGAGCTCTGAAAAAGTACTCCCCAGCCGTTGTGCTCATAGCAGGATTTCCAAAAGTTGGAAAGAGCTCTATAATAAATGTGTTGAAAGGAAGACATTCTGCATCCACCAGCCCTGTGCCCAGAAGCCCCGGCTACACCAAGGGTTTCACAAAGTACAAGATAGAGAAGGGCCTCTACATAATAGATTCTCCTGGAATAATACCCCCCGAGGGAAGCGGTTTTGAGGCTGTTGTGAGAGGGGCAAAGGCTGATCCCGTGGAGATGGCCTCTTCTTTAATCTCAGCTGCATCCAGAATTAGCCCTGGCCTTCTGAAGAGAGCTTATGGTGCCGCTGAGGAGAATCCAGAGGAAGTCCTGAGGACTATAGCAAAAAGGAGAGGATTTATCTTCAGGTCAACTGGGGAGCTCAACTTAACAGAGGCAGCTAGGATTTTGCTCGAGGATTTCTACAGGGGAAAAATCTCATTCTTCACAGCGCCTGAAAAATACTAAAGTAGACTTTAGAGCAACTGGCATCATTTGCAGAATAATACTGAAACTGTTAAAGAAATAAGTTGAGGTTGCAAGAATTTACTGTAATGGTTGCTGTTAATTTAAAAATCCTCTTACTATAGTTTGCCATCAATATACATTCTTATTAACTTTAATATTTATTATATATTTCAGGGTATAATAATGAAGGTATCTATAGTGAAAATTAATCCCTCTATCAATGATCGGCCTTTGACTATTTTAATGCTCAGCTAACTTATGCTTATATATAAACACTATCATATTAGTGGTCAAGCGCCTAGAGCGGCTTGGTGACATACTTGCGGAAGGTCCACACTGCTTCAAGGAGCTATTTTGATGAATTGAGGAGAATAGAAAGAGAGATTCTATCGATAATATCTAAGGTCAAGCCAAGGGTTATCGTCGATATAGGAGTTGGCGAGTCCACGATAAACTTGCTATCGAATCAATGGCTTGTCATTGCTGTAGACTCAGATTGCAGCAAACTAGTGGAATTTCATAGGAAGATTGGTTCCAGCTATGAGAGGCTGAATCGATTAATGCTCGCTTGCGGCGATGCGTCATATCTTCCATTGAGACAAAAATCTATTGATTTAGTATTATTTTACTTTGTGCTCCATGAGATAAATCCTAGGCTTCACCTGGATGTTCTTGCTTGCGCCAAGAAGGTATCTAAGCACATCATGATCGCAGAGCCAGTGCCCAGCGGCAATGAGATGTACCGAAAGCTGTGCAATATATGGCAAAATGCCATGAAGTCAGTTGGTAAATTTGAGGAGTACCGGGAGCCGGAGTACTGGCTGACGCTGCTGGAACGGCTTAGTATGAATATTGTTGAGAAGAAGATCATCAGCTGGAGGACAGCAGTACCATATGAAGCACTTAAAACGATGGTAGAATTATGGATTGATGGATGGAAGCGGATAGGTGTACCAAAGAAGTTCGTCGAGCAGCTTGAGATGTTCCTTGAAGAGACCAAGGTAGGAGAGTTTAAATGGTCGGACATACTCGTAATTCTAGCTCTATCAGCATAGCACTGACTTTTCAGCTATAGCAAAGATCTCAATTTACTCAGAGTTGGCAATTCCAATGTCAAGATGTCTGGATTGAGGAGGAGAACCTAATTTATGTTCTGATTTAGCAAATATCCCCAGTAAGCTCAGAAATAATGGTTTCTGTAATTCAGGATTCAGATATTTACTTTAAAGGCAGAGAAAGGGGAAAAGTGCTAAGCTATAAACTAATAAATTAATATTCTATCGAATAGAGATTTGCGCCTTGTCCCATCTAAGATTTAGGTAATATTCTCTAAAATAGAATTTCTAGGTGAGATATCTGTTAAATGCCATGAGAGTATCTGAAATCCTAGGACTTCTGCTCACATTTTTCTCTCCTGTTTTCTTTCCTGCTA
>JAGDWR010000013.1:0-1573 GCA_023269865.1 Candidatus Methanodesulfokora sp.
GAGGAGATAGTTGAAATAACAAAAAGAGTGGGAGGAGTTATAACATGGGCTCATGCAGCCAATATATCGCCTGTTGATGCAATACTGATAGAGAGAGTTGAGTATCCACTCAGAGTGGATCCAGAGCCGTTGATCTACGCATCAATACTCTCAAAGAAGTATGCAGCTGGCATCAGAAAGCTAGTTGTGGACATACCTGTTGGAGAAGAGGCGAAAGTGGAGGACATGAGAGATGCTAGAAGGATAGCTAAGAACATAGTTGAGCTTGCTGAGAGACTTGACATAACAGCAGAGGCAGCGATATCATATGGGGGACAACCTATAGGGAGGTGCATAGGTCCAGCTTTGGAGGCAAGAGAAGCTCTTGAGATCCTCTCCAGCGGAGGAAAGGGGAGCGGAAGCATAGTGGAGAAGTCGCTGAGCATAGCTGGAATGCTTCTGGAGATGGGAGGAGTTGCAGCTAGAGGGAAGGGGTATCAGATGGCCCTCTCAATACTCGAGTCAGGAAAAGCATATGAGAAGTTCAGGGAGATAGTTGAAGCACAAGGAGGTGATCCAAGCATAAAGCCTGAGGATGTGGATCTAGGGGATCACAAGGAGGTCATAAATTCTAGATCAGCAGGATATGTTACCAAGGTTTCAAATAAAGCAGTGTCAATGATAGCAAGAGCTGCAGGAGCTCCCATGGACAAAAAAGCAGGGGTAAAGCTTTATGCGAAAAGAGGGGATAGAGTTGAGGTCGGAGATCCAATTATGGAGGTCTTCTCAAGCAGCTCAGCCAGGCTTTCTGAGGCCGTGAAGCTGGCACAATCGCTTGATCCAGTAAAAGTCGAGGGGATGATATTGGAGATCCATGGAAGAGGCCCTGTTCACATATAGTGAAAGTTTTAGACAGCTGATGAGAGCAATTTTATAAGGTGGGCTTCTCACTGCTTCTCATGAGGTTCCAGGGAATAATACCACCTCATGTAACGCCATTTGATGAGGAAGGTGAATTGGATCTCGCCTCCCTTGATAAACTGCTTGATTTCTGGCTGAATTCCAAGGTTCACGGCCTTGCTACTTGTGCAAGCAATGGAGAAGGACCTTTGCTGGATGAAGAGGAAAGGAAAACAATCATAAAGTTTGTAGTTGACAAGGCGGGTGGAGAGATCCCAATTATAGTTGGTGTGAGCAGTCCCTCAACAAGAGGAGTTTTAAAGCAGATTGAGCAAGCGGAGAAGCTGGGGGCTGATGGAGTACTTCTGACTCCTCCATATTACTTCAAGCCGAACTCAAGAGAACTCTTAAGTCACTATAAAACGGTGCTTAAGTCCTCCTCTCTTCCAGTTCTTCTTTATAACGTGCCGAAATTTGTAGGTTATGATATACCAATTGAGCTGATTGGCAGGATAGCTGAAGAACATAACAATCTTTCTGGGATAAAGGAATCCAGTGGAGCAGTGTGGAGAATATCTGAGCTAATCAGAATTCTAGGAGGGAGATGTTCTGTTCTAGCTGGCACTGGAGATATTCTGCTTCCGACATTAGCATTAGGTGGGGATGGTGGCATAGTGGCTGTCTCAATTTTTGC
>JAGDWR010000013.1:1673-2789 GCA_023269865.1 Candidatus Methanodesulfokora sp.
GCTGCCGATATACAGAGAATTTTGACCATGCTCAACGAGGTTATTGTAAAGAAGTATAACCAGCTTAGCGCGACTAAGGAGGCACTAAAGCTGAGAGGCCTTCCTGGTGGCTTTGCAAGAATGCCATCACAGCCCCTTTCTGAGGAGGAGAGGGAAGAGGTTAGGAGAGCTCTTAAATTAGCAGATCTGATATAGCCTCTCAGTTCACCAAAACCTGGACATACCCTAATAGCACTATCGGAAAGCTTTAAAGCTCCACTTAAGGATGAAATAAGGTGACCTGATTGGACGAGAGAAGGTTGGTGATGGTTCCTGGTCCGATAAATTTTGATCCAAGGGTCCTTAGGGAGCTAGCTGTCGAGGGACTGGACCACACATCAGCGGATTTTGTGAGCTCATTTGCTGATACCTTGTCCATGCTCAGAAAGGTTGTCAATGCGGGAAATGAGTACCAACCTGTTGTGATAGCTGGATCAGGAACTCTTGCTATGGAGGCTTCTGTCACGAATTTTCTTGAGAAAGAAGGAAGAGCCTTAGTGGTCTCAAATGGATACTTTGGGGACAGATTTGCCGAGCTTCTTTCAAACTATGAGGTGCATGTGGACGTTCTTAGACCTGATAGGATAGGGCGCTCAGTTGATGCATCAAAAGTAGTTGAAGCTGCATCAAAGGGCAAATATGATTTAATCACCCTTACCCATGTGGACACCAGCACAGGAGTTCTGCAATCAGCGAAAGAAATAGGAAGAGAACTGAGGGATGAGGAGACAATAATTGTGGTCGATGGGGTCTGCAGCGTTGGTGGAGAGGAGATAAAAATGGCCGAAGATGGAATAGATGTCCTATTTACTGGATCGCAAAAGGCCTTAGGGGTGCCTCCCGGTTTAGCTATCATGTGGCTTTCACCAAAGGCACTTCAGAAATTGAAAAGCATTAGAAGAAGCATATCCCCCTATTACATGAACCTGAACAGATGGATAAGCATAATGAGATCTTATGAGGAGAAAAAACCTTCATATTTCGGCACTCCTGCAGTAAATCTAATAGTTGCCCTGAGGAAGAGCTTAGAGCTTATCTTAGAGGAGGGGATGGAGAAAAGATATCTAAGACACAGAA
>JAGDWR010000013.1:2889-4383 GCA_023269865.1 Candidatus Methanodesulfokora sp.
CTCCTCCATACCTCATGTACGTCTCGAAGTCCCTCATCATGTCGAAGAACCCCCTAACAACAGCCTCTCTATACATGTGAGATGAGTAGTATTTATCAACCTCCTTTATTGCTTTGTTCACTCTTGTGATGAACCATTTTGTCATTATCTCCTTTCCTTTTCCTCCTTCCATTTTTATTATCCCCTCAGCCATCCTGAAGAATTTCTCAAGCCTTCCTCCAACAGTCCTCATCTCCTCCTCTCTCCAGTCCAGAACAGTCTTCAGGTCAGCTGCAGATACTACATAAAGCCTGAACCAATCTGCACTGTAATTCCTGCTTATATTAGCGAGAGGTATCACATTTCCCTTGCTCTTTGCCATTTTTTCACCTTCTCTTATGACCAGATCATTGAGAGTTATCTTTCTGGGCCACAGTTCCTCTGGAAATATGGCAACATGGTGGAATATGAAGAAAGTGAGATGATTGCTTATGTGAGCTATGGCAGTATGCCTCATGTCAACTGGATACCAGTAGAGGAACTCCCTTCTCATGCCCTCTAAATCCTCCTTCTTTACACCCAGCTTCTTTGCTATGGCCTCAGGATCCCCATTTCCCAGAAATACGTAGTCCCAGAAGTCGTTATCCATCTCCTCTATTCCAAGGCTTCTTATCCTGTGCATCACCGTGTAGAGAGCCATGTATATAGTGGAATCGCTCAGGGACTCTATTATCCACTCCTCATCAAATGGGAGCCTCGTTCCTATCCCTCTTTTCCTGGCACAGGGCCTCATCTTCACCCAGTTAAATGCTTCCTCGAAGTTCCTCCTGTATATCTGTGGAATTATCTCCATTGAGTTCAATGCCTTCCAAGCTAGATCCTTCCAGCCTGGAGCATCGTAGTTTATGAACCACTGATCCCTCAGAACAGCAGCTATCACCTTTCCCCCAGCTCTGCTTAAAACGGGCTTCCTCTCAGCCTTGACCTCATAGAAAGTGAAGGCATGTCCTCTTTCGACAAGCCATGAGATGACCTTCTGCTTCACCTCTGATACCTTCTCCCCAGCGAAAGGTCCTATTGCCATCACGCCTCTGTAGAACTCCTCCTTGTATATCTCATCGGTGGCATCATCAAGCTGTTTAACATCTCTTTGACTTCTAGCCCCATGTTTTCTTATTGCATCCTCAGCAGGAAAGTCAGAATAGCCCTCTATTGATATCACCTTTATGGGCTTTATCTTTCCATAGAGACCTAGATCCATGAGTGCTATCAGATCATAAGGTGCATGAGCAGGAACGCTGTAAACAACGCCTGTTGCCTGATCTGGATCCACAAACTCGGCTGGAAGAACAGGAACTTTCCTTCCATCAGGCGTTTCAACTAACCTGTCTATCAGATCTGATCCCTTGAAAATTCTTATCGTTTTTGCAGGCCATCCCTGCCTCTTTATCTTCTCCTCAGCCTCCTTGCTCACTATCCATCTCTCCCCATTGACATCCAGCTCAACATATTCAG
>JAGDWR010000028.1:0-5685 GCA_023269865.1 Candidatus Methanodesulfokora sp.
TACATATTTGAGTTCCACACTATGGGGACATTTCTAGTGACGAATCTCAGGGAGCCTATTATCCATGGGATATTCGGAGTTGGTTCACCTCCTACCAAATTTATATTTCTAGCTCCTCTTTCCCTCAACTTATCCATTAGAAGAGCAAGTTCTCTCTCGTTTATCTCCTCCCCTCTCTCCGGGAATTGAGATATATCCCAGTTCTGACAGTAAACGCACTTAAAATTACATCCTGAGAAGAATATAGTGCCAGAGGGAGTTATCGGTGGTTCCTCCCCCATGTGTATGAAGGCAGTTGCAACCCTGGGCTTTTTAACGCCGCAAGTTCCTGTCTCCCCTTTTATCCTATCAACACCACATCTTCTCTCACATAGATTACATCTGCTTGCTATCTCCAATGAAAGCCTATACTTCAGATCTAGCAATGAGAATTTAGGTCTTTCATCGGGAAAATATCCCTCTTCTGCCATTTTTAGGACTTCACTTACCGCTTTATCATGTTCTCTCCAACCGTCTTCCCCCTTTAGATCCTCAACCTCAAGGCTTCTCGACAGCATGAACATGGCGGGCTTCTTATCCCTTGAGACATCTATGTATCTAGGCAGTATCTCCTTTATCTCTGGATCATCAAAGGCCTGAAGAGCATCAGGCCTGAGAAGCCAAGCCATCTGGATCCACCTGAAGATGGGGACCGCCCGGGTTGGTACCGCACAAAGTGCGGTGTATCATGTGCCTTGGGCGGGGATCAATACGGGATCCCCTTTATCCCCCCGAAGGGGGTGGTTGCCCCCTCCCTTTCAGCGCAGAAGGGGGAGTGACTCCAAGGCCCTGGGCGGTCCCAATATAATTATGATTGATCGAGTATATAAGCTTCATCCTTCAGCCTATTATGGAGGTGATCAATTGATATTAGACAGGGTTAGATTTGGTCCTGCTGGTTTTCCGATAGATTCGCCAAAAGAGAGAGCTTTTGAATATCTCAGAAAGATAGGCTTAAGTGGAATGGAGTATCAGGCTGTGAGAAGAGTCCCTACAAATGAAAAAGAGTTGAAAAAGCTGGGAGAAGAAGCAAAGGAGAACGACATACTGCTAACTCTGCACGCTCCTTATGCTATAAATTTATCTGCAGAGACCGAGGAGAAAATAAAAGGTAGTATAAACAGGCTTCTGTCGGCAGCAAAGGCCGCTAAAGCCATGGGAGCACTACATGTCACATTTCATCCAGGATATTACCTAAAGAGAAGTAGAAATGATGCGTTAAGGGTAGCAATATCCGCTCTCAGGGAGCTTAGAGAGATCATGACGTCTGAAGGAATAGATGTCGAGCTAGGGCCTGAGACCATGGGAAAACCATCTCAGCTTGGATCACTCGATGATGTCCTGGAGATGGCAAAGTCCGTTGAAGGAGTCAGTCCAACAATAGATTTTGCACATCTTCATGTGAGAGATGGCGGAATCATAAAGGGAGAGGATGATTACAGGTCTATATTGCGCAGGATAGAGAGGGAAATTGGAGATCTTAATGGCCTAGTTGTGCACTTTACTGAGGTAGAAGCTACCTCATCCGGTTATGGTGAGAGAATGCACCACGAGCTAGGCTCAGGTTATGGGCCGGACTTCCACCCTTTGGCAAAGATAATCGCAGAAAATGGTTTGAAATGGTTCATTGTATCTGAGAGCCCCATACTTGAGAGAGATTCTGTCAAAATGAAGGAAATATACGAGAGTTTCCTGAGAGGTAGCTGACATCTCACAGTTGGATTTGAATTTCCTAGATCGAGTTCTGAGCTACATAGTCTTAAAGACCATAGCTCTTGGTCTTCATCAGATCTTGTCCCCCTGTCCTAAGAGGCATCTTCCTCCGACCCTGCCGAGTGAACTCACTTCATCCCATAATAGCTTCAGAAATGGGGGAAGACTCCCATCTGAAGTTCTATTTGTGCTTCTTTCAGCGCATTAATCTTCCTGCATCTGGAGCATCAGTAAATACTATTAGTCTATTTGTTTTGAAACCGCCGGCCAACAGTTTATGATTATAAGGGAGATTTCTATTTTATGAATTATTTATAGGATAATAAAATTTAATACTAGGCTGAAAAGGAAAAGCTTATATTACTCTCGATCGACAACCCATAATAGCACCACTAGATTTATGCCCGGGTGGTGTAGTCCGGTCAGCATAGAGGCCTGTCGAGCCTCAGACCCGGGTTCAAATCCCGGCCCGGGCGTTATAAAAAATAAGAGAGGACTAAGCTCATGGAAAAACTGAGAAAATACAAGATATCAACGAAGGAGAGCAAAAACATTATAGATGAGGCAGTATCTAAATATCCTCAGCTTTCCAGTGCGATAACTAAGAGGAAGACATCGTTAGACGTTGCCGATCTTGGGGATGCCTTTGTTTATCTGTACAATGGATTTCCAATTCTTGTAAAAAAGGAAAATTTTCTTCTTCCTTTCATAGGCATAGTAGATAAATATGATATAGATATTCCAAGGGTAGTCGTGGATCTAGGTGCCGTGAAGTTCATTCTCAATGGTGCTGATGTCATGGGACCTGGAATTAGAGATGCAGATAAGAGAATAAAGGAGGGAGATATAGTCAAAGTTGTGGCTGAGGAATATAACAGGACAATAGCCCTGGGAGTTTCTCTGAGAAACTTCGATAAAATCAGGGAGAGAGGAAAATCGGTGAGGAATATTCATTACATTGGGGACAGAATATGGAGGTCCTTGAAGGGGACATATCATAGCGATAACGTTAAAAGTATTTAGTGATAGCATTCATGTTGAGATTGGAGGGATCTGCATATGGATGCCCTATTCAATCCGAGATCTATAGCAGTTATAGGTGCTTCCAAGACTCCAGGCAAGATAGGCCATGCTATACTGACAAATATAATAAAGTACGGTTTTAGAGGGAGAGTTTACCCAGTAAATCCGAAATATGATGAGATAGAGGACTTAAAATGCTACCCAACAGTTCTTGATATCCCAGATGAGATAGATCTCGCTGTTATAGTCATACCTGCTGAACAGGTTCCGAAGGCAGTCGGAGAGGCTGGTGCTAAGGGAGCAAAAGTTGCTGTTGTGATATCCAGTGGTTTTAAGGAGGCTGGAAGAGCAGATCTCGAGGAGAGCTTGCTCGAATATGCAAGAAAGTACAACATAAGAGTTCTGGGACCAAATATATTCGGGATATGCTACACGCCCAGAAGGCTTAATGCTACATTCGGGCCACAGGATGTTATACCTGGATCTATAGCGCTTGTCTCTCAGTCAGGAGCCTTAGGAATAGCTCTCATGGGATGGACAATTGTTGAGAAAGTGGGGCTTTCCGCTCTGATAAGCTTGGGAAATAAGGCGGATATAGATGATGCAGACCTACTGGAGTGGCTCAGGGATGATCCAAATACATCTGTTATAATGATATATCTTGAGGGAGTAAAAGATGGAAGGAGGTTCATGGAAGAAGCAAGGAAGACATCAGCAAAGAAGCCCGTGATAGTAATAAAAGCTGGAAAGACCAGAAGGGGAATGCAGGCTGTTGCCTCGCATACTGGATCTCTTGCTGGGATGGATAGCGTATACAACGCTGCATTCGAGCAAAGTGGTGTGTTGAGAGCTGGAAATCTTGAGGAGGCATTCGACTGGGCTAGGCTTTTCTCCACTAGGAAGATATCTAAAGGAGAGAATACTATTATAATAACAAATGGAGGGGGAGTTGGAGTATTGGCAACTGATGCCTGTGAGGAATTAGGTGTTAAGCTTTTGGATCCTACTGAGGAGCTTAAGAAGGAGTTTATGGCATATATGCCTCCTTTTGGATCTCCGAGAAATCCGGTTGATATAACTGGACAGGCAACTCATGTGGAGTTCGAGGGAGCTATAGATGTAGCTATAAGAAAAGAGACTATAGATAACATAATAGTTCTCTACTGCCAAACTGCTGTAGCTGATCCAATGAAGCTAGCAGAAGTTTTGATAAAGGCAAATAAGTCCACAGATAAGCCAATTGTGGCAGCTATGATAGGAGGGGAAAAGGTTTCAGAGGCCATGGATGTGCTGAAGAAGGAGGGGTTCCCAGTTTATCCAACTCCAGAAAGAGCAGTTAGCTCCATGGCAGCTATGATAAAATGGTCCTTAAGAAGAAGGATTTTGGAGGAGAAAACTGGTTAGCTCCCAGCTTCACTGCAGGAAAGGTTTAAATTATTAACGAAAAAAAAATGAGGAGGAGGTTGATTATGCCAGAGTCAGAGCTTTTAGCTCCTCCTGGTTCAAAAGTGTTGCTTCTTGGGAATGAAGCCATAGCAAGAGGGGCAATAGAAGCAGGATTGGACGTAGCTTCTGCTTATCCAGGAACTCCCAGCACAGAGATAGGAGAAGCCTTATCATCCGTGGCAGAGGAGCTCGGAATATACTTTGACTGGGCTATAAATGAGAAAGTTGCTGCTGAAATAGCAATAGCTGCCAGCTGGTCTGGCCTTAGATCCCTCACTATGATGAAGCATGTTGGCATGAACGTCGCTGCAGATGCCATTTTCACGCTCACATATGCAGGGGTTGTCGGTGGCATGGTGATAGTAGCTGCAGATGATCCTCAAGCTCATAGCAGCCAGAATGAGCAGGATAGTAGACATTTTTCCATCGCAGCAAAGATACCGACTCTTGAGCCTTCAAACTCACAGGAAGCAAAGGATTTTACTAAAGTTGCATATGATATATCTGAAAAGTATAAATTACCGGTGATGATAAGAACTACTACAAGGATAAGCCATCAGAGGGGTATAGTTGAGGTAGGAGATGTTAGAGAAAGAAGGAAAAAAGGTGTATTCAAGCTGGATGAGCCTGATAGATATCTACAAGTTGGAAATATAGCAGTAAAACATCATAAGGAGCTTGTGGAGAAACTTAAGAAAGTGGAGGCAGAGGTATCGGATAGAGGGGATTTCAACAGAGTTATTGGGGATGGATCGGACTATGGGATAATAGCATCTGGTGTCTCTTATTCTTATGCCGCTGAGGCATTGAAGAGATTTAATCTAAACATAAAGATGCTCAAGATAGGAATGCCCTATCCATTTCCGATAAGGATGGTCTCGGACTTCCTCAAAAGTTGTAAAAAGGTCGTTGTTGTAGAGGAGTCAGATCCTATAATCGAATCTCATGTCAAGATGATTGCAAAGGATTCAAATCCTGATGTGGAGATATATGGAAGGGAGACAGGGCATCTTCCATGGGCGGGGGAGTACAGGCCGGGAATTGTGATAGAAGCCATAAGTAGATCTTTTGGAATAAAGCTTGATTTGCCCGCAGTAAATCCAGCTGCTGCTGAAATCTCGAAAAAGGCTCCTGCAAGAAGCCCAACTTTATGTCCTGGATGCCCTCACAGATCCACTGGATACGCAACAAGAAGGGCTGTCAAGGCAAACTCGATAGTGCTTGGAGATATAGGATGCTATGCTCTTTTATTCCAGAAGCCATTCAGCTTAGCTAAGGTTAGCCATGCGATGGGGTCATCCTTTGGATTTGCAAATGGATTTAGCATAGCAACAGATCAGCCTGTTATTGCACTGATAGGGGATTCAACTTTCTTCCATGCAGGAATACCAGCTCTTGTGGAAGCAGCCCATCACAACAGAAAGGCAGTCTTCATGATACTAGACAACAGGATAACCGCTATGA
>JAGDWR010000028.1:5785-12362 GCA_023269865.1 Candidatus Methanodesulfokora sp.
CATCACAACAGAAAGGCAGTCTTCATGATACTAGACAACAGGATAACCGCTATGACAGGACATCAGCCACATCCAGGAGTTAGCTATACAGCGACAGGCAGGCCAGCTAGGGAGATAGATCTGGAAAAGCTTGTTAGATCCCTTGGAATAGAGAATGTGGAGGTCATAGATCCGTTCGATCATAAGAGAATGGAAAAAGCTGTGAGAGATTCTCTAAATAGGGATGGCGTGTCTGTTATAATAGCAAGAAGGGAGTGCGCTCTTTTGACTGTGAGAAAGCTCAGACAAAAGGGAAGGATAATTCCATACATTGTTGATCCTGAGAGGTGCACATATTGCAGGGTCTGCATAAATACATTTGCATGTCCTGCATTTATTGATACCGGGGAGAAAGTTAAGATTGATCCTGCTGTGTGTTTTGGGTGCGGAGCCTGTGTTACTGTATGTCCCTACAATGCGATAGTGCCGCAGGAGGGATCTTTGAACTGGCTCAAGGAGGGGGTGGGTGTTTAAATGGATGAGTTAAATGTTATTATAGCAGGAGTGGGAGGCCAGGGCATACTCTTCATGAGCAGAGTCCTGGGACATGTGGCAGTGAAGAAGGGCCTCAACTTCATCCAGACTGAGGTTCACGGATTATCTCAGAGGTATGGATCAATTCACACAGAGATAAGAATTGGAAGAGATGTACAAAGTCCGCTTATTTTGGAGGGAACTCTGGATCTTCTAATGGCACTGGAGCCATTAGAGGCCCTTAGAAAGGCGACTTATGTGAATCAAAGGACCATCGTTGTAATGGATATCCATGAGATACCACCTGTCACTGCATATATAGAAAAAGCGAGAATACCGGATGTTGACGAGATAATATCTGATCTGAAGGCATTAGGAGCTAAAAAAGTCTTTACTGTCAGAGCAACAGACATAGCTGTTGAACTAGGTGATCCAGTTCTAGCTAACTCTGTCATCCTAGGGGCTGCCTCTACTACAGGAGTTCTTCCTTTCTCTAAGGATGAGATAAGAAGCTCATTGAGCGATCTATCCCCAGCGAGGTATAGAGAGCAGAATTTAAGGGCTTTCGATGCCGGATTGAAAGAGGTTGAAGAGAGATAAAATGGTTTTAAGCGGTGTAAGTACAGCTTGGTGATGAGAAGAAGAATAGCTGTTGTAGACAGGGAGAAGTGCAACCCCAGAAAGTGCGGAGAGGAATGCATAAAATATTGCCCGCAGGTGAGGATGGGATACAAGGAGACCATAAGGCTGGAAAATGAGCTCCTGCTTATAGACGAGGAGCTCTGCACTGGATGTGGGATATGTGTGAGAAAATGTCCATTTGGTGCTGTGAATGTGGTCAATCTGCCTGCACCAGTGGAGGGAGAGGAGATTCACAGATATGGACCCAATGGCTTCGTTCTTTACAGGATACCCATTGCTAGATTTGGCTCCATTGTGGGGATAGTGGGACAAAATGGCGTCGGAAAGTCAACAGCATTGAAGATACTGTCAGGAGAGCTGAAGCCAAATCTTGGAAGATCGAAAGAAGTGAGCTGGGATGAGATACTGGAGAGATTTAGGGGTTCCGTCCTCAAAGATTATTTTGAGAAAATATTAGATAAAAAGATAAGAGTGATAAAGAAGCCTGAGAGAATAGATCTAATTCCCAAGATAGCCAAAGGAACAGTGGAAGACCTGCTGAGGAAAATTGATGAAAGAAATGCTTTAAAAGAGGCAAAAGAAGTGTTAAATATAGATAAGATAATGTCAAGAAGGCTTGATGAACTGAGCGGAGGGGAACTACAGCTTGTGGCCGTGACAGCTTTATACTGCAGGGAAGGAGAGGTGTATGTAGTGGATGAGCCATCAAACTACTTAGATGTATATCAGAGGTTTAGAATGTCAGTTCTCTTGAGGAGGCTGGCATCTCCTGGCAAAGCGGTTGTGGTTGTGGAGCACGATCTTGCTGTGCTTGACTATTTAAGTGATTACATTCATATAATATACGGAATTCCCTCCGTTTACGGTGTGGTCAGCCTGCCGCACTCCACCAAGGAGGGGATAAACATATTCCTCGATGGATATCTTCCGGATGATAACGTCAGATTTAGGGATGAGCAGATAAAAATTCTCTCAAGATCCCAGACAAAACAGGAAGCAGCTATACTCATGTCCTATGGAAGGATGAAGAAGAGCTTTAACGGATTCAGCATAGATATAAACCCCGGGGACATAAAAGAGGGGGAGATCCTTGTTGCAGCAGGTCCCAATGGAATAGGAAAGACCACTTTCATCAGGATGCTCGCTGGAGAGATAAAGCCTGATGAAGGGGAAGCTCCAACATCTGGTCTGAGGATATCATACAAGGAGCAGTATCTTAAGGTGGAGTCAGATGATACCGTCCGTAATTTTCTGGCAAAAAACATACCGGATTCCCTTAAATCAAACTACTTCAACTCAGAGGTGGTGAGCAGGCTGAGAGTGGATATGCTGATGGAGAAGAACATGATGGACCTCAGCTCAGGGGAGCTTCAAAGGGTCATGATAACATTATGCCTGGGGAGAGATGCAGATATATACCTGATAGATGAGCCTAGTGCATTTCTTGACGTGGAGATGAGGTTAGCTGCAGCAAAAGCAATAAAGAGGACAATAGAAGGCAAGAAGAAAGCTGCTTTTGTCGTCGAACATGATCTAATAATGATGGAGAGCATCGCTGATAGGATAATACTGTTCGAGGGAGTTCCCGGCGTGAAAGGGCATACAATAGGTCCAGTAAGCGTGGCAGACGGGATGAACAAGTTCTTAAAGAATGTTGACATAACATTCAGGAGGGATCCTGAGACGGGCAGACCAAGGGCCAACAAACCCGGATCTAAGTTAGATGAGCTCGCTAGAAAGACGGGGAGATATTATATGTAGGGTGGTTTATTTGTTAGAGGACATGAAAAAAGCAATAATTTCCCCAAATACCCTTTTTAGGGAGATGATATTCGATGAAAAAAAGATGTCAAGTTTGTGGTCTGTTATCATAGTCACATTTACTACTTACATCACAGCAGAGGTCATAAGAACCAGGATATCTTGGATAATATCCACGGAGTCCCTTGCTTGGAATTTATGGCTCGCTTCTTTGTTGTTCTCAATTTTTCCACTTATATTCTGGATTTTGAACTCTTTATTGATATTGCTTCTGACGCAGAGCAAGAAAAGCGAGTATAAAAAGATCTTCTACGGTGTAGGATTATCGATGGCCCCCATATCGCTTGGGGAGATTTTATCCATACCTTTTATACTGGCATCTCCAGGAAGAGCTGTTGAGCTCCCAGCAGGATCCACTGTTGAGGATCTTCCGAGAATTCTCTCTCCATTCTTCGAGTTCATTGAAAGCCCGGTCTTTTTAATAGGAATCTCTATTATACTTATTTCTCTATTATGGTGCATTTATTTAACTAACTTATTTATAAAAATTTCATTAGGGAAAAATAGATCCTGGGCTTACTCCGCAACAGCGGGATCCATATCGCTTATTGCCATAGCAGTTGCCACATTCCTCATAGCTACTTATTCTTATGCTGCATTAGAGAAAGCTCTTCTGCAGCTTTTAAGACGAGACTAGCCAGTTCTCTTATCTCCCATTGAGCAGATCTATCCAATCTAAGTTTTAAGAAATTTTTTAGAGCCGAAACTGTTGCCGTAACAGCTATTCTAGTTGATATTCCCTGGGGAATTATATATCTAGCATCCTCCTTTTTTATCCCCATCTCAACGAGTTTCTTGTAGACATCTAGTGACCTATTTACTGCCTCAAAGTACAATTCTGCTGCTTTGCCTTCCACAAGAGGCGGTTTTATGAAGCTTAAGTTGGACAGATCCACAAATCTCTGGCTCTGTTGTGTAAAGCTCATGGATCTGTGCCTAACTAATTGATGAGAGGTTACTCTGGATATGCCCTCGACAATAAAAGTCATGGAGGAGAGATCACCTGGGGCCTTTATGAAGTCTATTACATGAAGTCTTATTCCCAGGGGGGATGAGTAAGTTCTGAGGGATACTTTTTCCCTTATCCCCTTGTATTCTGCACCGAATTTTCTGGAGAGGAATCTTGATATCGACAGGAACTCCATTGCAATATCTCTGTAATTCTTATCTGAAACCATCTCTATTGCTGTCCTCATGTTTCCGGAGATCACAATTTCTCCTGACTCCTCAAACCAATCGAGATATCTATATCTGGAAAACATGCGGATATACCTTTCAGATAGCTCCTTTCTCAGCAGAAATCTACCGTGCTCAAACACGCTAAGATGTCCCATTGTAAGCAGGCTTTCCAGCAGCTTTTCCTCATAATCAGGATTCATCTCCTCCAGTATTTCCTCGATCGGTTTTTTTGATCTGGACACCCTAGCACAAGTAGATATAATGGTGTCAGGATCCCTCATTTTCCCTCATCTCTCAGAGGTTTTGGAAGCCTTACACCGCTCTGGCCTTGATATACTCCCGCATATGGCCTTAGGACAACGCCTGTGGTCTTGGAGAATACCACATGCAGGAACCTTATCCCCTTGTATATTCTAACGGGATAGTTTTTTGACCAGAAGAGCTCTATGGTCAGTTGTCCGTCAAAACCAGCATCCACATATGTCACTGGAGCTATAAAGCCCATTCTAGCTATTGTGCTCCTTATACCGCATATTGCCATGACATCGGGTGGGAGCGTTATCCTCTCCTCTGTATGAAGGAGAAAGGAAGTCATTGGCTCTATAACTATTCCCTCGTCCGGTATCTTTTTTATGAAGAAGAAATCCTCTGCCCTGCTGCTCCTCAAGTCATATATGCCAGCTTGTCTCGGAAGAGCTATCTCTTCTCCTATTCTCATGTCTATTCCATTTTGCTGGATGGAATCCTCGTAAAGAGGATTTATTTTGAGCCAACCTAATTTTATATACTCCATGAGGTCTCTGTCGGATAGCATAGAGCTCATGTGGATAAAAAGAGAAAAAAGTTTATTTGAAAAAAGAAATTTATTCTCCTTTTATGAATTTCTCAACGAGCTCTCTAGCCTTGTAATCCGGCATCTGGACGGGTGGATGCTTGAAAAGATAGGCGCTTACCTCCACTAGAGGTCCAGCTATTCCCCTGTCCTTGGCCAATTTTACAGCTCTTATAGCATCCACAGCTACTCCTGCTGCATTAGGAGCATCCATAACACTTAGTTTTACATCTATGCTTGCCCTGAATCCACCAAATTGTTCAAACTCCATCCACATATACATTATTTTTCTGTTTCCTAAAAATGGTATATAATCGCTAGGCCCTATCCTAGTCCTTGTCTCGTATGGTATCAAGCTTGTAACAGCCTCTGTTTTGCTTATCCTCTTCGAATGAAGCCTGCTTTCCTCTATCATGTTGAGAAAATCCATATCTCCTCCCACATTAAGCTGGTATGTGTCGTATATCCTCAGACCTCTTTCGACCACCAAGTTTGCTATGGTCCTGTGAAGTATTGTTGCCCCCAGCTGGCTCTTAAAGTCGTCCCCTGCAGCAGGTAGACCTGCCTTCCTGAATTTCTCCCCCCATTCCCTGTCGCTTACTATGAACTCCGGTATTCCATTCACGAAGCCAGTTCCAGCATTTAGACAGGCTTCAGCATATGCCCTAGTAGCTTCCCTTGAGCCAACAGGGATTATATTCACAAGAACATCAGCTTTAACTTCCCTCAATACCTCAGCAACATCCACGCTTTTCTGCGATTCATCTACGATGAAGCCCTCCCCGTACCTGAAATCCCTCATGTGCTCAGCTACTCCATCCAGCACAGGACCTTTTAGGACCTCAACTCCAAGCTTTGGAACATCAGAAAACTTTGGAAGAACATTTGGAGGTGAGAAAATCGCCTCACTTAGATCTTTTCCTACTTTTCTTGCGTCCACATCAAATGCTGCAACAAACTCTATGTCCCCTATGTGATAAGGACCGAATCTAGTGTGCATCAGCCCAGGGACGGGGATATCATCAGGAGAATCCTTATACCTGAACACTCCCTGGACTATTGCTGATGCTACGTTTCCCACTCCAGCTAGAGCCACCCTTATCTTGCCCATGCGATCGCCTGGACCAGATTTTACCGCTGCAAAATATAAGTTTTTCGGTCAGGCAGAAGACAGAAAAAGTTAGATGGACTCTCCTAGAGCCTTTTTAATTTTCTCTAGGCAATCTAAACTAAGTATTCCCAGCCCCTTCACATGCTTTTCCACTCCCTCCAGCAGAAGGATTGCGGGGAACTTGCGGTATATTATGACCTTCTTATCTCCTTTTATCAATTCTATTTTGTCGTCAACATTCCTCGCAACATATCCCTTCGACAGCAAATACTCCTTTATCTCATCAAGGTTCTGCATGGGGACACCTCTAGGTATAGGCAGAAATAAAAAAGAAAAAGGTTTATATTGGGATGGGCAGGGAGCCAGCAGCTCCCGCATATTCCCTTAGAAGCATTCTATACAACTTTGCCTCAAATGCCATCCTGATGAAGGGCAATTTATCTTCTTTAGGAACATCCTTCTTTTGATAAATTGGCTGA
>JAGDWR010000028.1:12462-16413 GCA_023269865.1 Candidatus Methanodesulfokora sp.
TATTTCGACTTGGGGCTAATTACTGTTTATAAAAAAATTAAGTTGAGAAGAAGGACTCAACCTCCTTTATCTTGCTCTCCACTATGTCCATGGCCTTGTCAAGGTATTCCTCCGGTATGTTCAGCGGAGGAGCTATCCTAAGCACATTCCTTCCAGCAGTTATTATGGCAACTCCGGCCTTCCATGACCTGATCATGACTTCATTCGCCTCCTCTATACCAGGCTCTCTTGTTCTTTTGTCCTTTACAAGCTCAATTCCTATCATCAGGCCCTTTCCTCTAACATCCCCAACTATCTTGCTTCTCTCCTTAAGTTCATTTAACCTCTTCATAACCTTCTCCCCTAGGTTTTTAGCTCTCTCCAGGAGGTTTTCCTTCTCTATTACTTCTATAGCAGCTAAACCAGCAGCACAGGATACAGGATTCCCTCCGAACGTCGATGCATGAGATCCTCCCTCCCAAACCATTATCTTTTCCTTGGCTATCATGGCTCCAAGCGGGAAACCAGCTCCTAAAGCTTTTGCTGAGGCCATTATGTCGGGTTCAACGCCGAAATGCTCTATTGCCCACCATTTCCCGGTTCTTCCCATGCCAGCCTGGACCTCATCGTCTATGAGAAGAATGTCATGCTCATCTGCTATCTTCTTGAGACCTGGTATGAAGCTATCCGGTGGAACTATATATCCTCCCTCACCCTGTATTGGCTCGAAAACTATAGCTGCTACCTCCTCTGGCGGGACGTATCTTTTCAGGACCCAGTCCTCTATAAATGCCAGAGTCCTCTGGGAGCACTCCTCAGGGTCATCTTTTGAGCCAAATGGACATCTGTATACATAGGGGTATGGAACATGTATAACACCTGGAACAAATGGGCCAAAGTATTTCCTTTGGACAGGCTTGCTCGCAGTAAGACTCATCGCACCATAAGTTCTTCCGTGAAATGCCCCTATGAAGGCTATGATGTACTGCCTCCTCTTGTACCATCTTGCCAGTTTTATTGAAGCCTCTATAGCCTCAGCTCCACTGTTTCCGTAGTAGACTTTCTTAGGGGAGTTTCCTGGGGATATTTTAACAAGTTTCTCAGCTAGAGATATAGAGGGCTCATAGTAAAAATCGGTATTAGAGTAGTGAACTAGTTTCTCCATCTGTTTCTTAGCTGCTTCTATCACCTTTGGATGTCCATGTCCTACATTCATGACGCATATGCCAGCGTTAAGGTCGATGTATATATTTCCATCGACGTCATATATCAGGGATCCCTGGGCCCTGTCAACCACAAGTGGATAAAACCTGACATAAGAGGGGGATATCACTTTTTCGTCTCTCCTCAGCAGCCTTCTTGCATTGGGACCCGGGGGAGTCACAACTATCTTCGGAACTTCTTCCATGTCACCACCCAGAAATGCGCAACAGAAACAATAAAAAGTTTTTCCAAAGTCATACGTTTTTCGTCTCAGACTCGGGTATATACCTGTAGCATATGAGGTCAGCTACTTTCATGTACTTCTCAGCTATTGGTTTTTTGCAGAAAACCCCTTTTTTCCTCGCGGTATCACATATGTCGCAGACTAATCTCATCACTTCTTTCTCGCTCAATCTTCCCTTTGCAAGACCATCGACCAATTTGTCTAGAAGCTTCCTTATCTCAGGTATTTTCTCCAGATCCACAGAGCTTCCTCTATAACCTCTCACATACTGGCTTACTGCTCCCTGTGTGACTCCAAGTATCTCTGCTACCTTGACCTGGGTCATGCCGTAATTTAACACAAGCTCCCTTGCAACTATAGCTCTGATGCATGGTATTATTGTCTTGACCACAAGCTCGCATGGTTGTGCTATCAAATTGAGGCACCCTGGAATTCACATGTTTGCTATTAAAACCGTTTTGTAAGAATGGCAGGAAGCTGCTGGATATGATGCTAATAGATAATGAGTTATATTCTTAATGATCAAAAGTTTAATATCCACCGGTAAGTTTCTAGTCAATGCGGTACTCTGTTATCCTCTTGATGGTCCTGCTAGTGATTCAAGCTCAGTTTTTGCTTGCTAGTGGAGAAATAAATGCTAAAATAAATTTTGATGCAAATCCACCTTATGTAATGGAGATTGACTTAACTGTGGACAACACTGCTGGGAGCAGTGATCTAAATGTGACGAAAGTTGAGATAAAATTATATGGAATATCGAACATAACATTGTATAAGCTAACTGGATCCTCTCTGACAGAGTTAGCCACGTACAGCTATCCTGTTAATTTATCGATCAGAAAGGGGGATAAAGCTGAGATAAAAAGATATTTAACAGTTCCTGATATTATACTTTTTTATAAGTATATAAATGTTATTGTAATAGTAAATACTTCTTCAGGTGTAATTAATAAAAGCTATGAGGTGAAAGTGGAGAGCAAGGCATCTTACCTCCTAGCTGCTGTTACTGTGGGCGCTATATTCGGCGGATATTATGCGATAAGCATCTACAGAAGGAGAAGAATAGTAGACGCAAGGAGGTTTGGAGTAGAGCTGTACAGAAAGTTCATGAAGGAGAGAGATCTATATCTGAGAAGAGCTGAAAAAATAAGGAAGAAAAAGGTGAAAGATGCTGGGGATGGAATGGAGACATCCGTAATACTTCCACTGGAGAGACTCTCTGAAAAAATGAAAAAAGATGCCTTATATCTGAGAAAGATAAGTGAGGAGATCGAGAAGGAGGCTGAAAGAATAGAGATGATTTTAAAGGAAGGGAAAATATGAGGAAGATCTCTAGGAAAGATTGTTTAAGGATCCTTCTGTTTACTATTTCCCTTCTATTGGGAACAATTATTTTCATCGCTGAGGCATATTCCGGCAAAGCTGGATTTAGCTCCATAATAGCAGGCATGATTGTATCTTTCTCTGTTGTCCATCTGCTCAGGATTGAGAGCAAAAGGTTAAGAGTTGTGTGCATTCTGATCTCCGGTATGATGGGCATCCTCGGACCTGCATTTGGTTTGTCTCTCTCCATTCTTCTCCCGATGACACTTTTTCTGCTAACAAGTATAATTAAGACAAAACAGGAAGCAAGATCCGTGAGGAAATCATATTCTCGAGGAATTCTTGTTATAACTCCATCAATAGGATCTATATGCAATTTTACCGCCCAGATATCGCTTTACTTGGTTATTTCTGGGAAAAAGCTAGTTATAGTCGATTGGGATGGCTCTGTGTCGGAGATATTGAGGGAAAGAGGAGTTCCATTCAGACAGGCGGGATGGAGAGATATATCCCTATCATACCCTGGAAGACTTGGCCCCAACTATGTAGCAGTTGCCAGCGTGATATCATCCCTTATCACAGGCATAGGCGCTGAGATCATAGCGAGTGCTATAAAGGAAAGAGCTAGTGTGGAGCTTCCTGAAACGGTGAGATTGATAAGGGATATCATAGCACATGAGGGAGTTCTGCTGGATGATGCCATACCCGGGCTGGGACCCCTCATAATAAATGTATCCGACCTAGATCTCATGTCGAGGGATCTTGTCTCCGCTTTGGTCATGCTGCAATCGCTGTCATTTGGCTACAGAGACTTCATTCTAGTGATTCCAATTATAAGCCCCATATCAGAGAACTCCTTGAGAGCAGCAGGTGGACGAGTTGACATCGTGGAATGGGTAATAAGAGAAGCTGTGAAGAGAGGCTGTGTTATTGTCACTGGACCTGAGCCGAGCATTGTTGCTCTTAGGGAGTTCGACTCCCTTATAGTGACAAGAGGAGTTTACAGTGTGATGGGCAGAGATCTAAACAAGTTTCTGCCCAATTATGCCAAAAAACTTGTTAAGAATGAGGCTGATGTCCTCATATCTGGTGGATCAGCTGAGCCATTTCAGATAGGAGTTTCATCGCTGGATATGTTCTGATTGTTCTCTTCATCGCTATCATGTCCCTCACTACAAGTGATGGGGTAATTTTCGATGCTA
>JAGDWR010000028.1:16513-24130 GCA_023269865.1 Candidatus Methanodesulfokora sp.
TATTCACTATTCTTCCAATGCTTTTAGCCAATATTTTCTCATAGCTTTTTGGGGTTCCCTCTTTAACAGCTCTGTATAGAACATGAGCTGATATCATCGCTGTATATATGCCGCCACCGTTTATTGGAACGCACATCCCAGCTGAATCTCCTAGGAGAAAAATCCTTCCCAGCTGGGCTCTTCTCATCCCTCCAACAGGCACAAGCCTACCAGCTTCCCTTTCCTCTATATTAAAGTTTTTGAATTTTTTTATAATAAAACTTTTTAAGGAAGATTTTACATTTATCTTAGATACGAAGGGAAGTCTTACCCCCAATCCCACATTAGCCCTGTCTTTCCCAACTGGTATAATCCATAGATAACCGCCTGGAGCGATGTGAGGATCTACTTCCATAACCACTGAGTTACTCATGGATACACCTGACACTATTGTCCTCAGGGCAAATGCCATGTCCATATCCTTCACATTGAACATCTCCTTGTAAAATGATGCTCCAGCTGCTATTACGAGATTCGATCCTCTCAGGAGCTGCTCTCCCTCTTCAGTGAAAACTCTGACTTTCACCTCATCATTTTTCTCCAGCCAGGAGGAAAATCTGCCGAGAAGAAATTTGCAGCCAAGATCAACAGCTTTTTCTGAGAGATATTTGACAAGTCCTGCTCTGTCTATTCTCATCATTCCATAATCAAGCCGATACTCCCTGCTCCCCATTTTGAATATTATCTGCTTTGTCCTGTTCCTGACAAACTGCTCGAATAGGGAAAAGGTCTCTTTTATCGATTCATCCTCATCTATCGCCTCTAACAAGAACTTTTTCTCCGGAATTATCTCCCCACATATCGCTCTTTTTGAGAATAGAGGATCTCTTTCTATTAAAGCTACTTTTTTGCCAAGCTCAGACAGCAGATACGCTGCATACGAGCCTGCCGGACCAGAGCCAACTATTATGAAATCAAACTGCATTCATCGTGCTCCCGGCGGATTTCTGAAGAGGTGGAAGAATGGTTTATATGTCCTTAAGTATTCCTCCCCTTTGACAAGCTTGGGTATGTCCCTCTTGTACTTCGATGCCTCTCCTATCTTGTCCGGATGCTTCATGGCATACTCCTCCAAGGAAGTTTCATATTCACGTTGTATCCTGTCTCTGTAAATATCAGGCATCACGTTGAACGTGCAGAAGGGTATCACCTTCCCTCCCGGAACTAAGTAGTGTATATCGCACTTTATCACTCTCTGGACATCATAGTTATACAAATCCATAAAATGCATCATACCTAAAAATAATGCCTTGTAGTGGAACTCTCCGAGCGCGCTGTAGTCCCTTCTCAGGAATATCTTCCTCAAGGTGCTCATCAGATCTATCCCCTCTGGCTGCTTATCCTTTCTAATGAATTTTCCTATGTTGAATAAGACTTTCATTGCTGTTAGATATCTGTTAGCCCCTCTTCTTATCTCATCCGCCTTCTCCTGCAGATAATCATGGAAGCCCTCGACATCTACAAATTCAGTTATTGGAACAAGCCTCTTTAACACTTTTTCTCCATCTCTATGAGCGAACTCAGGAAACACGTATGTTGCCATGCCACAAGCAGGATGGTTCGTGAACTTGTACTGAGGCCTTCCAGTCAGAGCCTCGACAAAATCGCTTATAGCAGTTGAGAATGGAACTGTATACCATGCATCCCTTGGGATCTGTCCATTTGTCTGCTCTTCTATCTTCTTTATCACATCAGGTATTGTTATCCTGTATTTATCCCTCTCCCTTCTTGACATCTGGCCTACCAGCGATACGGGCTGGAAGTTCACACCCCTAACTATATCGATATTCAGGGCTGCGAACTCTATTATAGCTCCAAGCTCGTGGTCATTTACCCCTTTTATCACCGTTGGAACAAGGACTATGCTCGTCATTCCAGCGTCTCTTGCAGCCTTGAATATGTATGGAATCTCCCAGTGGTTCTTTGGATTTGCCTCAGGGGTGACACCATCAAAAGAGAGGTATAATGTGTTCACTCCAGCTTTTCTGAGCTCAGCTAGATACTCGGGTCTCTCAACAAAAGTTATCCCATGCGTGTTCAGCTGCACGTGATCTACTCCCATCTCCCTTATCATTTTTACTATCTCCACTAGATCCTCCCTGAGAGTAGGCTCTCCTCCAGTGAGCTGGACTGCATTCCCTGGAACAGGTTTTTCGCTCCTAAGAACCTTTATCATCTTTCTTATCTCGTCTATCGATGGTTCATAAACGAATCCAGCTTTCTCAGCGTAGAAGAAACAATACCAACAGCTCAGATTGCATCTGTTTGTCAGAACTATGTTGGCAAGAGCTGTCATGTTCCTATGAAGAGGGCAGATTCCGCAACTGAATGGACAAATTCCTTTAAATTCAACCTGGGGAGATATCCCTCTTCCCGGCCCTTCATACTTGAAAGCTTTTTTCAGCATCTCCGCATCTCCCCAGTACAGCTCCTCTATCTCCCCATGGTCTGGGCATATCCTTCTTATGAACGTCTTCCCCTCTCTCTCCACAATGACAGCGGGGAGATATCTGTAGCAATCTGGGCAAAGAGAAGCAGTTCTTCTGATCAGCTTCTCCCCCTCTTTCAGCTGAGGTATTGGACCCCCTATTTTTATTATTTTGTCATTAACTGTTATATATCTCTCTTTCAACTCGACTAACGTCATAGAGGTCCAACACTCAGCTGCGAAGAGCTTATTAATTTAACTACTAAAGACTAAATAGGGGAGCTCCAAAGTAGATCAGATGAGGATCTACATAGAGACGCATGGATGCACCATGAATGCATCAGATTCTGAGATAATGGCTGGAATACTCAGAAAAGCAGGCCATGTAATAGTGGATGATCCGGAGAACGCTGATCTAATTATACTGAACACATGCAATGTTAAGCTGCCGACTGAGCAGAGGATGATCCACAGAGCAAAGGAGCTCAGCTCAATAAGACCTCTTATAATCTCAGGGTGCATGGCCAAGACCCAGCCTGAAAAATTGAGGAAATATGCCATTGCCTTACTGGGTCCGAAGTCAATTCATCTGATAGACAGAGTAGTCTCAGGGGAGAGAGCAGAGGAAGAGGTTAATCTCGTAAAGGTATCCATGCCAAGGGAGAGGCTTTCAAGCGTGACAGCAATAGTTCCTATAGCAGAAGGATGTCTGGGAAACTGTAGTTACTGCATAACAAGGTTTGCAAGAGGAAGGTTGTTCAGCTATCCTATGGATCTTATCGTGGATGCAGTGAGGAATGCTGCTCTTGATGGATACAAACAGGTCTTCCTCACGGCAGAGGATGTAGCTGTTTATGGCATGGATAGAGGAACTAATATAGTGGAGCTTGTCAAGTCCCTTGAAGGAATAGATGGCATTTTCATAAGGTTGGGAATGGCAAACCCTGCTTTTCTTAGGATTTTCATCGATGATCTGCTTAAAATCATGCCTAGGAATGTGTACAGATTTTTACATGTTCCTGTTCAAAGTGGAAGCGATGATGTCCTGGCTGACATGAGAAGAGGTTACAAGAGTGCTGATTTTCTGGACATTGTGGGCAAAATAAGGCTGCGTTTTGGAGATGAATCAACGATAGCAACTGACATAATAGTCGGGTTCCCCACAGAGGACGATGATGACTTTGAGAAAACTCTAAGGCTTATTGAGAGGGCAAAACCCGAGGTTATAAACATAAGCAAGTATGGAAGAAGACCTGGCACTGACGCCGCAAAATTGAGGGATCTTCCAGCAGATGTTGTGGCGAGGAGGAGCAGGATAATGACGGATCTATCCTATAAGGTCAAGATGGAGAGAAACTTGCTGCATGTTGGAAGGGAATACCATGTGCTTGTCACAGAGAAAATAGGAAACAGTGTATTTCAGGGAAGAACTGAGTTTTACAGGCCTGTTGTCCTAAAAGGGGATCTTAAGATAGGAGATGTAGTTATCGCTAATATCGATGAGGCAAAGAGCAATTATCTCATTGCAGGCAACTATAGGATTATTTATAGCTAATCATTATGTTTCTATATTCCAGTTTTTACTATTATTGCTGTCTGGGAGGAGGGGGATAGAAGGGAAACCAGTTTGTTAAAGGTGTCCCAACACCATTTTTCATCTGAATAGCTCACTACATTTGCCGCTGCATATGTGTGCTCTGGCCATGTGTGCAGAGCCACATATCCCTCCTTCAGCAGGAGGAATGCGCTCACCCCATAGGGCTCAAACTCATGAACGTGGATCGCTAGAACCTCCTCGCCTATCATATTCGATAGATCCCTGAGAAGTTTCTCCATTAAGGCAGGAGAATCCAGAATCTCACTTCTTGAGACATTATACAGCTCTCCTATAAGATGGTTCTCCGGCAACTGTATCACAACTCCCTGCTCTCACCCGGCTCCAGTTGGATGACCTCTGCTTTTATCCCTCTCTCCCTCAGCTCCCTCTTCAAATCTTCAGGCTTACCGTATAAAACTGGAAACGTCCCATAATGCATTGGCACTACTCTATCAACCCCTAGGAGCTCTACTGCCTTAGCTGCCTCCCTTGGATCCATTGTAAAGTGACCTCCTATCGGCAACAGAGCCAGATCAGGTCTGTAGAGCTCTCCTATTAGTTTCATATCATAAAAAAGACCTGTGTCACCTGCATGATATACAGAGATCCCTCCTGCTTTTACAACAAAGCCAACAGGTGATCCTAGGTCAGAGCTGTGAACTGCTTGAGTCAGTTTTATCAGGACACCATTCACTTCAAATGGTCCTCCTATGTTGGCTCCCACCGAATCCGCTCCTTTTTTGCCAGCATACTCTGCTATTTCAAATATTCCAACTACTTTTCCCTTTTTCCTCTTAGAGAGCTCTATTGCATCATCCAAGCCGTGATCTGCATGACTGTGGGAGACAGCATATATATCTGCTCCCTCACATTCGTTTGTCTTTACTGGGCATCTTGGATTTCCTGCTATCCAGGGATCAAACATTATTCTCCTTCCTCCTGCCTCAAGAAGGAAAGCAGAATGGCCTAGATACATGAGCTTGACCATGCCACCACCACCCAAAGTTATGATAAGACTAAATAAAGATTTTGATCTCAGCAATCCCTCAGTTTTGTGAAGAGCACTTCTATCATCTTGTTCACGCTTTTTCTAGCCCTTTTGTTTGGTATAACAACTTTCACTCCCCTTAAGTCAAGTAAGCTCTTTCTAAAGGTTATAAGAACTTTGATGTTCCTCTTAAGGCAGTAGTTCAGCAGGGCCTCAGGTGTGTCATTCTTAAGGGAGGAGAAAGGCAGCCATATCGCGCCATATCCCATGAGGTTCAGCCTCCTTTTCACCTTGAAATAGAGTTCTTTGGGCACACTTTTATCGAAAAGAAATGGTGTTTCGAGCTTTCCCAAATTCACACCAGATCCTTTGTTTTTATTATCTCAACTCCGATTTCCTCCAGAATAGGGACTATTTTGGATTTATGATCACTTCTTAAGCTCTTCCAGTCCAAAATTGCAACTCTTGCCTTAGGAGTGCTCCTCTCAAATGCCGATACTATGGATGATTTGCTAGCCCCATCTATGTCATAATTCCTCAGGATGTGGCCGATGGCGTAGCTGGATCTAAGCTGTATTTCAGTGAAGTGATGGTTTATGTGAGGCCCTCCAAATCCAACTGCTACCTCAAACTTGCTCTGATCCAGCTTTTTGAGGGCATCTAAAAGAGAGACTGCAACTATTTCTCCTGCCTTCTCGTCAACCCATTCCCTCTCACTGCTTCCTATCTCAACAAATGCTGTTGGAACATCAAAGGATGGGCCGTGATGAGTGGGCTCCATAGCCACTTCATAACCAGATCCGGTGCTATTTCTCTCAGCTTCCATCAAAAAGAGCTTAATTAAGTAAGGGAAAGCTATGCTCAGCTTTCCCGGCTCTCCTCCGTATGGAGCATCTGCAAAGTTTCCTGGTGTATGAGCGGTTATTACTGGCTTTCCAGGGCTTCCACTGTGCCTGGAGAGAAATATTACTGCGTCTGCCCATGGAGCTATATATTTATGTGATTTTAGATATATATGAAGCTCATTTGTCCTCACCAGTTTTATGTTCTCCTCTTCTCCTGAGAGAAGGAGCTCTACATGCCTCCCTATGTTTACAGATGCCTTGTCCTCATCTGATATTGCAAGGGCTATCTTCTGCACATGCTTGCTTGTTTTGATGAAGATAAAAACTTGCATGTTCTTCTGTTGTTGGCTTCTCCTGATGATATCACTTTAATTAAGTTTTTGATAATATTCTTGGCTGAGCTTATGCTCAGAGCAGATCAGAAAATCTTTATAATCAAGATAAATTAGGCTTCATATGAGCTTAGTAAGGGCTCATTTAAGGATATATGGCTGGGTTCAAGGCGTCTTCTTCAGGTCATCTATGAGAAGAGTTGCAAAAAGACTTGGAGTTGTAGGATGGGTGAGAAATCTACCTGATGGAAGCGTTGAAGCTGTTGTAGAGGGGGAGAAGGAGAAAGTGGAGGAGATCATAAAGTGGGCACACAGGGGACCAGAGCTAGCGGTAGTTGAGAGGGTTGATGTGGAGTGGGAGGAACCAACGGGTGAGTTTGATGACTTTTCCATCATCTACTAGCTGCTTTTAGTTAATAACTATTTCTTATTTAATGCTACTAAGGTGGATAAAATCTGTTGAGAAAGTTGATTATGTGTTTATTTACCTCCTCAGCTCTCTCCAGGATGAGGTAATGACCTGCTCCCCTCAGGATGACAATTTCAGAGTTTGGTATATCCTTTAGCCTGAGGGAAAGCGAGGGATCTATCACCTTGTCCTCATCCCCCACTATTATCAAAGTGGGTGCTTTTATCTCCTTTATTCTATCCCCAAGCTCGTATCCAGAGACGCTTAAAGCTACGTTCAAAGGGTCTCCAGGAAACTTCTTTATCTCCTCTACCATCCAATCCAGTAGCTCCCTTGGGACATTTCTGGAGAGGACCTCCTTTAGCTCCTCCTTCAACATCTCTGTTCTGTATCTGTCATCAGCCAGTTTAGCCAGCTCAAATGGGGATGACATCATCTTATAAACATTCTCCTCGAACCTCTCTATGTAATCTCTAACTGGATCATAGCTGTAGTTTCTATGAGCTCTTGTCGCTATCAGGACCAGGGCCTTGACTTCGTTCTCAATGGCGTACCTCATTGAGATTATTCCTCCCATGGACCAGCCCACGAGGGCTACTTCATCCACTTTTTCCCTTTCAAGAATCAATTTTATGTCGTTAGAGAACTCTTCTATAGATATTGGCTTCTTAAGCTCGCTAGAAAGACCATGTCCTCTTAAATCCACTGCTATAACCTTGTATCTCCTTGATAGCACTGGTATCTGCTCTTTCCACCATTTATGAGATGCCCATGCCCCGTGTATCAGAACAACACATCTTCCGGATCCAAATACCTCGTAGAATATCCTTTCACCATCTAGCTCGATGAACGGCACAGCTAAATACAGCCATCTTAAATTTTTTATGATCCGCGATTCCCGTTACCAGTAGTTTCAAAATAGATAGTTAAATAATCATAACCATTTCACACTCGAGGCTTTATAGAATGGTTAATGCCG
>JAGDWR010000100.1:0-2011 GCA_023269865.1 Candidatus Methanodesulfokora sp.
GAGTAGTCCTTTTCCCTCATCCCTCCACCTCCCTCCTCAGAGAATCCCTTATCTCCTTGAGAAGCTTGATTGTTTCATCCATCTGCTCCAGAATGACCTTCTGCCTTGCTATGTATGCTCTTGCCATCTCCTCATCCGCAGTTCTTCCTGCTATTTCACTGTGCACTCCAAGAGAGATCGTAACAACTACTATGGCCAGAAGGGAAGCTCCAGCTATCGCTATAACTGATATTATGGCGGATGCTAGATCTCCAGTTCTGTATATGCTTATGGGGACAACTCCTCCAATAACTATCGCGGTCATAATGCCCAAAAAACCAATAATACTCTCAAATCTCATGCAAAACCCTCCTCAAGAGCTCAGGGGTCAGCTCTATCCTGAACGGAACTGTCCTGTAGTACTTTCTCCTCTCATCTCCTAGATCAACCTCTTCTATCAGTCCAGCTCTCCTGAGGGTGTTGATGTGCATGTATGCCAGAGGATATGATATGCCAAGCTTTCTCATGATCTCATACACGTGCATCGGCTTTTCCGAGAGCATTACTATTATCCTTGCTCTGTATCTGTTTCCTATTGCTGTCAGCAGTTTTTCTAGGTCGCTGAAATTTTTCAGAGCCTCCTCCCCCTTCATATAATTCCCTTATGTATAAGTAGAGGTTTATATATAAACTTTTTTCAAACAATATTATGTATATCTCTTAATTAAATTATATGCCTTCAAAATTCAATGAAATATTACTCATTATAAATATAATTTTATTGTCTTCTATCCTCTTTTATATAATAAAAAGGGTGATGGGCTAGTTTGTTTGAATCATGCCAGTTTAGGTAGCCCGATGACCTCATCCAGCAATAGGGCCAGGGACTTGCCCACAAAGAGGTATACGAATACTCCTGCTATGGCTCCTCCTACCCAGGGTATAACAGATCCTATTGCTCCCAGTATCAAAGCCACTATGAAGATCACTATGTACCATATAAGATAGTTTCCAAGGCCCACTTTCTTTATCAGCTCCCAGTTCTCGCTGAAGGCGAATATCTTCGAGAAGTTCATCCCGGATCTTATCATGTTCCCTATTGCCATCACTCCGAATATCATGAAGATGAAGAGAAGTATCAGCCCTGCTATGAAGAGACCTCCTCCTGCCAACAAGGCTAAAGGTGATGCAAACCTGCTAATGCCAAAAGGGCCAAGTCCAGCCATAAAAACTCCTGCTATCAGCAGGATTGACGGTATTATTGCATATATTATTAATGCTATTAGCACAAGAAGTCCATCAACGAAGAGCTTTCCATAATCTCCGAGCTTCGGGGGCTCATCCGGGCTCTCCCTCACAATTTTTGCCATATATCCCAATACAATGAAATTAACTATAGGTATTATGTTCAGCACTATCAGTAGTATCAAATTCCCTATATCGCTAAAAACTTTTCCAGTAAAGGACCCTGCCTTATTCAGATTATCCGATAGGTTCAACTTCTCACCTAGAGCTTAAACAAAGCTTCTTTATAAATTTTTCCACTAATTCAACATGTTTGCTAGGAACTCCCTTTGGCCGTTTATCGTTCATAGCTCTATTAAAGCATTAATGCAGTCTATGGTATCTCCCTCAGCACTATCATCGTGTTAGTTGATCTTATGCCGCGAACCCTCCTTATCTCATCTATGCATCTGTTTGTCTCGGCCACGCTTCCAGCTGATATCGTCACAATTATGTCGTAAACCCCAGTGACCTCATGTATGCTCTTCACGTTGGGTATCCTTGCTATCTCCTCAGCCACCTCCCCAGTTGGAATCGAGGGATCAACTGACACGAGAACGAAGGCACTTATAGACTCATCTCCAACTTCTATCGTGAACCTCCTTATAATTCCTGCCTTCTGGAGGTTTTTAACCCTCCTTCTAACTGCAGATTCTGAAATGTTCAGCTTCTTTCCCAGCTCCACAAATGGGATCCTGGAGTTCCTCTTCAGCTCCTCAAGTATCGCTCTATCTATCTCATCCATCGC
>JAGDWR010000100.1:2111-4349 GCA_023269865.1 Candidatus Methanodesulfokora sp.
AAAAAGCACATACCAGGTGGAGTGAACAGCCCTGTTAGGGCATTTGAGCCAAACCCATTCTTCGTAAGGGAGGCAAAAGGGGCCAGAATATACGATGTCGATGGAAGGGAGTACGTTGACTATGTGATGGGCTATGGCCCTCTTCTATTCGGCCATGCTAATGAGAGGATAATAAGCAGGGTGAAGGAAGCTATCGAAAGAGGGACTCTCTATGGAGCTCCAACAGAAGCTGAGGTGGAGCTTGCAAAGAGGATAAAGAGATTCTATCCATCGATAGAGATGGTTAGATTGGTGAACTCCGGAACTGAGGCAACAATGCACGCAATAAGGCTGGCAAGGGGCTTTACAGGGAGAAAGAAGATAATAAAGTTTGAGGGATGCTTTCATGGATCTCACGACTCGGTCTTGGTGAAGGCAGGATCAGGTGCTCTCACCTTCGGCGTTCCATCGAGCTCAGGGGTTCTTGAGGATGCAGCGAAGCACACATTAGTATCCAGATACAATGACATCAATATGACAGAGGAAATAGCCAGGAAGAACAGGGACGATCTGGCTGCGATAATAGTTGAGCCTGTGATGGCGAACTCAGGCCTCATACCTCCGGATATGGAGTTCCTCAGGGGCCTTAGGGGCATAGCAGATGAGCTCGGATGCGTGCTGATATTCGATGAAGTTGTGACAGGGTTCAGACTAGCTCCAGGAGGGGCGCAGGAGTACTATGGGATAAGAGCAGATCTGACTACATTGGGGAAGGTGCTTGGAGGAGGCTTTCCAATAGCTGCTTTCGGAGGGAGGGAGGAGATAATGAGGAACATCTCACCATCAGGCAAGGTTTACCAAGCAGGGACATTCAGCGGAAATCCTGTATCAGTTGCTGCAGCTCTAGCTGTGACCGAGATGATAAACAATGAAGTTTACTTGCGTCTGAGGGAATATGGAAGGAAGCTTGTCTCAGCTATAAAGGAGATAATAGAGGACAGGAACCTGATAGCAACAGTAAACCATGTGGAATCAATGTTCCAAATATTCTTCGCTGAGAGGGTTGGGACATATGAGGAAGCCCTCTCCTCGGACAGGGAGAGGTTCGCAAATTACTTCAGGAGGATGCTGGAAAAAGGGGTGTTTGTACCACCATCTCAGTTTGAGACCTGCTTCATATCAACAGCTCATTCAGATGAGGAGATGAGGATCACAATTGAGGCTGTTGATGATGCTCTGAAGGCGGCTCGTTGAACCAGAGCATGTCCTCAAGCCTCTTTCCCTTTCTTCTCCTCCTGCTCACAATTGGATAACCTCCAATTGACTCATACGCCTTTCTCAATAGGGAATCAGCTTCCCCTCTGGAGAACCTGTTCCAATCGCTCGAGAACTTGAAGTTCCCAGGAGAGGTCCAGCTTATGTCGAAATAATCAAGATCCTCCGGGACAAGGGGGACTGTGATCACATCGAGCTTCCTGTGAAAGCAAAGAGGGGCTGTGAAGACCCTCCTAGGCCTTATTTCATTTGCTAAAACTAATTTCTTCGCGTTGTACTTCCTTCTGATCTCCTCAACTTTCATCTCAAGCTTTAGCCTGACAAACTCTGTGATGGACCAGGCTGCATCCAATGGATCGATGTTCAAGGATATCGACAGCGGATGTATGTGCACATGAGCTCCATTTCCACTCCATATTACAAAGACCGATTGTTTTACCCCCTCTTTCTCCAGGAATTTGATCATCTCCTTGGCAACATCAACAGTTGCCCTCCAATCTCCTATTTCACTGTCTATATCCCATGTAGGCGTCGCTGATACCACATTTTCCCTGTCAAAAACATCCTCTCTTGTTTCTATCCTCTTATATATCTCTATTGTGCCATAAAAAGTCCTTATGGGCCCCAATAAGCGCAACAACATCTCCAGCTCAACTTCATCTCTTATCCTCAGGGGCCTTCCATTGAGATATCTCCTGAACCCATCCTCAGTCTGAGCTGAGACCCATCTTCCCCTGAGAAAATCAACTATGGCCTTTTTAACATCCGATCTGGAGAAGTGCATCACGGCACCTCTGATTCGCTCTTCTTCTTGGCCTCAGCTATCCTATCCATGACCTTCTTTGGAAGGGCATAGTCCTCCTTTGAGATCTCAGCAGGCCCTATTATGTCCATCCCCCTTCCAGGAACGATCTCTATCTCGTACATCCTCAGATCGTGATTCGTCTGCCTCATCTTCTCTATCATCAGGAACCTCCTCAGCCT
>JAGDWR010000017.1:0-2408 GCA_023269865.1 Candidatus Methanodesulfokora sp.
AGCTCCACCGGCACTCTGACAACCAGAGGATCACCTCCTCAGCTTCCTAAACTTTCCAAATTTTTTCCCTGTCCTTCTTCGCGACACAAACCTCCCGAACTTCCCCATACAGCATTAATGAGGTGGATGGATAAAACTGTTTCGATAATAATCCTGAATCAACAGATGAAAATGCTGGACAACAAGCTAAATGCTTGGAACTGTTTTATCCTTAAAATCCATGATTGTTTACATGCTGGAAGAGCTACAATATCACAGGATATATTTCCTTTTGCTGCTAAAGGTAGGTATTCAGGAGTCCAATGAGAGGACAACTCTCCCCGGTTTTCTCAGCCTGAACACCCTATCCCTCTCGTCGTAGAATATCCCCTTCTCCTCAGCTTTCCGAAGTATCTCCCTGAAGACCTCCTGAACGTTTCCCCTGTCAAATGCGAAGATCGCATCCCTTATTAGGTTTAGGGTCTGCCAGCTTGGAACTTTCTTCAAGCTCTTCATGTCGTAGACAAGGACTGTGACATCCCTTCCAAAGATCTCCATCAGCCTGCTGAACTCCTGATAAAGCCTGTCCTGCTCCTCCAAGCTTAGCTCCCTGCTTGTAATTACAAAGACATCTATATCGCTTTTCTCATCAAAATCCCCCCTTGCAAGAGATCCGAAAAGGCCAGCTGCCAGCAAATCCTCCCTTTTAAGACCTAAAGCTATCTTTCTTATCTCATCTAGAACTTTCCTCATTCCAGAACCTCCCCAGAAACTCCTCTGCTTTTCCCACAGATTCATCAGCTTTTTTGAGAAGTCTTGAGGCTATTTCCTTAGTGCAGAGCTCAGATGGGCTCCTCCACACCCCATTCATAAGCCCTCCATATGTGGAGCGCCCATGCCATGGAGCTGCCTCCCTCGCACATTCAGCCATCCCAAGAAACTCTCTCCCCAGAAGTCCTCTCGTCACAAGTCTCTCCAATTGTTTTGATGGATCATGAGTCCACTCATATGCCTCAAAGCAGGATATAACAGATTTTGCAGCCTTCTCTATTGCAAGCTGTGCATAATGAACTACGGTCACCCAATCCTCCAGTTCAGAGTATCTTCTGGCCCTTTCAAGATCCTCCTTCGCCTCCTTGAGGAGCCTTAGGGATTCCTCTCTGTTGTCCATCTATCAGTTGAGGCTGGATTTATTTAAAAGCTCATCAGATTATAAGTATAAATCCCCATCTTAACTGCATTTTATCCCTTCAAACCCTCGAGAAATCCGTTTTGCCCTTTAGCTTTCTTCTAATAAGTTACTTTACATCTGATGGGAAAATGAAAAGCTTCTGTTCGAATGGCAGAAATCTACTATTACTATAGACTTTCTAAAATATTTAAGGGCTTTTCCTAGACCTCCATCTGCCGTATTCGTGCTTTTTACCTAGAGTTCTAATTACTCAGAAGACCGCTTTGGCAGAATCTACCTCATCGGAGATTTTTCAGAATTTTTCTATTGATAAAGGAAAACCCTTATATAATTCTACAGATGCCTTCCCGGGGGAACATATGGCTATTGTTATGCTTTCATCCTACATAGCTGTTGTTGTTTTCATCATAGGGGTTGCACTGAAGTGGAGAAAGTGGAGCACAATGCCCATTCATCTGAGATGGGAGCTCTATCCAGTCCCTCATGAGGCAGGCAGGCACCATTATGGTGGAAGCTACATGGAGGAGGTGGACTGGTGGAGGAAGCCAAGAAGGACCACGATGCTGGGGGAGCTGAAGGAGCTGTTCTCAGAGATGCTCTTCATAAAAAGGGTTTACAAGTATAAGCGCTCGCTCTGGTGGCTTACATATCCGTTTCACGGTGGGATATATCTGATACTTGTCTGGTTTGCGCTTTTACTAATAAGGGGGATTGTGGAGGCCTACACTGTGATAGATCCAGCTGCTCAGTACGTTCTGACATCAATTGATGGGCCTGTGAGAGCTCTCGTTCAGGTAACTGGATCTGTTGGAATAGCAGCTGCGACATTCGGATGCATAGGCCTTCTCATCAGGAGGATCATTGACTCTGACATGAGGAAGTACAGCTCAGGCCTGGACTTCTTCAACCTTCTTTTCATCTTAGCTGTGCTCTTGACTGGAATAGGGGTTTGGGCAAGTGATGTAAACTTCGAGAATGCAATGAGATATATGTCCTCTCTTCTCAGCTTCAACTCAATAAAAGCACCTGATCTTAGCCCTTTAGCCCAAGTTCATGTGGTTTTAATGGCCCTGCTCTGGATCTACATACCCTTCTCAAAGATGTCCCACTTCTTCGGGAAGTTCTTCACATATCACAGGGTGCTCTGGGAGGATGAGCCCAACATCAGGGGAGGAGATATTGAGGTGAAAATCAGGGAGATTCTGAAGCTTAAGGTTCCTTGGAGTGCTCCTCACAT
>JAGDWR010000017.1:2508-4291 GCA_023269865.1 Candidatus Methanodesulfokora sp.
ATGAGGAAAATTAGAATAGAGGATGTGGGAAGCCCTGAGGATCAGCTGGTAAAGCTCAAGGTGGAGGATCTTGCAAAGCTTCCGCCTCCATACGACAAGCCTGGAATGGAGCCTGAGCTAAAGGAGCCAAAGCCCGAGTGGAGGGAGAGATATGCAACTGATCTTGATGGATATGTTGCAATAGACATTCCATGGAAGCCTAAAACCAAGGAGGAAGAGGAAAAGCTTGTCAGCAGGTTTCTAGAGGGATTGAAGAAGCTTCTTTCGAGGGAGGGAAATTGGACATTCCTCCAGCCTCTCCTCCTCTCTCTTGAATATTGTGCAAAATGCCAGACATGTAGTGAGGCTTGTCCAATCTACGTGATGTCTGGAAGGCAGGAGATATACAGGCCTACATACAGATCTGAGGTGCTGAGAAGGATATGGAGAAAGTATCTGACCGCAGGTGGGAAAATTCTTGGAAGATTTGTCAGCGGAGATATAGAGCTTAATGCAAAGACCGTGCTTAGGCTGGCGGAGCTTGCCTATAGATGCACTTTGTGCAGAAGGTGCACGCAGACATGTCCCATTGGAGTGGACAATGGATTGATAACGCATGAGATAAGGAAGCTGTTCAGCTCAGAGCTGGGGATAGCTCCAAAAGCTCTTCATGAGCTCGGAACTGTGCAACAGCTGAAGGTGGGTTCCTCAACTGGGCTGACTCCTGATGGGTTCAGGAACATAGTTGAGTTCATGGAGGAGATGATAAAGGAAAAACTGGGGAAGAACATAAAAATACCTGTTGATGAGAAGGGAGCTGATATACTTCTGATACACAACGCAGGGGAGTTCATATCATGGCCTGAGAATCCTGCTGCATTTGCCATAATTTTTGAGGAGGCAGGCTTGAGCTGGACTTTGAGCAGCGAACAAGTTGCATATGATGCTGTTAACTATGGAGTGTGGTATGATGATGTCCAGCTTGCCAGAATTGCTGTAAGGCATACAGAAATTGCAAGAAAGCTGGATGTCAAGAAGATAGTTGTGGGAGAATGTGGTCACGCCCATAAAGCAATTACAGTGGTCGCCGATAGAGTTCTGCATGGTGATCTAAATGTGCCGAGGGAGAGCTGTCTACCGATACTCTGGGAGATCGTTAAAAACGAGAAGGTGAATTTTGATCCGGAGAAGAACAACTTTCCAGTGACTCTGCATGATCCTTGCAACATTGTGAGATTGATGGGAATTGTTGAGCCTCAGAGAAATGTGCTGAGAAAGATATGTCCTCAGTTCAGGGAGATGGAGCCTCATGGGGTCTACAATTACTGCTGCGGTGGAGGAAGTGGATTTGCCATAATGCAGTCGATGAACTTCCCTGAGTGGAGAAATGCAGTTTCAACCAGGATGAAGTTCAAGCAGATACTTGAGGCGTTCAAGGATCAGCCATCCCCTGATGTAAAGAAGTACGTCTGTGCCCCTTGTTCAAACTGCAAGGGAGCTATAAGAGACATGCTTGCATATAGGAAGGCCCCGCAGATATATGGAGTTTACTATGGAGGCCTTGTTGACCTGATGGTGAACGCAATGGTCGACCTGAAGAAGCCCTACATAGAGTGGGAGTTCCACTAATTTATTTTTCAAGTATTTCATTTAATGTAGTTTTGCTTAGAACGTAGAAGCACTTATTTTCCTCTTTGATAACATCGTGAATTATGTAACCCGAGTTGAGGTAGCTAGTGAGCTCTGATCTCACCTTAAAAAGCCACTTTCTCGCTTCTTCTATGTTCCTCTCCTTTATCTCGTT
>JAGDWR010000062.1 GCA_023269865.1 Candidatus Methanodesulfokora sp.
ATACTAGCTCTGCTCGCCTCTATTGTCCTAAGCCCCTTTGAATATAGGACATAGGGAAGAAGAGCTGTGAAAATGCCTAAATAAATTGATGCAACAGCTGAACAGACGTTCATCCTTGTTATCTCAGGACCTGACACGAGGATTCCCTCAAGAGCAGCCCAGAAGAGAGGGGCAACCCCGACATCCACTGGATCCATGCCGGATGAGACAAGCTTTCTCGAGTAGACTATTATGCCGGAGTAGCTCAGGGCAGGTATTATGCCTATCATGCTGATCTTGGATGGATCCTCAAGCAAGAAAACCCCCAATAATGCCATTATGATGGAAGCTCCCTTATTAAAATCCATTTTCTCCTTGAGGACAGGGACGGAGACCAGGGATACTATAACAGGGGCTGTGTAGAGGAGAAAAGCTGCAGTTCCAACTCCCAGGACAGCTGCTGATATCTGATAAGATATGAAAAGAGGTCCTGTAAACAGAAATCCCATTATCACAAACCTTTTATCGATAAACCTTAGTTTTACGAAGGGAAGGCCTATCAAAAACCCAAAAAGGGCCCTGAATGCGGGCAATTGTATTATTTCTCCTCCACAGTTGTAGGAAAGTGCGCCAGCTATGCCTATCGTGCTCCAAAGGAGGGCAGCTGTCACTATGAAGATCTCTCCCCTCACAGGCCTTTGAGCACTTTTTTATAAAAAATGCATATGCTTATCTAAATTATAAAATAAATCTTTTTATCAGGAATCAGCATATTGAGAATAGGGGTGGGAGGATGGGGGTCAAGGACAAGATACTTGAGGAGCTGAAGTCCGGTCCCAGATCCCTGGAGGACCTGGTGAAGGCAACTGGTGCAAAGGAGGGAATAGTGAAGGGACAGCTAACTAGATTGGAGAAAGCAGGAAAAGTTGAGAAGACAGGAGAGGGGAAGTACAAGCTGAAGTAATCTCCCTTCCCTTTTTCTCTTTTGTCAGGAGAGAAGGACAGCCACTATTCCGGATAGAAATATGCCATCAAAAGTTCCAGCTCCCCCTATGCTGACAACTCCAGCTCCTATCCTGTTCACCTTTCCCAAGTTCATGAGATCAGCTCCTATGAGAGTTCCAATTGTTCCCGAGCAGTAGGCAACTATGGGAGCTTCCACTCCTCCCAGCAGAATGCCAACTAGGGCGGCAAAAGTCGGAGGAACTATCATAGGCGTGACTATGCCAACTCCAGGAACTGGTCTTGCAACTTGGTAGACTATGAAGGATTCAAAAACTATCCCAGCTATCGCAATCGGGATTACAGAGGGGTACTTGTAGAGAAGGTAGGCTGATACAAACAAGGGGACAATTGCACCGCCGACATTTACGGCAACAGTGGTTGTCATCTCTCTTACATCGCATGAGGGAACCCTGAAGATCACTCCAAATATCGATATTTCCTTAATTGATACTATTGGAACCAGGCTTTTTATCCTCATCAGAGGTATGTTTATGAGGCTTCCAGCTATGCTCAGAAGCACTATGGATACTACAAGCTCTGATGATAGGCCAAGCCTTCTTAGCGCAGCACCTACAAATCCGAAAAAGAGAAGTGCAGATATAACTGCTATAATTGCCACAAGCAAAGCATAAAATGTCCCTCTGTGTGGTGCATGAACTATCGACATCCTCCATGTTTGAGCGGAGACATAAAAAAACTTGTCGTTTTTGAGAGCTATCCGGAATTCCCCTCCATCCCTGTTAGCCCACGTGGCAACTCTCTCCAGGTCATAATTACTATTGGAACGAGTGCTGCAGCTGGAATTACGAACATAAGCTGAGCTATAGTGCTGTAGAGAACTCCTCCCACTGCTGACATACAGCCTGCAGCATTTCCCTCCAGAAGCCCGCTTATTGCTATCACCTTCCCCCTGGAGTTGATATCCGTGAGGTCGGAGAGGAGGGCCTGGGCAGCTGGGCCTGAGGAGAAGAGGGAGTTCACTATGAGGGAGATCAGAAGGTAGATAGCATTTCCCTTTGGGGCAAAGGCCAGCATAGCCAAGCCCATTGAGCCAGAGGCATAGCCAAGTGACATGACAACATTCCTTCCAACTTTGTCAGCTAGAGATCCTGAAAGCAGATTTGTGAAGGTGGACCATATGGTCACAACTGTCGATATGATCCCCCAGCTCTCAATCGTGATCCCCAAATGCTTCACTGCGAAGATCTGCACATATGGATATGCCATGTTATATAAAGCAGAAACGGAGGATGTCGTCAGAATAAGCTTTCCCAGGTCACCTTTCAGCATCCTCAAGGCCTTTATGTACTCGTTTACACCATGTCTTATCCCCACCTCAACTTTGTTTTCAACAATCTCGACCAGAAAAAATCTGATTATTCCTGATGCCACCGTTGAGATGACAACGAGCATGTAGAGGAATCTCATTCCCTTCATGAGCCCCATCGATGCGACAACAACTGTTGCTATCGGAGGTCCAGCTAAAGATGCCAACTGGGATGGCGCATTTGCAATGGAGATTCCCTTTCCCCTTTTATCAGGCGGGAGTGAGTCGAACATTATTGCTTGAAGAGCTGGTTGATACATGAGGGCTAATGAGCTTAGGATGGATCCTAGAAGTATCCATGTCCAGTCCCTTGCAAATACGTACATCAGTATTGAGATTCCATAAGCTATTGTCATCGGGGCCATTATGCTCTTCCTTCCGATGGAGTCAGCTAGATATCCACCTATCAGCCTTGAGAAGGCCAATGTCACAGCTCCAGCCATGGATATAATTCCAACTTCTACAGGTCCTCCTCCCAATCCGAGTATGAAGAGGGATCCGTAGACATTCACAGCAGAGGAGAAGGGCCCCATGAGGGCCCATGTGCCAGATATTATCGCTATATTCCTCCTGGCTGTTCTATCCACAAGCTGCTTTTCCTCACAGCTTTATAAATGTGGGTTCAAAGGACAGGCTGTTATGTCCAGAATATTTAAAAATGGACTGCTTTCTAACTGGGTGGTGATGGTGATGTCCCTCCAATATCCAGAGATCCAATTTCATCTGTCCCTGATGCCTTTAGAAGAGTAGTTAGGAGAGCCATAAACAGGAACAAGCAACTCATTTTGAGGAGGATATCCTGTGCAAATGGATCCTCACTGAGCTCTATCCTCATGGAGCTCTCAAGCAATACAGGAATTCCACTGTCCACGCTGAAGTTGAACGCAAGGTCCCTGAGGGACATGGGCCTTATAACATACAGAGATGGAAGGACAGCCATAACTGAGGCAGGGGCATTCATACTTCAGCTCCTTGAATCTGAGCCCAGCATGATGAGCAGGATAGCTGAGAGGCTGGGAGGAAATCACATGAGATCATCAATATCATGCTATAGAATAATAAAGGCTGTTCTAAAAGTTAAGAGAGAGGGAGATGTCCTGATTCTGAGCAAGGGACATGCAGCTCCAGCTTTCTATGCAGCGCTCTTCGAGGAGGGGATGATAAAAGCTGAGGAGATTGAAAGAGCTGGCCTTCCTGAATCAAGACTTCAGGCTCATCCTGAAAAAGGCCTTCCTGAAGTTGTCTTCTCATCAGGTTCTCTCGGCCAGGGGCTATCAATAGCAAATGGAATTGCCTTAGCTGCTAGGATGGATGGAATAAACAGGAAAGTGTTTGTGATAATGGGAGATGGGGAGCTGGATGAGGGACAGGTCTGGGAGGCAGCTGCAACAACCTCATCCCACAAGCTGAGCAATGTGATAGCAATAGTTGACAGGAATGGAACTCAGCTATCCGGAAATACAGAGGTTGTGAAGCAGAAGGAGCCGATATCTGCAAAATGGGCCTCATTCGGCTGGATTCCAATGGAGGGAAGTGGAAGCCCGGAGATACATATAAGAAAAGCAATAGAGATAGCTGAGAGGATGGAGAGGCCTGTGGTCCTGATAATGAGGAGTTGAGATGAGAAGCTTCAGGGATGAGCTTGGAAAAGCACTGCTAGATGCAGGAAGCATGTTCAGAAACATGGTTGTCCTGGACGTTGATGTCTGCAGCTCAACTAGAACAGATAGGTTTGCCATGAAGTTCCCTGATAGGTTCATACAGCTTGGGATAAGCGAGCAGGATGCAGCATCAACAGCAGCAGGCCTTGCGATATCAGGGAAGATACCAGTTTTAGTTGGTTTTTCCATGTTCCTCCTAAGGGCTTGGGAGCAGATGAGGAACACGATATCAAGGGACTGTCTGAATGTGAAAATAATAGGAAC
>JAGDWR010000083.1 GCA_023269865.1 Candidatus Methanodesulfokora sp.
AAAAGTGAGAAATCCCTGTCTTTACTGCCCAGGCATCTGTATTGCCTCTTGTCCAACTTTTTTGAGAAGTGGAAACCTAATTTTGAGTCCATTGGGTTATTCTAGAAATCCTGATTTGGGAAGAGTGAGCTGCTTGAAGTGCTGGAGATGTGTCTTAGATTGTCCCTTGAACTACGAGCTTCCCGGAACATTCTCAGAAGAAATTGAGTTGAGGCTGGAGATACTGAGGGAGGGCTCGCCCATGTTTGTTTGCGTCAGAGGACTGGATGAGCAATATGGATCTATGATGGCAGAGAGATTGGGATCAGGTCTTTGCATTTTAGAAGGTCTGCTGAAGAGGTACGATGAGGGCTGTAGGTTGAATGAAGGATCATTGAAGAGAGTAAAAGATAAACTTAAGAGGTTTGATAAAGTGATTTCGCTCTCCCCTGAGGCCTCTCATGCTCTAGATATACCCTTCTTTCTGGAAGAAGCCTCTAAGTTTCCAGTGCGCATTGAATATAGAGGTCCTATCCACATACCTTGTCTTCTGATCGATAGAGCTCAGAATATACTCAACGGGCTGATCTCAATTGGCGCGAATCCAACGGAAGTCCTAAGAGATTCCTGTATAAAGTTGGATAAAGTTGAAGCATTAGCCCTCTGTCCCAGGGCTTCGTCGAAGGGTTTGACCTGCTTTTACGATATCATGAAATTTATGTAAATGCTGCCTAGAGCTGCTTAATATACATAGCTGTAATCCATATTTAAACAACCGATCATAGATGCTTCATCCAAATTTTTCCTCTCAAGCAAAACATTTTACTGAAAGGCCTTCGGTTCTCAATTAAGCTTATATGTACTCCTCTGGGGCACAGGAGATATCTTTGCACTGATCTTTTTTGTATCAAGCTTTACTACCTCCAACATCTCTTTAGCTCCTCATCGGGAAATTCATAGCTTTCTTATCCTAGAAGCTGTTTGGATCTGGAAGGCTACCTGCCCGAGCTAGGCAAAAGTCCACATGATGCCCAAGAGCTTTATTAACCTAGGAATATCATGAAACTTTCATCAAAAGCCACCCCACTCTTGTCCTCAGAAGGACATACTCTCCATTCATTCTCCTGCCTTTGGCCAGGAACTTTATCTTATCATTCCTCTCCATGAGCTCATACTCACCTGAATCCCATATCTTCACCTCTCCTGCTCCATACATGCCCTCTGGGATTGTCCCTTCAAAGTCTATGTAGGATAAGTCGTGATCCTCCGTTTGAATTGCAAGTCTTTTCAAACCTTTTTTCTCAGGAATACCTTTTGGAACAGCCCATGATTTGAGAACACCATCCATCTCAAGTCTTAAATCCCAATGAAGCCTCCTAGCATGATGTTCCTGTACAACAAACCTCGGCACATGGAGTTGTCAAGGGGATTTATTAAATTCTTATCGATAGCTCGATGCACTCATAATGAATGGTAGCACTCCTATTGCTTCCTCTTTACAACCAGAATTCCCTCTCTTCTCCCAACGACCTCTACCTTTTCCCCTGCTTTTATCTCCTCATCTGAAGTTGCCCTCCAGAGCTCACCTTTTATCCTAACATAACCCTCCTTTCCAGGAGCTATGTCGTCCAAAGCAACTCCAGTTCCTGTTGGAAGCCATTCGACAGGCTTTCTCCTTATTATCGAGGATATTCCCTTCAGGAATACAATTGATATAGCTATGCCGATTCCTCCGATAGATAAAATAAGCTTCAACATCGTCTCTAGCATCCAGCTTGACGATATGAGAGTTGGCCTCCACGGGCTTCCTACCATCAACAGCACAGCTATTATGAGAAGAGCTGTCGATGCAATTGCTCCAAATCCATGAAGTCCTTTCTTCACCTCAGCTATGAAGAGCACAGCAGATATTGCCAGGAGTATCAAGCTTGCTAGATCAACGCTGACCCCCATCCCTATCATGGCAAGCAGTATCATTATTGCCCCAGCCACCTCAGCCCCCCATCCTGGCGTCATCAGGCCAACAAGAAGGATCATGAAGCCTAAGCTGAAGAGAAGACTTGAGATAACGGGATCTGAGAGCTGTCTCATCACCTCAACCCTGGGGCTAGTTGGCATGTACTCAACAGAAGCAGGATATGTCCTGAGAACAAACAGCTTATCAGCTCTCTTTACCGTCTTTCCATCGGCGTTCTTCAGCAGGGATTCCAGAGATGGCTCAACAGCATCCACCAGCTTTGCCTTTAGAGCCTCCTCAGGCATGAAGTTCAGGTTTTTTGTGACCATTAAGGAGGCAGCAGTTCCATTTCTGCCATGCATCTCAGCATAGCTCCTCATCTTTGTTGAATATGCATTCAGATATTTGCTCTCGTTGAGAGGAGTGTAGCCCACAACTGGCTGAGCTGATCCTATTGTGGAGTAGGGAGCCATTGCTGCATAGTCTGTTGCCATTAGGATGTAGGATCCTGCTGAGAGGGCCTGTCCACCAACTGGATAGACATAGCCTATCGTGGGAACTTTCGAGGACAGAAGAATGTCAACTATGCTGAAAGTTGAATCTGCAGATCCTCCGAATGTGTTTATCTGCAGAACAAGGGCATTGTATCCGTTTTCAGCTTCGCTTACTGCTGCTTTTACCTGCTCAACCGTAGCTGGAGATATGTAGCCAGTTATGTTCACAACCAAAATTCTGTTCTCATCAGCACTAGCTAATATAATTGGAATAAAGAGGAGGATCAAAAGGGCAGAGAACCTCATTTCTTCTCCTCCTTCCTGGCAGCCAACGCATATGCAATAGGTCCAGCAGCTACTCCTCCTTCAGTTATTATTATCAGGTTTCTCTCCCTTGCTATCTCAACCCATGTCTGTAGCTCCCTCAGCCTCATTGCCTGAGGATTCTTTGCGTAAAATTCAGCTGCTTCTGCCATCTTCTGAGCAGCTAAAAGCTCTCCCTCTGCTGTTATTATCCTACTTCTCTTCTCTCTCTCAGCCTCTGCTTGCTTAGCTATAGCTCTCAGCATCTCCTCAGGAAGTACAACATCCCTCAATGCCACCTGGGTGACCTTTATCCCCCATCCCTCTGTAATCTCATCCACTATACCCTGTATCCTCTTCCCGAGCTCATCCCTCCTTGTCAGCAGTTCATCTAGCTCTACCTGACCTATTACATCCCTCAGTGTAGTTTGGGCTATGAAATTGGAAGCAGTTATGTAGTCCTGGACCTTCACAACAGCATCTATCGGGTTCACAACCCTGTAGTAGACAACTGCATCCACATCAACTGTGACATTGTCCTTTGTTATTATCCTCTGCCTTGGTATGTCGAAGCTCAGAAGCCTGAGATCTATTATCCTCGGCTTGTCAACAAAGGGTATCAAGAATATAAGCCCGGGCCCCTTTGCTCCAAGAAGCCTCCCCAATCTGAATATAACAGCTCTCTCATACTCCCTTATGACCCTTATTGCTGCCCTCAGAAATGTTATCAAAATCCAGGCGACTATAAGGGCTATTATCAGGTTTATAAAGGTGGATATAAGAGCTTCTTCCTGCATCAAATCCCCAGATTTTTATGAGATTCAAGCTGATAAACCTTTCCATCTTCGAGAAAAATATTTTAAGGAAGCTTTCAGGAAAGCAGGTGCCCTATAGATTCAACTTTGACCTGTCTGTTGTGCCTAAGCAGTTCTTTGAGGAGCTCTTAAAGGCATCATATGAGAGAAAAATACACAGAAGAATTGCAGCAAAGGCAATAGATCTTGTGAGAACCTTCAGACTGGAGGAGATAACGGGAATGGATCTCCAGAATGCTATAACTGTAGTTGAGGATATGCTGGAGATATGCATTATGAGCGAGATGGGGAGGAGGAATTTCAAGAACGCAAGAAGAAAGGCATTGTTTCTCCCTCACTGCTCAAGGAAGCACATGGACAGCAGATGTAAAGCAGTTTTTGATGAGAGCGTACCATCATACATCTGCCAGAGGTGTTCATCGGATTGTCTGGTGAGAGCAGCAGTTGAAATGGCAGAGGAGAGGGGATATGATGTCTACATAGTTCCCGGTGGATCTTGCATACCCAAGATAATTGAGAGAGGATATGACGCTGTTGTAGGGGTTGCATGTGGAATGGAGCTCAAGCTTGCCTCAAGTTTCCTTAAGATACCAGCTCAGGGGATTCCCCTAATCAAGAATGGATGCTCCCACACGAAGTTCGATCTAGAGGCATTGAGAAGAGCTCTTATATAG
>JAGDWR010000080.1:0-1794 GCA_023269865.1 Candidatus Methanodesulfokora sp.
TGTCTCCCCCTTATCTCCCTCATTTTCTCCTCGCTCATTCCAGTTATATCGAGATCGTCCAGATATATCCTGCCGCCAACTATTCTTCCATTCGGAGGCAGCAGCTTAAGAATCGATAGGCCTAAAGTTGTCTTCCCGCTTCCAGATTCTCCCACAACACCCATTATCTCCCCTTTCTTTATCTCAATGCTCACTCCCTCGAGAGCCCTTACAATTTTCCTTCCCATGTAATGCACCGTGAGATCCTCTACTTTAAGCAAGAGATCACCTCTCCTCCTTCCCCATTATCGCGTTTAACCCCTCACCTAGAAATCCGAATCCCAAAGCTAGCAGTATTATCATGACTCCAGGAAAGACAACAGGCCACCATATTCCTGAGAGAAAATATCTTTGCCCATTTTTAAGGTCAAATCCCCAATCAGGAGTGGGAGAAACAACGCTAAGGCCGAGAAAGCTCAATCCAGCTTCTGTCAGTATTGCATCAGCCACGTTCAGCGAGAAGACCACAGCTATTATATATACTAAGTTGGGAAATATATATTTGAACATTATCCTGCTGCCTCTAGCTCCTATGGCTCTAGCTGCCTCGACGAACAGCTGCTCTCTTAAGGAGAGAACCTGTCCTCTGACCATCCTGAAGTAGGTTGGTATGTAGACAACAGCCAGCGATACTGCGGTGTTGTAAACTCCTGGGCCCAGCATTGCTGCTATAGCTATCGCAAGTATGAGGCCGGGAAATGCGTATATGCTGTCCATAACAAGGGATAAAGCTCTGTCAAGCAGCCCTCCTGCATAACCTGAGAGCATGCCCAAGGGTATTCCTATCAGCATTGAGATGGCTGTCGACAGAAGTACAACCATCATTATAGTCCTTGAGCCGAAGACAACCCTGCTGAACACATCTCTTCCTATTGAGTCAGTTCCCATTATGAACTTGCTCGAAGGAGGCTCAACAGCTCTCCCAACTGGTGTTATAGGATCGTAAGGAGCTATGTATTCGGAGAAAACAGCCATAAAGGTAACAGAAATCACTATTATCAGGCCTATTATTATCATGAGCCCATCTGCACCAGCTGATCTAATTGCTTTTAGCATAAAACCACCTCAGTACCTTATCCTTGGATCTACATATGCATAAATTAGATCCACCACCAGGCTGACTAGGGCTACAAATAGAGCGTAGAATGCTATTGTCCCCTGAACTGTGGTGAAATCCCTGTACTCTATCCTCTCCATGAGAAAGGTTCCCATTCCCGGCCAGGAGAATGTCGTCTCGGTTAAGACAGCTCCTGCAAGGAGGAGAGCAAATTGAAGGCCCATCATTGTCAATATCGGTATCAACGCATTCTTCAATCCATGCCTAAAGAGTATGGATGATGTCTTAAGCCCTCTTGCCCTGCATGCCCTCATAAAGTCCTGGGAGAATACCTCCATCAAGCTAGATCTGACAAGCCTCGTGTAAATTCCGCTTAATACTATGCCTAAGGTTAGAGAAGGAAGGGCTAAATGCTCCAGAGCATTAACCAAAGAATCAAAGTTAAGTGTTAATATACTATCAATAATATATAGACCTGTTATATGCCTTGGCTCAAGGAGGGGATCTATTCTTCCGCCTACAGGAAGTATTTTGAGCCATACTCCAAAGACAAGCTGCAGCATCATCCCGAACCAGGGTATGAAGAGGGAGTAAGCAACTATGCTGTATATCCTCATTGAGAAATCCACTTTGCCACCGCTCTTCACACCTGCTATCATCCCGGTGGCTATTCCTATTATTATGCTCACGAGAAAGCC
>JAGDWR010000080.1:1894-4217 GCA_023269865.1 Candidatus Methanodesulfokora sp.
CCCAGATAATCCAGATACTGCTGCCATAATGGCTTGTCCAGGCCAAGCTGATGCTCAAGCTCCGCTATATACTTTGGAGAGGCCTTCATCCCAACTATTGCTATCACGGGATTTCCTGGAAGGACCCTCATCACAAAGAAGACTAAGGTAAGCAGAATGAGGATCATCGGGATTGTGAGAACAATCCTAGTTGCTATATATGCTTTTAATGATGTCATTCTATCACCAAAAAAAGAAAAGAGGGGAATCAGCCGCCTACCTGCTTGTATATCAAGTAGTACCTCAGGAGCATCAGAGGATCAAGGACTATGCCGCCAACTGTGTCCTTTGATGCAACATAAAGCTTTCCTTGGAATATTGGTACTATTGGAGCGTCATCAGCAAGCTTTATCTGTATATTCTTGTATAATTCAGTTCTTTTTGCCTGATCTGGCTCTACCTGAGCTTGTTCAAGCATCTTGTCCATGTCAGGATCACTGTATGGATTTCCAAGCCATCTGTTCGATCCAGTATGGAGGAACGGGAAGGTGTAATCATCTGGATCCATATAGTCGGGATACCAGCCGTAAAGCGTGACAGCAAGCTGTCCCTTCCTCGTAAGATCAAGGTATGTGCTCCATTCAGCGCTTTTCACAGTAACCTCAACCATCCCTGTCTTCTCCCATGCCTCCTTTATCAATGCAGCCACATCAGCTTCAGTATCTCCATAGTGGGTTGGGGTGTACCAGAGCTCCACCTTCAGCTTCTTGGTCTCACTGTATCCAGCTTGCTTCAAAAGCTGCTTTGCAAGATCTAGATTTGCCTCCCCATACTTGTCCTTAAATGCATCAATGTGGCCCCACATTCCACTTGGTATCAAGCTGTAAAGAGGATCTACAGTTCCAAGGAACACCTTCTGGGCTATTGCATTCCTATCAAGAGCTGCTGCGAGGGCCTGTCTGACAAGCTTGTTGTCAAATGGAGGTATCTTCGTGTTGAACACTATGTATCTTATGAAAGAGCCAGGTCCCTCCCAGACCTTTATCCCAGGCTTGGTCTTCAGGTCCTTTATGTCAGTTGGATTCAGCGTCTTCCACGCTATGTCTATCTCTCCGCTTTCAAGAGCAAGCCTCAACGTGGTGGCATCCTTGTAGAACTTTATCACAACGGTTTTAGTCTTTGGCTGTGTTCCGTAGTAGTATGGATTTGCCTCCAGTACAAGCTGTTGGTCCCTCACGAACTTGACTATTCTGTAAGGTCCAACTCCTCCAGCTGTGTTGTCAGATGAGACCTTGTCAGCTGGATATTTATCAGGAGGTATTGGAAAGTATGTGGGAACAGCTAATATGGCTGGGAAGAATGACAAGGGAGATTTAAGGGTTATCTTCAATGTGTAATCATCTACTACATCAACTTTATCCACGATATCGGTGACAAACCAAGCTGGATCACCGTTTATCCTTGCAACCCTATCTATGGACCACTTCAATGTGTTTGCATTGCATGGGCTTCCATCAGCAAATTTAAGGTCGGTTCTAAGCTTCAATATGTAGACCTTGCCTCCCTCCTGAACCTGATAGTCAGTTATTATCCCCTTCTCCAGATCCGTTGTCCCAGGTTTGTACTTGAATGGTCCTTCCATCACGTTGTTGAACACCTCCCATGTGAAGAAGTCGTATGCCATGGCTGGATCTAAATCTGATATCTTGTCCGTAGTGCCTATAGTTATTGTATCAGCATATTTAGGAGCAGGAGGAGCTGATGGTGCAGGTGCTGGGGCTGGCGTGGGTTTTTGCATCAAAAGGGCTGCGGCAGCCAGTATTATCACTATTAAGATGACAACAGCTGCCCAAACAATCTTGGATACTCCTTTCATATTTCCACCTCTCCTCTTTAGAGGAGCAAGTTTTCCCCTTAAGCGAAAATATAAACATATTCCCTCAGTTTTCAAAGTAAAAAGAAAAAATTTGTAGAATAGCGATATTCTACTCATATCTCAGCGCTTCTGATGGCTCCAAGCTGGCAGCTCTGAGCGAGGGAGGTATTGCCCCAATTATGCTGACGGCAACAGTTATCAAGAATATCGTAAATGCTATGTCTGGAGGCAGAGTTGGAACCATGGATATGCCTACTTGGGGGCGAGTGCCCGGGTGGGCTCGAACAGCTTCGCCCATTCCAGCTCCCATAGTTATCCCGCCTGTCAGCAATGAGAAAGCGAGAGCACCTAGATAGCCCACAGCCATTCCTGGCAGGACGCCTGAGACACTTATTATAACAGCTTCCACCAGAAAGAGCAGGACTATATCTGTTCTGGAGGCACCTAGTGCCCTCATTGTCCCTATTA
>JAGDWR010000034.1:0-2510 GCA_023269865.1 Candidatus Methanodesulfokora sp.
TGGAAAGATGCTAGCAGGACTTAAATTCTTTCCCACTGGGACAATTCCACTGTTGATGAGTATATCACTCCTATACCAGCTCATCAGGCACTTTATCCGGTTCATACGCAGTTATCGGGACAACCCCAGCTTTCCTCAGCCTCTCCTTAACATGAGGGTAGAGAAACACATATTCCTCCTCGAACTCAGCTGCATAACCCTCATCTATCTCTTTTAACCTCTCAATAAGCTTTTTTATGTTCTCCCTGCTTGAGAAGGAGAGCATTGCTGCCGGATGGGCTGGCACATTGTAATCAGCTAGATTCCTTAATGCCATGAGCTGGAGCTCGAATGCCTCCGGCTTGGCTCCAGTGAGGAGGCTGAACTCCTCCTCACAAGTTCCCTTCAAGGAGACCCTGACGTGAACCCTACTGAACCTTGACAGATCCTCTGCCTTGGATCTATCTCTCCCTATTATTATCCCATTTGTCTCCAGGATGAAATTGAAGCGCCCGTCCTCTTCCACAAGCTCAAGAACCCTGATGAGGTGATCCCAGCATATCGTCGGCTCGTTTCCCGATATCCTGAGGAGCCTGTACCTCCTCCTCTCAGCTATCCTCCTCAGGTTGGAGTACACCTCCTCAGGGCTGTAGAACTTCCAGCCCATTGAGGGGTTGTCCCTTGGCACATTGCTCCAGCAGAAGATGCATCTGAGGTTGCAGCCGACGCAGTCAGCAGTGGCTATCCCACCATACCACTTCCCTCCTCTGAACCTGTAGTACCTCCTCCTGCCATCTCTCTCAACTATCTTCCTCATCGACTCAGCTAGGGCAATTGGATCATATCCCACAGCTGAACAGGAAGGAGGTTCTATAAAAGGTATAATTAAGGTCATATAGATAGTTAAATAAAAAGCCCAAGTCTTAATACCAACAGTCTTTTTATCTGCTATAATGCATTATTTCAGATTGGATCTCTTTGACAACCCTAGTTGAAGTCACATGCTTTTCTCGAGCTTTTGAGGATTCTGGAATTACAGGGACGACATTTCCTAATCGTGTTATTAAAATCAATCCTCTGATAAATTGAGAGCTACATCTATTAAGAATTGCAGCCTGCGATAATTCATCTTCCTGCGGTTGACAGCTAGTAAATTTTATAGTGGAGAAGAGAGCATAGTATATGTCTAGTGCTCTCGAAAGAAGTGTGAGGTCGTATGGAAAAAGCATTTCTAGCCCTGAAAAAAGTTGATATAGATTGTGATGAGGAGTCAGATGTGCTATACATCAGCTTTGGACCTCCATCAGAGGCAGATGATAGTATTGAAGTGGATGAAGGTGTTGTATACAGGCTCAAAGGCAAAAACATGGTTGGGATAACCATCATAAGCTTTAAGGAGAGATTTCTCAAGTAGCTCCTAGCTTTTCTGCGTGATAACTGCAGATAGTGCTTTTTTCGCTATATCTCAGTGCAAGCTTGAGAAAAACCCCAGTGCTTCAACTTGGCGAAAAGTTTTTTACTTCTTCCTGTTTCTCTATCATGCTGGAGCAGTCAGAGGGTGTTTGCTTGGGAATAGTGTACATTGTGGGGAGGGTCAGGGGGCCATCAGGGGAGGAGGAAGTGCGCTTCCTAGTGGACAGTGGTGCGACTTATACAGTGCTTCCCGAAAAAGTTTGGAAAAGCATAGGGCTTAAGCCCATGAGAGAGCATGAGTTCACGCTTGCTGATGGAACTGTGATCAAAAGGGAGGTTTCAGAGTGCTACATCTCCCTCCCTCAGGGTGAGTGCCATAGCCCTGTTGTTCTAGGTGAGGCTGATGACCAGGCTCTGCTGGGGGTTGTGACGCTTGAGATCCTGGGCCTTGTCTTCAACCCGTTCAAGCGCACTCTTCAGCCGATGCGCATGCCTCTTGTTAGCTTAAACAACTGGATGCCATTAGAGGTGTGTAGCAGGTGAACAGGTCTCTCCACACTTTTTTCTCACTAAGCGCTTGCTCTTTATTCGATCAATTTCAGCTGTTCATGCATCCAAGGATATAATATGTAGTCCAGATAAAAATTGCTGTTAACTTTTAGCATTGCACTCAGATCTAATGAGACAGCTCTGGCAAAGCTTCCTAGAGCAGTAAAGCTTCTCATGTAGATAGAATGCAGTCTGAATCCATCCAGCAAGCTTTCCCAGCTGATCGAATGAGAGCCATCTGATGCACTTCTTGTTGGCAGGGCAGCTGTGGCAATCATTCTTTCTGCACATCCTCAGGATGGGCTGCCTGAAGTCCCAGAGCTCGAGTTTTCTTGCCATTGAGATAAAGTGCCTGTCAACAGGGGCTGATGTGGTTTCAGCCATCCCGAACAGGAGGAAGGCATCTGCTACCTTTGGCCCACAGTATCTGCAGTTCACCATCTTCCTCCTTGTTGTCCACACATCCCCGCTTATAGCGGAGGATAAGCAGGAGAAGGAGTAATTAAGCCTTCTGAGCTGATAGCTTCCAGATAGTTTAGGGGCTATTTCTGCAGCTTTAAATGGATCAT
>JAGDWR010000034.1:2610-4168 GCA_023269865.1 Candidatus Methanodesulfokora sp.
CCATGGTAGCTTGTGGACTGGGATAAGAATATTGGTATTAAAATGTGGAGAGGATCATGGGGATCTACAGCAAGGCCAAGCATTGGATATTGCGATTTTAACAGGTCCACAAGCCATGATATGCTTCCTTTTGGCTCCTCCGAATCCAGCAGATCCATAAACCAGGCACCGCTCCAGTACAAAGCCTCATCTCCGCAGTCCGTCACGAGGTATCCATCCTCAGCTCTCATTTTGCACTCCTTCTTAATACCAGCAGCCTTTACATAAGTTCCGTTGTTGTAGTGGAAAAGGGAGAGGACAAAGGACGGATAAAGAGTCAGCTCCAAATTTATTCCCACTTTAATCCTCACATGAGATTCACTACTTTTAAGAATTATTGCATCTATTTGCTAAATAAAAATTATTTTTATGAGAACCCTAAAGGTTTTGATTCATAAAATAATAAGGTAAATATAAATAAAATAGATGCTCGCACTGATCACTTTTATGCTTGAGAGTGCTGTCTGCTTTCATAGAAACATTGCGGCCTCCCTGTATATTGGATCCAGGAACTCATATCTGCTTATTATGCTCATTTCCTCCAGATTCCTTATTATGTTGTGGAGAACGCTGCTTGACACAGTAGATCCCTCCTTCTCCTCTAAATAATCCTTTATCTCGCTCCAGCTTCTCTTTCCCTCTGAAATAGCCCTGAGGACGAGGGAATATCTCCTAGGATTGTCCTTTATCATGTTTTTAAGCTCCTTCAATGCCATGTTTACAGCCATCCTCTTTATCCTCTCGATGTTGTAATTTCCTCTTGCATAGGAGTTGCCGAAGAACGTGAGCCAGCCAGGTATTCCATCAAATTCCTCATAAGCTCTCTCCAAAATGCTCCTCTCAGCTCTTATTCCGAGCTGCTCAAATCCCCTCTCAAGGAAATCGATGGACTGCTCCCTGTTCAGCCTCTCAAGCTTTATCTCAACATAAAACCTTCCGTAAAGAGGGGAACTGCTGTCCTCAGATCCGATGAAGCTGTGAAGCAATCCTGCCTCGGAGCCCGTCAGTATGAATGTGATGTTCCTGTTGTAGTCATAGGAATGGGCTAAAGCATTTTTAAACTCGGTTGACTGAGGTCCTCTCAGCCTCTGGGCCTCATCAACAGCTATAACAATTTTCCTCTTATTCAGCCTGTCAAATAGCTCAGCTAGGCTCAGTGAATCCCTCCCTCTCCATGAGAGCTCAACTTCAAGTCCAGCTATCCTTACCCCCCTTATGCTGGAGATGAGATCCCTCAGCTTATCTAAAGAGGAGGTCAATCCCTGGGCTATAAGCCTGTAGAGATCCCTCCTCCCGTAGTTCCTCTTCAAGTTTCTTGCATCTATCATCACTGCTGGAATTCCTATCTCATTCAGAGCAACTTTAAGGAGGGATGTCTTTCCTATCCTCCTTATGCCTGTGAGAAGGACAAGAGGCCTTCCTAGGCTTTTCTTTATCTCCTCAAGCTCCTTTTCTCTATCGTACAAGTCCTCTCTTTTCTCCTTCGGTCTCTCGTCAAACAACATATTCTGCCCCAGAA
>JAGDWR010000059.1 GCA_023269865.1 Candidatus Methanodesulfokora sp.
GAATATGAGAAGATAAACTCCGTGAAGATAGACAAAGTGCTAACTATCGAAGCGGATGGCATACCCGTGGCATACCAAATAGCCTCTATATTGGGCAAAGAAGTAGCAGTAGCTAGGAAAACAAAGGAGCTGGGTGTAAGGGAATTCATAGAGATAAAACAGGTCTTTGAATCCGGAACATATAGGTATATCTACCTGCCCAAAAACACGATAAAAAGAGGAGAATATGTATTCCTGGTGGATGACATAATCAGGACTGGTGCAACGATGAAAGCGCTGGTAAATCTCTGTAGAAAAGCTAGAGCAAATGTCTCAGGCATATTCACAGTGATATCCCTTGGAAAAAAGGTGCGTACAGGACTTGAAGGCGAGCTGGGAATACCGGTAATTTCCTTTCTAGAAATAGAATTAAAATAGTTTTTATGAGAGGCTCCTATAGAGCACTGATATACATTCAGTTAATTTTATTTAATTGAATATAAGGTTAAATACAAGCAGATCCAAATTGGATTGCTTTTAAGGTGATCCTCATGGAATCAGATGTGTTTGAGAAAATGCTGAAGGGCACGACAACAGTCGGTATAAAGTGTTCTGATGGTGTTGTCATCGCATCTGATAGAAGGGCATCATCCGCAACATTTGTTGCGAGCAAGAATGCGAGGAAGACGATAAAGATATCCAACAGGGCTGTTGCAACTATATCCGGCCTTGTAGCGGATGGGCAGTATCTGACAACAATACTTTCAGCTATCTCAGCTCTTTATGAGCTGGATCAGGAGAGGGAAATGCCAATAAGCTCGATAGCAAAGTATCTCGCATTGATGCTCAGATCATACAGGCCATATGTGATGATAGCCCACTTGATAGTCGGTGGTGTTGATAGGAGCGGTCCTCATCTCTACAATGTAGATCTTTATGGCACTTTAACTGAAGAAGACTACATAGCAACTGGTTCAGGTTCCCCTGTTGCCATTTCGGTCATAGAGGAGGGATATTCAGCGGATATAAATGTGGAGAAAGGAAAGGTTCTCGCCATTAATGCGATGCTCTCAGCTCTTTCAAGGGATTCTGCGACTGGGGATGGGATAGATCTCACTGTCATAGATGAAAAAGGAGTTCACTTCTTGGAAAAAGAGGAAATAGAGAAGTTGAGAGGAGGTAGTCTTGAAAAAAGGCCCTTCTGATGTCAAGAAGAGGGTAAAGGAGGTTTTAAGCAGGATAGGGGACGTGAAAAAGGTCGAGCTCGAGGGTCCATTTGTTGTAGTATATGTGGATGATCCCTCGAGCTTTTTGGAGTCAAACAGTACAGTTGGTGAAGCAGCAAAGCTGCTGAGAAAGAAGATAATAGTGATGTCCTCCGGCAAGATGCTCCCAGAGGATGATGCGAAGAGAGTGATAAGGGAGCTTATACCACAAAAGGCTGAGATAACAGATATAAGGGCTGTTGAGGAGACGAGGGAGATATACATAATAGCAAAGAGGACTGGCTATGTTGTGGGCAAGAGCGGATATTACATAAATGAGATACTGAAGAGAACTGGGTGGAGGCCGGTTGTCCTGAGGGCCCCCACCATTGAGTCAGGCCTTCTGAACACAATATACAACTACTTGATAGAAGGAGCTCCCGAGAGAAAGAGGATAATGAGGAAAATCGCTGAGAGAATATATAGAGAGCCTATTGGAGTGGAGAGAGGCATATTTGTGAGCTTTCTGGGAGGGGCAAGGGAGGTAGGAAGAAGCTCAATAGCTGTGACAACAAACGAGGGATCGGTCCTGCTCGATGCAGGAATAAGCTTGGGCGGATCTGAAGTATTCCCCCGCTACGACCTGATAGATCTGGATGAGATAGATGCAGTTATAATATCACATGCCCATCTTGATCACTCAGGAGCGCTTCCCTTCCTCTTCAAATATGGATACAGAGGACCTGTATATGTCACAAGGCCGACAAGAGACCTGATAGTTCTCCTTCTGCTTGACTACATAAATCTTTCGAGAAGACAGGGGATAATACCATATTTCTCTGAGGCAGATGTGGCCAGGATGCTGAACCACATGATCGTTCTTGATTACGAGGAGACAGTGGATATATCCCCTGATGTCAAGCTCACTTTCTACAATGCAGGCCACATACTCGGCTCAGCTCTAGTTCATTTAAACATAAGGAAGCACAATGTGCTCTACACAGGGGACTTCAGGTTCAGGGAGACAAAACTGCTCTCAAGGGCTGATACATCCTTCCCCAGGGTTGAGACCCTGATAATGGAGTGCACTTATGGAGGTGAACAGGATGTCCTGCCTCCTCTCTGGGAGGCAGAGAGACAGCTGATACAGATAATAAGGAGCACTATTGAGAGGGGAGGAAGGGTTCTGATACCAGCTTTATCCGTCGGGAGAGCCCAGGAGGTAATGATAACCTTAGTTGAGGCATTTTCAAAGAGGGAGATTCCTGATGTGCCAGTCTACATAGATGGGATGGTTTACGACTCAACGGCAATACACTCAGCCTATCCAAACTATCTGTCGGATTACATAAAGACGAAGGTGTTCGGGGAGGACAGGGATCCCTTCACGGATGAGCACTTCACGATGCTAAAAGGGACTGAGGACAAGGATTCAATAGCAACAGGAGGGCCGAGCATCATAATAGCTCCATCAGGAATGCTCAATGGAGGCCCAAGTGTTGAATATTTCATCAGAATGAGCTCAGATGAAAAAAATTCCGTGGTTTTAGTGAGCTATCAAGCTGAGGGAACGCTGGGAAGGAGGCTTAAGGAGGGAGTGAGGGAGATCAGGATGAGGGATGAGGCAGGTGAGATAAAAACAATCGAGGTAAAGGCTGAGATCCACTTTGTCGAGGGATTCTCAGCACATGCAGACAAAGTTCAGCTTCTGACATATCCATCATCGATACCCAGGCCATCAAGGATAATATTGGTGCATGGAGAAGCTGAAAAAATGAGGTCATTCAAGCCATTGCTGAGCAGGAGCACGGGAAGCGCTGTCATAACCCCATCCGTTGGTGAGAAGCTGAGGCTCGCCTGATCCGTTCATTGTAGATTCATCCCTCGCTGGGAGTCCTCCAGATCTCCACAAACCTTGGAGCTATGAGAAGGGGGCTGTTCTTCCCCGATTTTATGAGGACCATATCCCCTCCTATGTCAAGGATCCTCTCCTTTAACCTCTCTAGAGCCATCTTCAGCTTATCCGGCTCAGATGCCATGTCATCATACCTCAGTATGACTATGTTGCCGTCATTCACCTCATTCACAATGGAATCTATGTCCTCAATTGATTTCATGTTCATGGGCTTTATCGCCATTGCTTTCTCTGATACAGATGGAAAGTGAGGTGTCTCTGGCTGCTCCTCTATGACCTCCTCTTTTTCCCCCTCCTTTCCCAGTATTTTTCTGAATATTCTGCTCATGCTCTCACCTCCTCCTCTTGAAGCTCGAGAATAAAAATTTGATTAAGTTTTTATATAGTCAATGGTCTTGTCTTGATGCCCGACACAGCAGCCTATCTGAGCAAGAACATGAAGGAGGATGTTCTTGTATCCCTCAAAACAGGTTTCTGGATAAGAGGAAAGCTGGAGTCATTTGACAGACATCTAAACTTGATACTGGGAGATGCAGAGGAGCTGATAGTTGATAAAGGGGAGAGAAAAGCAATTAGACTGGGAAAAAGGGTTCTAGTTAGAGGGGATATGGTCGTTGCCATATCCATGCCCAAGGAGGTGAAGGAATGACAAAGGGAACGCCCTCAATGGGAAGAAGGAGCAGGGGAAAGACTCATGTAAGATGTAGGAGATGTGGAAGGCATTCATTCAACATAAAGAAGGGATACTGTGCCTCCTGCGGCTTTGGAAGGAGCAAAAGGCTGAGAAGCTATGCATGGAGCAAGGCTTAAATACTAAATGTTATTTATGGTGGGCCGGTGGCGCAGTCTGGTAGCGCGCCCGCTTGGCATGCGGGAGGCCGAGGGTTCAAATCCCTCCCGGTCCATTTTTGCCGGGGTAGCTCAGACTGGGAGAGCGCCCGGCTGAAGACCGGGCGGTCGTGGGTTCAAATCCCACCCCCGGCATTAATCCGATGTGGTTGCCCGTGCCGTTTAGCTAGGTTATTTTGGTTGCTTGGGTTACTTTGGAT
>JAGDWR010000018.1 GCA_023269865.1 Candidatus Methanodesulfokora sp.
CCAACCTCCAAGGGTTAAAGCAGCTCTCACCTTTTATGTGGAGACAGGGGACATGTACGTGGCCTCAAGGATAGCTGACATGAGCATAGAGGAGTTCAATGAGCTCAGAAAGAGGGCGGGAATACCGAATGTCTGCTGATTTTGTTGGGCTATAGAAGACTCGGGTACTGGATCAACTGGCAGGCGATGAAGAGAGGAATCTCTGTCATCACGGTAGATCCAAGAAACACATCAACTGCATGCCCAGCATGCGAATCAAAACTTGTTGAGATTGGCTATAGAAGACTGAGATGCCTCAAATGTGATTTCGAGGCAGACAGAGACCTAGTCGGAGCGTTAAATATTAGGAGAAGAGCAATTAAACTCATCCAGATGGGGGGATCTCTGATCACCCCGACTGCCCCCCAAATGACAGATGTAAACCCGAATAGATGGGGGGAACCTATGACCGCCCCAAAGGGAACCCTCACCCTTCAGGGCAGGGAGGAGGTCAGCCTAAGCCTCACTCTTGTAGCCAGAATGGACACCCCTGTATATGTGTCCTATCCTCCTTCTGCGTCCAGCAAGCATACTGCTTGAGGCATTCGAAGCTTAAAAATCTTTTGCAGATAGTAAAAAATCTTGATAAAAGCTTTTTATTTATCCTCATATATCCTGTGATCCCCATCCTTCTGCTCCTCCTTGTGTTTCAAGCGCCGATAGTCCTAGTCTACACGGATGCCAGGCCTGATATGTACATGACAAGGGATCAGCTTATCTCCCTGGTTCTGTACATAAGGGATGGAGTGGTTGTTGACAGGTTTTTCGACACCTTCCTCTTCCTCGGGCTCGTCACGCCATCCAACATGAGCTATGAGGATGGGACGGCGACAAAAGAGGACATAAGATGGTTCTCCGAGAGGATGATCCAGCAGATATCAGAGCTCCAGGCTGCTGCAGAGGAGGCAGAGCTTCTTTTAGATGAAAAAGTTGAGCTGAATGTGATAGTTGCAGTGCCAATGCCATCAGAGGACAGAGCTGAGGAGATCAAGAGCTACATAAATTATATAATATCAAATTTTAATTTCAAAAATTTAAAACTTATTGGCTTCTACTGGACTAGAGAGTCAGCCCCGGAGGAGGATGTCCAGCTGATAAAAGAGATCTGCTCATATGTCCATGAAAGAGGGCTTAAGATGTACTGGATTCCCTACTTTTTCGCTGATGTGGGCAGGTGGAGGGATCTTGGCTTCGATCATGCAATGCTCCAGCCGAACTTCATAACTGGAACGATGTCCCTTGAGAGGTTCAGGGAGGCAGATGAGAAGATAAGGAGGTACAACCTCTCAGTTGAGATCGAGCTCCCAACCTACACGGACAACGAGTACCTTGAGGACTGGAGGCAGTCCTTCATAATATACCTGAATGCCTCCATGTTCTACGGCTGGTGGAGGCTCTCTCCTGTTAGCTACTATTATGGAAATGCGTTTTATGAGATGTACGAGGAGGACAGGAGGTACTACGATCTACTTTACAGATTTGTAAAGGGACATCTGAAGTGGGAGGAGATAAGAGAGGAGTACATGGAGGCTGTCCATCAGATGAGGATCAGCCTCATCAGCAGGCTGGCATCTCGCTTGGCTGTGGTGATAATCCTGCTGATTGTCTGCATTGAGATCAGAAGGATGAGAAGATCGGAGGATCATCTGTAGATAGTTAATATAAAGTATTTATTAATAAATCTTCATTATTTGAATATTCTTGTGGGCGTTTGTAAACAATACTGAAGATAAACTAAATTAATGTATTTTTAATGATTAATACATCTATAAATAAACTGATGCATTCTGAATACTGCAGCAAAGATGGCATTGCTGACAGAGATCAAATAAGCACATCCTGTGGTGGCTTATCCTCAATTTTTTGTTCAGAATAGCTCTTTTGCTGATGTTTTAGAAGCTGAATTAGTGTTGCAGGAGCTTTCGGGGGCGGCAATGGCAGTGATAACATGTTCCTCATTAGAGGAGAGAAATCTTTATATACGAATACATATCGTATTACATATGGTTTCAAAGATCGTTCCTGTGAGGCTAAAAGAGCAGGAGTTAAAGCAGATAGACCAGCTGGTAGAGCATGGGGTTTTTGGGTCGAGAAGCGAGGCCATAAGAGAGCTTATAAAGCTTGGCATTGAGAACTTAAGCCAATTATTCGAGGTTTCCAGAGCTTTAGAGAAGCTTTTTGAACTTGAGAAGATCGAGGGGAAAACACTGATTGACCTCAGTGGGGCGACAGAACAACTGCTGGAGGAGAGGAGAAGATGAGCTATGTGGACACAAGCATCATAGTGGCAGCTCTCGATCAGCTTGATCCCAGGCAGAAGTTAGCAATGGAGACCCTGGAAAAAGAGGATAACAAGAAGATCTCAGAGCTAACATTGGCTGAGCTTGCCAGCATATTATCCAGGAGAGAAAGCATGTTATCTGAGCTCTCCAAGAAGATAGAAGTAAGAGAAGAGCTCATTGTACCAGTATTAATTCTCTATGTGATGAGGAAGTTTAAGCTTAACTACAGGAGGGCTGATGGCTACAGGAGGGTTCCTGCTTTGGGCAGTCTGTACTCTCCATTTTGGGCAGCCATAGAGCTCTCGTCTAGGTTTAAACTGAAAACGCTCGATCTTCTCCATCTAGCATATATAAGAACCCTGATAGAGCAAGGGGAGGAGATAAGCAAGCTCTTGACGGTGGATGAGGATTTTGAGGGAGAAAAAGAACGCATACATCAAGAGTTGAATGTAAAAGTAGAAACGTTGAGGAATAAGTAAACTCACCTGCCAGCTGGTTGCTATATAAGCTTTTTATCTAAATAAATTCTGAAATATAGCTTTCATTAATTTGAATTTACCTTTCTAGAATGACGCTCAACATTTAAATAGCTCCAGGCATCCTCAGCTTGTGGCCCGCAGGATAAGTGAGCTCTTATATCCAAGGTTGACTGTCCTGATAACAACATGCGATAAGAGAGGAAGGCCGAATGTCGCGGCATTCTCCTTTCTCATGCCGATAAGCTTTGATCCGAAATATCTTGCATTTGCAGTTGCGCCAACACGCCATACTTTTGACAATCTGAAGGAAGTGGGAGAGTTCGTCGTGAACGTCCCAACTGCTGAGATGCTGGATAAAGTCTGGATCTGCGGAAAGCTATCGGGAAGGGATTCTGACAAGTTCAGGATGACAGGTTTGACTCCAGTTCCAAGCAGGGTTGTGAGACCTCCGAGAGTTGAGGAGTGCCCCGTTCAGCTTGAATGCATTGTGGAGGAGATGAAGGAGTACGGGGATCACTATCTTGTTGTGGGGAAGGTTGTGGCAGAGCATGTGAGCAAACTCGACTTTCAGCCTCTCCTTCATCTCTCTGGATCTACATTTTTCAAGGTTGGAGGAAGCTTAAAGGCCAAAGAATGAGCAAGATTTAACCTAAAAACGCAGTTGAGATCCTGTTGGGTATCATGACCTTCAGCAGAGCTGGCTCCATACAGATCGAAGCTAACTAAGAAATATACACAAAAATAATCTTTCATTTGTAAATATCTTTTGTAGACATTTTGTAAACAATACTGAAGACAATTATTATAAATAAACTAGATACAATAAAATAGAGATTATTGATAATAACTCTTCTAATATTATATCAGTATCTTATAAAGATCATTATAAAATTTCAATAACTTTAAAGTGGGGAGCAGATTGACTTACAAAAGTCTTTGAGCTCATCGGAAAAGCTCCCTCCACTGCTACATTAAAAGGTTTAAATAGAGACCATGTAGAATTGGCTGTGGAGCACATCAAAACTGATGAAGCCATGGAGAGGGAGATAAGGAGGAAGGAAGCAGATTGGAGCTTCATAAACTCCCTTCCTCTGAAGCTTAGAACAGCTCTCATCTTCTACATTGAGGTGGGGGATGAGTACAAAGCAGCAAAACTTGCAGGCCTCTCTTTGGACGAGTTCGAGGAGCTGAGGATCAGGGCCAAGATCCCTAAGGTCATCCTGGTGGGAT
>JAGDWR010000104.1 GCA_023269865.1 Candidatus Methanodesulfokora sp.
GGCGTGAGAACTTTCCCCTCCTCCAGCACATTTCTAACGGAATCATCTATTGCCCTGGATGCTTTCATCATGTGCTCATCCCCGTTTTTCATCCCAAGATACTTGAGCATGAGGCTGAGGGAGAGCACTGAGCCAACTGGATTTGCTATGCCTCTCCCAGCTATATCTGGTGCGGATCCATGTACTGGCTCAAATACTGCAAGAGAATCCCCTATCAAGGCAGAACCACAGAGGCCGAGGCTTCCGATAAGCCCTGCTGCTAGATCGCTCAGTATATCGCCATAGAGATTCAGTGTTACAATAATGTGAAATCTTTTTGGCTCTTTAACAATATAATATGCGGCAGCATCGACATAGACCTCATCCGATTCCACATCGGGGAAACTCCTGGCTACATCAAAGAAAACCTGCCTGAAAAGGCCATCCCCCACCTTGAGTATGTTCGCTTTATGCACAGCAGTCACCCTTCTGAAGCCCTCTGCTTTCGCTAGATTAAAAGCATACTTAACAATCCTCTCGCATCCAGCTCTAGTGATAAACCTGGCCGATAGAGCTATGTCCTTGAACATGCCCTCAACGCCTGAATACAGCCCCTCTGTGTTCTCTCTTACTATCACGAAGTTCAGATCCCTGAGGGATATCCCACGAAAGCTCTTAAATGGTCTTACATTCGCATAAAGATCAAGTTCATGTCTCAGCATCAAATTTATGCTTTTTAGAGTTTCCGGCCCAGGTAATGTCGTGAGGGGGCCCTTGAGGACTGCATCCATCCTCCTCAGCACGTCCATTCCCCCATCCTCAATGGGCTTTCCAGTTCTTCTGAAGTACTCATATCCTGCATTGACCCTGACGATCTCAAACTCACCTATCTCCTCCAGAAATCTGAGGGCTGCATGAATCACCTCAGGTCCTATGCCATCCCCCTCTATAACCCCTATTTTGTACCTCGCCATGGCAGATCACCGTGCTTCCTCACATATTCAACTATCCCCCCGCATTCCAGGATTTCCAGAAATTCCCTCGGATACGGCCTTATTGACTCCTTCACTCCCTTGCTCATGTTGATCAGGATCCCCTTTTCGATATCCACCGATAGCACATCCCCCTCCTCCGTTGCCCTCGGCACCTCTGATGCTGTTATCACAGGTAAGCCTATGTTTATTGAATTTCTGAAGAATATTCTAGCAAAGCTCTCAGCTACTACAGCACTTATTCCCAGTATTTTGAGGAGAAGCGGTGCATGTTCCCTGCTTGAGCCCATTCCGAAGTTTTTTCCAGCTACTATTATGTCTCCTCTCCTGACCTTTAGGTAAAAGTCTGGAATGAGCTCCTCCAGGACATGCGGCACCATCTCCTGAATGTTAGATATGGCCCTGAACTTGTACTTTCCGGATATTATGTGGTCGGTGCTTATGTCATCGCCGAGCTTCCAAGCCCTTCCTCTTATCTCCAGATCAATCACCTCCCCAGATATTTCCTGGGATCAGCAATTTTCCCCTCAACAGCAGATGCTGCAGCAGTAGCTGGTGATGCAAGATAGATCCTGCTGTTCTTGTCCCCCATCCTTCCAGGAAAGTTTCTGTTGCTCGTCGATATCACCGTCTCGCCTGGGCCAAGAAGACCCAAGTGAGCTCCTATGCACGGACCACAGGTGGAATGTGCTATGAAGAATCCTGATTCAGCTAAAACATGCAGCAATCCCTCCTTTAGGAGCCTCAAATATATGCTCCTTGATGCAGGCACGGCTATGCATCTCACGCCCTTCTTCACCTTTCTCCCCCTCAGAATCCTTGCAGCTGCCAGAAAGTCCTCATACCTCCCATTTGTGCAGGATCCTATGAAGACCTGATCTACCTCAACCCCCTCAAGTTCCTCCACAGCTCTCACCCTGTCGACATTCGGTGGCTCAGCCACCTGAGGCTCCAAGTTGTCAAGATCAAATGAGAATATCTCCTCATATTCTGCATCAGGATCCGCCTCCAATTTGATGCCTTCAACACCTATTTGGGCGAGATTCATTGAGAGAACCTCATCAGATGGGAAAAGAGCTGTTTTCGCCCCAGCTTCAACGCACATATTGCACATCGTCATCCTGGAATCCATTGATATGTGCTTTATTGCACTTCCATGGAACTCCACAGCTCTATACGTTAAGCCATCTACGCCAACTTCTTTTATTATCCGAAGTATTATGTCCTTTCCACTTATGAATGGCTTGGGCTCCTCCTCAATAGCTATTTTAACTGACTCCGGAACCCTGAGCCATGTCTTTCCCAGGGCAATTGCCAGGGCTATGTCGGTGCTCCCAACTCCTGTTGCAAATGCAGAAAAAGCCCCCAATGTTGTTGTATGGCTATCAGCACCCAGAATAAGAGAGAAAGGCCTTGAATAACCATTTTCAGCCACGATCTGGTGACATATCCCCTCCCCCACATCAAAGAGCCTTATCCCAAACTTTGCTGCGAAATCCCTCATCATCTTGTGCGCACTTGCCGCCTCCACATGCGGTGCTGGAGATGCATGATCTATCACAAAGAGCACCTTGAGCGGATCAAACACTTTGTAAAGCCCTGTTTCCCTCATTATCTGTATTGCAAGAGGAGCTGTTGATGCAAAGGGGCCTCTTGTCTCGATGACCATTGGCTCAATTGAGGCCCTGAAATACTTGAATGAGGAGAGATGCAGGGTGACTGTTGCTGCCCTGGTGGACGAGGAGAGAGGAAGCCTTGGGGCGAAAAAGCTTATGGAGAACGCAAGACCCACTGCAATAGTGATAGGAGAGCCCTCGAATTTCAACATCATAATTGGCTACAGGGGATCGATAAAGCTAGAGATAAAGTGCCATGGATCCAGTGGACATTCATCAACGCCTCAAAGTGGAATATCAGCAATAGATGAGCTGATAGAAAGCCTGTTGGAGATGAGAAGAAGGGTTTCATCCATTCCCGGCTCAAGCATCGTCATAAACTACATAGAGGGAGGCCAGCCCTTCAGCGTGATACCGAAAGAGGCAAGAGCTCTTGTCGACATCAGAGTTCCCCTGGACTGCAGCGTTGCTGCACTAAAGGAGATAGCAGGGAGAAGCACATCAGATTTCTGTACATGCAGAATTGTGGATGAGACTCCCCCCATAAGGGTTAGCATCAACACGCCCGTTGCCAGATCACTAGCAAGGTCCATTATAAGAAATGGGCTAAAGCCATGCCCTGTAGTAAAGCTTGGCACGAGCGATATGAACCTGCTGGCCGGGATAACAGAGAGTATAGTGGGCTTTGGGCCCGGAAGATCTGAGCTATCCCACACGGATAGAGAGGAGATTAGCATTGCAGAGCTTGAGCTTGGTGCTAGGATCTACAGAGATGCAATAATGGAGTTTTTCAAAACTTGATGCTTTGTTGAAACAAAAAGCTTATTTGAGGAATTACTGCTGGTGAAAAAAATCAAATGAACTTCGGATTTCTCTATAATTTTCTCACGAGCTAACCCTTGGACAGAGAGGATCCGGTGATGGAAGCCTTCCCCAGCGGTTATATGCTCTAGCATAACATCCTCCAAGACAGATGTTGGAGATTGGACAGCTTTTACATTCCTCCGGGAGCTCCCTTGCCTTCCTCATCAGCGGATGCTCCTGCAGCTTCCTCCAGGCTTTATCTATCCCCTCCCTCACATCAGCAACCTCGACATTCATGACATCGCATACGAGAACCTTCCCTCCTGGCGATATGTCCATAACGCTCCAGTTCCTGCAGTTTCCATACCTCAGATTTCTAAGACCGAGGATGCCGAGAAATGGAGCACACCAAACGCTCACCATCAGGCCTAGCTCCTCGGAAGTCCTATCTGCAAGCTTCAGAGCTGAAATAAACTCATCCTTAGTGATAAAAGATCTTGTCCTCACTGAGCTTCCAAATTCCATTGATGGGATCATTGATATGCTGCTCGCTCCTATTCTCTCAGCCTCCATTATTGCGTCCGCAACGACATTGAAGTTCACCTTGGA
>JAGDWR010000086.1 GCA_023269865.1 Candidatus Methanodesulfokora sp.
GGGCTATACTTATTATGCGGCCACCCTCCCGGGCTCGGAACATCCGATTTAAGGCTTATTCTATACTGCAAGATCTTGCATTTAAACTTTTGCCCATTCATCCCAGAGCTGAAGCTCTGGGCTTTCTGGGCACCCATTTTTATAAAAACCATGCCTGAAAACAGGGAACCTAATCCTAGAAAACTTTTCCAAATTACGACTTTAGCCAAAATGAAGTAAGTCTGAAGGCTGTTAATAATTAAATTTTCCTGATTATCTGCCCTCTTGATGCCCAGAAAGAGGGTAGTCATAGTGGGAATGGTTCACGATGTCGGCTACAGACCCCTTCTTCTTGGAATTGCCGGATTCCTTGGGATAGAGAGATTCTATGCTGACAACATATTTGTTGAGGGAAAGCAGGCTGTTGAAGTGCTCTTTGACGCTCCTGATGACAAGATTTCTGCGTTCATTGATTTAATCAAGAAGAAAAAGCCGGAGGAAGCCGTGGTAGAGAGGATTGACGTGGAGGACTACTCAGGGGATGTGATGAAAATGGAGGATTACTACAGATACCTAACGGCCATGCAGCTCTGGAAGATAGCATCCTATGGAGGCCAGATGCTGAAAAAGCAGGATATGATGCTGGAAAAGCAGGATCTCATGATACAGAAGCAGGATCTCATGATACAGAAACAAGATGAGATGTTGAAGAAGCAGGATGAGATGCTTAAGAAGCAGGATGAGATGTCAGGAAAGATGGATAAGATGCTGGAAAAGCAGGATCTCATGATACAGAAACAGGATATGATGTTGGAGAAGATGGATCTCATGCTTAAGAAGCAGGATGAGACAATACAGACCATTAAGAAGGAGGGGAGGAAGACAAGGAGGATGATATCCTCCAGCACAAAGCTACTCTCATCAAAACTGGATAACATAACCAGTCTCCTCGAGGAGAGGTTCAAAAAGCTGGAGGAAGAGGTGGAGAGGATAAAGAAAGCCCTGATTAAGGCTGGAATAGATGTTCAATAGATAGTTAAGTTAATTAGCTGCTTTTTCTCATCTGAGCTATGATCTCAGTATCAGGGGATGCTGCCGCTCTGGGGATACGTATAGCTTATGCGACAGCTGATGTCAGGGTTGGGGAGAGATCGGATGAGATGGAGGCCTACTCAAAGGAGCTTATTAGATCCGTAAAAGTAAATGAAGAGCTTATAAGAGCTTACAGAAGTTTCTACTGGAGGATGGGAATTGATCCCACAAAGACAAGACCTAGCAATGAGGCCATGCTGAGGAGAGTGCTGAAGAAAGGTGAGTTTCCCAGGATAAACAATGTGGTGGATGCTATAAACATGGCAAGCTTCGCAACACTTATACCCATAGGCCTCTACGATCTTGATAAGCTCTCCCCTCCGATAGAGGTAAGGCTTGCCAGGGAGGGGGAGGAGTTCCATCCGATAGGAGGCGGGTTGATAAGGCTTAAAGGAGGGGAACCAGTTGTCTCCGACTCGAAGAAGATAATGTTCCTCTATCCGTACAGGGATTCAGATCTGACGAAGGTCGATGAGAAGACCACAAGAGTCCTTATACTGGGAGCTGGGGTTTCAGGAGTTGAGATTCCAGCCATAAGGAGGGCTGTCAACATGGCAATAGAGCTATTAGAAAGATTTTGTGGTGGAAAAAGGACTTCTGATACATTAATCGTTTGATGAAGCTTTTTCCAAAGCCTCTATCAAGTCAGATTTATCTATCCCTATTATCTCACAGCTTTTCAGCACGGACTCAGTGATCCTCCTTATATCCTCCACATGAGCTCCAACAAGCCTGAGCTGGAGCTCATCTATTCTTCCCTCCGGAAAAGCGAAGAAATCTCCCCCTATAATAACCTTTTTTATTATGCCGGACTCAAGTTCGACAACGACATCTACCTCCTTCTCCTTTCTTATCCGACATCTCCCCAACCCATCACCTCATCCAATTCCACTCCCTGGATCTGTACTTTGCTTCTATCTCCCTTATTCTGTCTTTTATACTCAGTTCCTCAAGTCCTACTTCATCCAACTTGTCCCCCAGTGCCTCTGAGAATCCCTTTATCGCATATGAAAGGATTTCATCGAAGCTTATTCTCCTTCCTAGCTCCATCTCAGCAGTTGTCACTCTATCCCTTATCGAGCTCAGTCCTTTTTGAGCCAACTTCTTTGGAGGAAGGAGAACTTTCTCCATCACGTTAAGATCAGTTCCATACATTATAGTCCCATGTTGAAGGAGAAAGCCGAACCTCCTGGTCTGAGCGCTCCCTGATATCTTCTTTTTGTTCACAACAACATCATTTATCGGGGAGAACTCAGCTGGAATCCCCATCCTCCTTAAGGTGAGGACAACGCCATTACATATCCTTTTAAAGCTCTCTAAAACAGATTCTCTCGCTGGAAGAACAACAGAGTATGTGATTTCTCCATTCTCATCGTGATATACAGCCCCTCCTCCAGTCATCCTCCTCACAAAGCTTATGCCTAGCTTTCTCGCTTCCTCCAAGTTTATGGCATCCTCCACCCTTTGGAAGTATCCTATTGTGATAGCTGAAGGAGAAAACCTGTAGAACCTAATAGTTGGACCTATTTCAGTAGCTAGGTTTAGAAGAAGCTCGTCCAAAGCCATGTTAAAAGCAGCATCACCGCTCACCAGCAAGAGGCGCATCTTCCCTTTGTGAACACTTAATTTAAAATCTTTTGTCCTAGTTTTTTAAGCTGACCTTAAAAGAACTTGAGATGAGGAAGTATGCATCTGCCATATTGGCATCTATAGGAGGGAATTTCTACTCAGCTGTGTGGCCTTTTATCGTAGCTGAAGCTGGAGTTGACCCAAAGAACTACGGATTGTTCAGCTCCATCTCAGGCTTTACATCGATATCCTCAAGGATTCTAGTTGGGTTCATCGGAAGCAGCAGATCTGTGTTCTCAATTGGAGTGCTCATGTATGCTGCTTCATCCCTTGTACTCCTGTTGGGAATCAGCAGTTCAACAGTCCTTCTGGCCCTTATATTCTCGTCCACTGGATTCGCCCTGACTATGATAGGAATCAGGGTTCTATCTAGCAGCGGGAGAAGAAGAGGCTTAGAATTGGGGTTTATCGTCTCATCAGGAAATCTAGGCGTAATACTTGGAGGATATTTAGGTGTTTTGACAAATAATGTTGCAGGAAGAACTGCAGTATTCCTACTTGGAGCCTTGATCTCCCTTTCTTCCATGGCCCTCATTCCACAAATTGAGGAAAGCACTAAGAATGTCAAGATGATCTTGTTGAGAATTGACAGGAGAATAAGGAAGTTTGTTCTCATCTCGCTGATGGACAGCTTTACATGGGCGATGTTTTATCCCTTTTTCTTCGTCACAGCACCTAAAGTGGTTAATGCAACCGATCTAGACATAGCCACTGCTCAAGCTGGCATGATGCTCACAGCAATAATCTTCAACCCTGTCATGGGAGGTCTATCAGACAAGGGAGATAGAGGAATTTTCATGGCTGCATCCGAGTTTATAGGAGCCCTTTTGGTCCTTATCTACGGTTATCCTGCTGGTAAAATCAGCCTTTTCGTGAGCTCTATTTTCATGGGCTTAGTCATAGCAACATGGGATCCAGTTGTGTGGGCATATATTGCAGATAGAGTTCCAAGGGAGGAGCTGCTCCTTCAAGCAGGAGTCTGGTCATCCCTGACTGGAATAATGAGGGCAGTGGCTCCCTTCATCGGGGGGCTGTCCTACTCCTACTTGGGGCACAGCATTCACATGACCCTTCTGAGCTTTCTCTTAGCCATATTATCTATTTTGATAATAATATTTCTAAGGAAATAAGCAATGATTTAAAGTTTTGATATTTCCTTAGAAGGCTTAAATCCCTATTCTATTCGACTTGATGGCCCTGTTCTATGCGACTTGTGCCCCTGGTCTTGAGTTCATCTCTGCCGAGGAGATAGAAAAGAAGGGAATGGGAAAAATAGTTGAAAAAAGAGGGGGAAAAGG
>JAGDWR010000041.1 GCA_023269865.1 Candidatus Methanodesulfokora sp.
GCTGCACTAACTTGGGGAGTTCTAGGAGCATCGATGCCCAGAAGTGGAGGCAGCTATGTTTACAATACTAGGATATTGCATCCTGCAATCGGAATGGCTGTCAGTTTTGCTGAGTATTTTGTTTGGTGGCTCTGGGGGATAATACTGGCTCCATGGGTGGCAGATCCCGGTCTTACAACTCTATTTGGCATGCTTGACATGCCAGAAGCAGCTGAATGGTGCGCATCTCCAATTGGGATGTTTATAATAGCATCGATAATTAACCTCCTCGGCTATCTATTCACGTTCTACGGTCTAAGATTTTACCTATGGCACCAAAGGGCCATGATGGTGCTCTCCATGATAAGTCTGGCAGTTGTTGGAATAATACTGGGAACTCACACACATGAGCAATTTGTTCAGGCATGGAACTCCTTGGCCTCTCAGTATGGCTCTCTGGATTATGATAGCATGATAAAGGCTGCTATGGAAACTGATCCAAGGGTTTTTGCTCCAAGCGCATCTATACTGGCTGGCACTCTCGGTCTCGTTGTGGTCAATGCATGGTGGGCTAGATATGGATTAGATCTAAACGTGATGGCTGGAGAGATAAAGAGACCTCAGAAGAACATAATGATAGCTCAGATAAGCTCTGTAGTTGCCCCAGCTATATTCGTCCTCATATTCTCTCTGCTAGTTCCAAACATCATCGGCCAGGACTTCATGTATGCTCTATCCGTCGCAGATAATGTTGGGCTAGATGGCTACAAGATGCCCTTCCCACCGAACTACATGGGGATAACTAGGGTCTTTCTCGATATCTCCAACCCGCTGGGAGCTCTTCTAGCCGTAATAGCAGCTCTCAGCTTTATAATCTGCGACTACATGTATATTCCGCTGGGCTATGTAGCAGCTAGCAGAATTGCAGTTGCCTGGGGGATGGATAGGATGGGTCCAAAGTGGTTCTCTGAAGTAAGCCCGAAGTGGGCATCTCCAGTTAAGAATCTGACGTTCTTCTTCATCGTATCAGAACTTGGGATTGCACTGTATACCTTTGGCGGAGCTGGACCTATATCCTCACTCGACTGCCCAGCAACCGAGGGCATATCACTATGGGGAGTAACAGCAATAGGTGCTGCAATATTCCCATTTGTTAAAAAAGTGAAGTCCATCTGGGAGACCTCTCCATACAGAAATTGGAGAATAGGACCTATTCCCATAATAACGATAACAGCCATAGTGGACCTCATAAATGTAGCTATAATAGAATACTTCTACTACACTACTCCTGAGTTGGAAGGCATAACACCAGAGGGACTCATAGCTTTTCTATTTGTCTGGACCGGAGGAATGCTGTGGTGGGCTTTCTGGAGGTGGAAGAACAAGAAAGAGGGGATAGACATAGACCTAGCTTGGAAGGAGTTGCCTCCAGAATAACCCTTTTATTATTTTTTGAAAAGAGGCGATACGATGACCAGAATATTGTTCGTTACAGACGTGCACGGGTCAGAATATGTATTTAGAAAATTTGTAAATGCGCTTCCCATATATAAAGCGGACGTGGGTATACTGCTTGGAGATCTCTCTGGAAAGCTCTTAGTTCCGATAATAAGAAATCCTGATGGCACCTACATAAGCACTTTCTTCGGGGGCACATATAAGTTTAAGGAGAAGGATCTAGAGGAAATGAAGAAGAGAATTTCAATAGCTGGTTACTATCCCATAATCGTGAGCAGAGAGGAGCTGGATGAAATAGAGAGAAATCCTGAGCTTAAGGACAGAATTTTCATCGATAACATAAAGAAAAGGTTAGAGGGATGGATAAAACTAGCAGAAGAGAGGCTTAGAGACAAGAAGATAAAGATGTTCATATCCGCTGGAAACGATGATCCCTGGGAAATAGAAGAAGTTCTGAACAGCAGCGATTTTGTTATTAATGCTGGGATGAAAAAAGTGTATATAGATGAATATCATGAGATGATAACAGTCCCGCATAGCAATCCAACGCCATGGAAAACGCCCAGGGAGGTCCCGGAGGAAGAACTTGAGAGAATAATAGAAGACCTAGTGAAGAGTATAGACGACATGGAGAGAGCTGTGTTCAACTTTCATGTTCCGCCCTACGACTCAGGGCTAGACTTGGCACCAAAACTAACAAAGGATTTAACGCCATCTGTGAGCGAGATGATACCGGTCGGCAGCATAGCGGTTAGAAAGGCCATAGAAAAATATCAGCCTTTAATGGGCTTGCATGGTCACATTCATGAGTCAAAAGGCGTTTGTAACATAGGAAGAACAATTTGCTTCAATCCAGGAAGCGAATATGGAGAGGGAATTCTGAAGGGAGTTCTGATAGACCTAGAGAAGGACAGAGTTAAGGGATATTCCTTTGTCTCAGGTTAGGGAGGTGATTTTATGACCAGAGTTGTTGTTTTAGGAGCAGGAGTGGTTGCTCCAGCCATAGTATATGATCTTGCAGATGACGATGTGAGTCATTTTGTGGATGAAATAGTTGTGGCTGATATAAAAGAAGAGAGAGCTAAATCCGTGGTTGAGGGAGCAGGGAAGTTCACTAAAAGAAAGAAGCTTGAATACGCTAGGGTGGATGTGAGGGACATAAATGAAACAACAAGACTTCTGAAGGGAGCTGATATTGTAGTTAACGGAGTAATATACTACTATATCCCGCAGATTATGGAAGCAGCTCTAATGGCAGGAGCACACTACGTGGACCTTGGATCAGAGGTACCAATACTGAAAAAACAATTTGAATTTAATGATAAATATAAGGAAGCAGGTCTCATTGCAATCCCTGGACTTGGAGGATGTCCCGGAATGATAAATGTCGCAGCTAGATATGCAATAGAGCGATTGGATGAGGTTGAGAGGTTGTTCCTCAGGGAGGGATGGGTTGATTTTAATGACTATAAATCTATGGGAATCCCATTACCTGTGCCTTATTCTCTGGACTGCATACTGGATGAATACATGCATCCAGTTGAGATATGGGAAGATGGAAAGATAAAGCTCATACAACCTGTCAGAGAGGAGGACAGGGAGATAATCTGCTTTCCGTCGCCAGTTGGAGTGCAAGAGCTGTACTACATAGAACATCCTGAGGTGTGGACTTTAGGGGAGACCTTCAAGTCCAAGGGGCTTAGATATGTTGATTATAAGATCTCATATCCAAGGGATCTCTATATGAAGTACAAACTTATTACAGAACTTGGATTATCCAAAGATGAACCCATAAGAGTGGGGAACATAGAGGTAGTGCCCAGGGATCTCCTAAGAGAGCTCGTGAACCAGACATTCAAAGGCAAGGATATTCCCCCAAATGATTACGATATAATGAGAGTTATAGCAGAAGGGAAGAAGAATGGGGAGATGAAAAGAGTTACAGTAGAAATACACACAGAATGGAGTAGAAAGTGGAATCTGAGCGCTCAAGCAGTTACTGTTGGGACGCCAACATCCATTGCAGTTCAATTTATTGCCGCTGGAAAGATAAAAGAGAGAGGAGTGAAAAATCCGGAGGAGATAATAGAGCCTCTGCCCTTCTTCACAGAGTTGAAAAAGAGAGGGATCAGAATATATGTGGAGGAGGAACTATGAAAAAGTTTATTGAATATCCGAAAAAAATAAGGGGGCACATAAATGCGCAGATTCAGGTTGCCCAGTGAGATTCCCTTGGAGGAATATCCAAAATCAGAGGAGTTTGTGAAGGAGGCATTGGATATAATAGATTCTGCTAAGAGTGAGAAACTCATGCTTAGGTTGATGGGTGGAATGGCTATTTACATCCATAGCAGGGAGCATGAAGCTTTGTGGAACAAACTGGGAAGACTAGGACAGAGGGTATTCACCGATATAGATCTTGCTGGTTACAGCAAGCAGAGGGATAAGTACGTGAGCTTCCTGAGGAAGAGAGGTTATGAGGTAGATAACAGGTTGTTAATGTA
>JAGDWR010000042.1:0-1247 GCA_023269865.1 Candidatus Methanodesulfokora sp.
TATAGAGGGTTAAACGGCCAAGCAGCACCTTTTTTCTCTCCCTGAGTGCTTGGCTGAGCTGTGCTACTTGGTTGAACTGTACTGCTTGGCTGTATTGGCATGTAGGATATCCAGAGACTTCCCTTCCTGAAAGCCAAGCTAAGAGAATCCCCCCTTTTCATCACCCTCTCGGGCGCCTCAGACACACCTATCATCACGAATTTGGGTGGCAGGGTCACGTAAGTGATGTCAGCATCATAATTTATGGAGAAATTCCATATAGCTCCCCTCTTCAATGTGAGCGCCTGAGTCTGAAATATCACTGTGATCCTGCTCGAGTTCTCCAGCTCGACGAAGACATTTCTATTCACAGCTGTGTAGTTCAATATAATATTATTCTCATTTATAACCATTAGATACTCGTAGCTGTCCGTGGGAAGTGCTAAGGTCAGATTTTTCTCCTGACCACTTACCTGCTCTGTTATCTCCACATGTGCCCATCCATCAGGGAAAAGAGTTACATTCAGCTCCCTTAAATGCTCAGCTTTGGCTGTCAAAAGGCTTACCATGATGAGAAAGCAGAGAGTGAGGAGTGTTAAGCGTTTCATCCTCCCACCTCATAAAAGAAAAAGAAAATAAGGAATTAATAAAGATTCTCAACCATGTCCAGAACCATGGCCTCCTCCGCAGCAACCATGCCCAGATGATCCCTGCTGTCCGGGTGGCATCTGGCTTCCCTCTGACTCGTTTTCTCCAGGGCTCTTCTGCCATCCGGGTGGCATTGATGTCTGATTGCCCTTCTTCTGCCATCCAGGTGGAGTCCATGTTTCATTGCCCGCGTGAACCTTCTCCTTCACTTTCTCCTTGACTCTCTCCCTTATCTTCTCCTTCCTGAACTCATTTACACAGCCCTTTAGCTCCTTGATAGTCTCTTTTAGCTCCTTAACTATGCTGTTAAGCTTGTGCGCTACATCGCTGGGTTTCCCGCTCAGCAAGCTTAAGTTCAGCTGAGAGGATATGTTGAGCAACAGAGCTTTAACTGTTGATACATTTATTCCAGCCTTTTCGCACGCCATAATGGAGGCATTTATCCTAGCCATCATCACCATATGCCTGGTGTAAGCAGCGTAAAGACCAGGAACAGTGTAATTGGTCATGTTAGAGGACCACTTTGTAAGAATTGCAACATGGACAAATGCTGATGTGAGCTTGTTTATCGCCTCTATCGCAAGCCTTGATGCCTCCACACAATTTCCTGCTGCCAGGGC
>JAGDWR010000042.1:1347-6234 GCA_023269865.1 Candidatus Methanodesulfokora sp.
TTGAACTCTGTGTGGAAGTTGTAAGCTCCAGCATTGAGAAAGTATATCTTGTCTCCTATCTTCAGCTCCCTATCTAAGTAGACTGAATACCTGAATATGTCTAGGGAGTCAGGAGATCTTCCCTTCAGCGTATATCTTATTCCATTCTCCCTCTCTCCCAACACGGGCAGCCTTATGTTCAGCAGGTAGGTGTCTATGTAAGCATTGAATATTGAGCAGTCCAGCACTGCCGTATCATCGTAAACGTTCACCACTTCAGCCTCGAGAATAACACTTGGACCTGCTATAAATCTGCCAGGTTCTGCCATCAGTTTTATTCCTCCAAGAAATTCCTTAAATCCCCTTATCTTTGAGAGTATCATGTCTATCTTCGGACTTGAGTTCTTGTATTCAACAGGTATTCCTCCTCCTATGTTCACTATGTCTATTATATCGAACAATCTTCTGTCCACTGCATCAGAGAAATCCCTCACCAGATCCCACTCACTGACATTCTGAGTCTTTCTGTGAAAGTGAACACCCAAATTTTCTATATTTCTGTTTTTTCTTATCTCTGGAAGGATTTCATCAAGCTTTTTCCAATCTATCCCGTAGACAAAATGTTTTCCTGTGTATATGGTGTGTTCCTTCATCTTAATCCTGACAAAAAGATCTATTTTATCCTCTTTTTTCTCCACTATGCCCAGGAATCTCTGCAGCTCTGGTATGTTATCCACAACAAACTTCCTAACGCCAAGCTCAAGTATTCTCTCCACCTCCTCTTTCTTCTCCCCTTGTAAAAAGTATACAACCCTGTCATAATCTCCTTTGAGGGATCCCATCGAGCTTATGCTCACCAGAGAATCGGTCTCTCTCAGTATGCTCCATACTACAGGATTTGTTTTATAACTATATGCTACGATATCCACTAGTCCTCTTATGATGCCATATTGCTCTAGCACCTTCCTCCTGCTCATCAGGAATCTCGCCATCAGACACCCTCCACAATACCCTCTCTGCTCAGCACATCCAAAGCATAACATACCACTATCGGGAAGAGTATTGTTGCATCCCCTATCACTGTTACGGAGTCTGAATCATCCTTTATTTTCCCCCAGCTCTTCGCCTCAGATGTAGTAGCACCGCTCATGCTGCCTGAGGAGGCATGAGAAGTGGTTATATAGACAGCATAATCAGCTCCTCCACTTAGCAGAGTTGCCAGCATAGCATGATGCTTTGAGACTCCTCCTCCAAGCGCTATTATTCCCTTTTTGTCCTCCTGGCTGAGGGAGAACAACAAAGTTGAGAAGTCCTCTATCACATCTACATACGCATTTGGATTCTTCTGCCTCGCCATGTAGAGGTGAAATCCCATTGCACCATCAGTTATGGCAGGGCATAGAACAGGAACACCTCTTAGAGCTGCTTGGCGAAGAAATGAGTTTTCATCGCTCAACCTCATCCCTATCTCCCTAAGAAGGCCTGATACAGATATCCTCGGGCTTCTCCTGAATATCTCATCTAGGACGTGTGTTATGTAGTTTTCAAATCTGACATAGCTGTCATTGCTTATGAGAAGATTTCCCACTCTGTTCATCCCATCCTCATGAAGCTTTATGTCATCTGCATCAAACCTGTGGATGTAGAACTTCTCCCCTATGGCCTTCATTATGTCCTCCTCTATCGCGCCAACTGTTGTGACAACTATGTCGACCATCTTCACCCTTATAAGTTGAGCAAAAAGACCTCTGAGACCTGATGTGCCCATGTTTGAGGTAAAGCTCAGTATAACTTTCGCTCCTTCCCTTTTCATCTTCACTATTATCTCAGCTGCTTTATACAGCTCTATGCTCTGGAATCCTGTTGTTGAAAACTGCTCCACCAGCTCTTTAACCGTTAGCCCAGGTCTCCAGAGAAGATCCCTAACGAACTCCATAGAGGATAAAGGTGCCCAGTAATATATAAGATGTGGGGAAAGTACTGAAAATTAACTTTTTAAGGACGATGAAAAACCGGTGAAAGATGTCCATGAAGGTGCTCCTCCTAGGAGCTGGCATAAGCTCTTCCTCTGCTGCCCTAGATCTAGCAGATGATAGACTTAGCCCTGATGTAAAGGAGATAGCAGTTGCTGATATCTCGATCGAAAGAGCTGAGAAGGTCGTCAGAAAGGCATTGAGGTTGACTAAGAGGAAAAAGGTCGAGGCATTGTGCGTCGATGCGTCCTCAGATGACCTGATAAACCTAATAAAGAATTATGATGTTGTTATAAATGGTTTGCTTTATACGTATATACCGAAGGTGATGAAATCCTGTTTGGAGGCTGGAGTTAACTATTTGGACTTAGGAAGCGATGTTGAGACCGTCAGGATGCAGAAAAGCCTAGACAAGAAGTTCAAGGACAGAGGAATTACAGCAATAATAGGCATGGGATGCAGCCCTGGAATGATAAACATAATGGCAAAAAGAGCTGCAGAGGAGCTCGATTATGTGGAGAAAATCACGATGAGAGAGGGTTGGATTGACTTGACTGATTATGGATCAGCAAAGATCCCCCTCCCTGTTCCCTACTCCTTTGACACAATAGCTGATGAATTCGAGGATAAAGTTGAGATATGGACTGATAAAGGCCTTATTTTGGTGGAAGCTCTTTCAGGAGCTGAGATAGTGGAATTTCCAGAGCCTATTGGAAGACAAAAAGTGTACTATGTGGAGCATCCTGAGATCTATACAATAGGCGAGTACCTGAGGGGCAAAGGCCTAAAATTTGTCGATTACAAGCTCTCATTCCCAGATGAGTTAGTGATGAAGTACAGCATGTTAAGGGATATTGGCCTCCTAAATGAGGAGGAGATTTTTTATAAAGGAAAAAAGATGACAATAAGAGACCTCGTCAGGGAAAAAGCCCTTGAAAAAATAGAGACAATTGATGTAACTCCAGATGACTTTGATGCAATAATAGTCTCAGCATACGGCCTGAAAAACGAGAGACCCGCTACATGCAGGGTAATCTCTGTAGTGAGGAGCAATAAGAAGTGGGGGGTCTCAGCGCAATCCCTGGCTGTTGGAGTTCCTGCTTCTATAGCGGCACAGATGATGGGATATGGCAAGATAGATAAGGGTGTTTACAACCCCGAAGAAGTTATAGATTCAGATTATTTCATTAAATCTGCATCTAAGAGGGGGATAGAGTTTAGAATCAGCTTGGAAACTAAATTAGACAGTTGACGTAAGTTATATAGCTGTTATACTAATGCTTAAATACAGCAATTTCCCCAGCTTCGCTAAGGCGAGCAAAATGGCCGAGTTGGCAGTGCAACTCGAGGACGAGCTTGTGTCAACTATAGATGCATTGGTAAAAGAGGGAAGGTTTTCAAGCAGGTCGGAAGCTATAGAAGCAGCTGTCAAGGGAATGATCAGGAACGAGCTAGCTGAGAGAGTGAGGCGCCTTTTGGATCAAGCTGTAGATGAGATCGTATCTGTCAGAAAATATGGTAGGTGATCCTACCCTAATAATTTTTTGTTATTTCAGTCATCATGCCGCGCTCAGCCCCTATAGTCGTTTCATCGCCATGACCAGGAAAAACTAATACTTCATCTGAGAGATCTAGGAGCTTTCTCATGGATGCAACGAGGTCATTATAGTTGCCTCCTGGAAGATCAACCCTGCCAAAAGCGCCTTTGAATAGGGTATCTCCTGAGAAGAGCTTTCCCTCCCAGAGGAGGCATATGCTTCCGGGAGTATGACCAGGTGTGTGAATCACTGTTATCAAGCTATCCCCTAATTTCAGCTCATCTCCATCCTCTATGAACTCGTCTGGCTCTATCTCAACATCTTTCTCGATCCCAAACCTTGATAGCTGATACCTCAGCGACTTTAACAGGTATATATCCCTCTTGTTCATAAGAATCCTTGCGTTCTTTGCCTCTTTTAGCATACTAGCAGCTGTTACATGATCAAAATGCCCGTGCGTTAGTATTATTGCTTTTAGCTTTACATTACCTATTTTGCTCAATATTCTTTCCCCTTCCCATCCAGGATCGATAACAACTGCTTCATCTGAGGAAGCTAAAATGTAGCAATTCGTCTTAAGAGGACCTACTACAAGCTTTCTCAGCATGAGGGACATCATAACGAGGTGTATTAAAAGCTGCGTTGCTCATCATTCAGAATGCTTCATAATGAAGAACTTAGTTTTATTTTATATCTTGATGACATCATGAGTGCTAAATTTATTAAGAGAATCGCGTGATCTCACAGGATATGAAAAAGGAGCACTTTATGGACGAAAAGGACATGGAGATACTGAAGATGCTCAAGATGGATGCAAGAACCCCGCTCACAGATATATCAAGGAGAGTTGGTATAAGCGACGTGGCTGTCAAAAAGAGGATATCTAAGCTGGAGAGAAGAGGAGTTATAAGGGGGTATACTGTGCTGCTGGATCCCTCCCTTCTGGGATATAGCTCCGTCTCCCTCACGGGAATAGACACCATGCCTGAATCTATATTCAAAGTTATAGATATTCTTAAAAAAAAGGATTATGTTAATACAATTTATATTACCACAGGTGATCACATGGTGATAGCTGAGATATGGGCCAGGGATAATCAGGAGATGAGCAACATAATAAGGGAGATAGAATCCATTGAGGGCGTGAAGAGGGTCTGTCCTGCAATAGTCCTGGATGTTGTGAGGAAGTAGGGGGGGCTTTATGGAGAAGGTTGCTCTAAAGAGGGAAGTCGGATTGCTCGGCTCCTTTGCAATGGGATACGCTGATGTCGGCGCTGATGTGTACATAGCTTTGGGCGTGGTTGCCCTCTATGCTGGAGGGGCAGCTCCGTTAGCATTCATTTTTGCAGCTATAGCTTATGTGTTCACAGGGCTTGCGTATGCGGAGCTGGCGAGCA
>JAGDWR010000042.1:6334-21264 GCA_023269865.1 Candidatus Methanodesulfokora sp.
TTTGCAGCTATAGCTTATGTGTTCACAGGGCTTGCGTATGCGGAGCTGGCGAGCACCTATCCATATGCAGGAGGAGCGCAGGTATATTCCATGAGAGCTCTTAATGACCTGTGGGGATTTGTGGCAGGATGGGCCCTTCTTTTCGATTATACTGTGGACATAGCGCTGTTTGCCCTAGCATCTGCTGGATACATGTCTTTCTTCTTCCCACAGCTGTTGAGCATAAACTTCCTTGGAGTGAGCGGTCTCTCTTTATTTGCCTTTTTTGTAGTATTATTCCTCATTATTATAAATATATTAGGTATAAAAGAAAGCTCTTCTTTCAACATAGCACTTGTGATACCTGATGTCGTGCTCGAAGGAGCTGTTTTAGCGCTCGGCTTTGCTCTTGCATTTAATTTTAATAATTTTCTATCTCAGATATATCAGATAGGGAATCCAGCACTGTTGCCAGATGTAGGATACATAAACTCCTCTAATATAAATCTGCAAAACTTCGTTTACGCTCTCACCTTGGCGATGATGTCATATGTGGGTATAGAGTCCATAGCACAAGCAGCAGAAGAGACAAGAAGGCCAGATAGGTGGATCCCCAGGGCAACAAAGTTTTCAATACTGGCTGTTGCTGTGTTTGCAATAGGATTGTCCATCTTAGCTAATGGTCTAATGGGCTGGAACGAGCTCGTGGCCGAAATGAACAAACCCTTAGTTGCGATAGCGTCCAGAATACCTTTGGTCGGAAAGATATTATCCATAATAACTGCATTTACTGGATTTATAATAACGCTGGCATCCGCCAACACCGGTGTGATAGGGGTTTCCAGGGTGGTCTTCTCCATGGGAAGGTTTAAGCTGCTTCCAGAATGGTTTTACCATGTAAACAGAAAGTTTAGGACTCCCACAAGAACAATAGTAACCTTCGGCATGCTAGGAGCCCTGATGTGCCTTTTCCAAGGACTGGAGCAGACCGCGGGAATGTATGCTTTTGGAGCTCTTCTTTCTTACATCCTGGTAAATATATCTCTTGTAAAGCTGAGAAACATAGACAGAGATGCATACAGGTCTTGGGCAATTCCAGGATCGATAAGAGTTGGGGAGAGAGAGTACCCTATAGTGGGGATCGCCGGAACAATAACTACTTCCATAATGTGGATTCTGATAATAATATTTCACCCAAGTGCCAGATTGTCGGGAACTGCTTGGATTCTCTTCGGCGTCCTTCTGTACACACTATACAGGAAGAAGATAAAAATGCCAATCATGGGAGCACTAGGAAAAGGAAATATTCTGCCCGGAGGATATAATTTCGATGCGCTCATATTAGTCAGGGAGGGAGATCCTCCCGACCTCGTGGCTGAGAAAATAGCAGAATCTCTTGACAGCAGGTTTAGGCTGAACATCTTAATGATCATAGAGGTTCCAAGGATGGATGCTGAAGAGGTCAGAAAGTATAGGGAAGAATGTAGGAAAGATCTGAAATTGCTCGAGAGCAAGCTGAAAAGGAGATTTGAAGTCAGGTACGACATCATAGCAATCGACCCACTGAAGGAGAGGTGCGTAGTTGAAAATTTGAGGGAGGAGTTCGATAAATCGGATGTAATAGTGCTTTTCTCCACTAGAAGGAGGAGGTTTGGATTAATGGGAGAAGCTCTTCCTGAAGTGCTCTCTGAAAGATATCCCGGAAAGGTCATGGTGGTAACTCTAGGAGAGATCTGATAGGTTTAAATGTGAAGTAATAAAGGATGAGATGGTGATCGAATGGAGATAGCAGGCTCTGTTGCGCTGGTCACTGGGGCTGGCAGGGGAATAGGAAGGGCTGTTTCGCTAGAGTTAGCCAAGAAAGGAGCAAGCCTATTGCTCTTCTCGAGAACTGAAGGACCTCTTCTCGAGACTACAGAGGAGATAAGAAGAATTGGAGGAAAGGTGATTGCTATAAGCGGAGATGTGTCCAGCAGGGAGGATGCAAGGAAAGCCGTTAGGCTTGCGCTCGACTCCTTTGGTAGACTGGATATCCTTGTGAACAACGCTGGTGTTGGATATAAGGCCAGTATAACAGAGCTCTCTATAGATGAGATAGAGGAGCAGATAAAAGTCAATTACATGGGATCAGTGCTCTTCATAAAGGAGGCCCTTCCCCATATGCTCAAGCAGGGAAGAGGGTGCATAGTGAACATGATATCTACTCTTGCCAGAAGCTACTCACCTGGATGGTCTGCTTACAGCGCGAGCAAGGCAGCTTTAATGGCGTTCACTGAAACGATAAGGGAAGAGTTAGCTAGTACAGGAGTGAGGGTCATCGGAGTGTACCCCTCGCTGGTCTCGACTGATATGATGAGAAAGCTTGCTGCTGGAAAGGGGAGAGCTCTTGATCCATCAGATGTGGCAAAAGTTATAGTCATTGCAATAGAACAATCTGATAAAACATTGCTGTCTGATATAGTAATTGCAGTACCTTGAGTTATAGTTTAAGTGGATTATTTCACAGAAAAGCTTAAATTTCTATCCAGTAGGCTAGATTTGCTGCTCTTGGGAGGTGGGAGCCTTGTCGGAGATAAGAGAGATATCAGGGCCCACGCCCAAGAGACTGGAGAGAGTTGGAGCTCATAGCCATATAAGAGGCTTAGGGGTTGATGAGAACCTGAGAGCAAAGCTAGTTGCTGATGGAATGGTCGGACAGATCAAGGCCAGGGAAGCTGCATATCTTGTGGTAAAGATGGCCAAGGAGGGGAAGCTCAGTGGAAAGGGAGTTCTAGTCGCAGGACCTCCAGGAACCGGAAAAACAGCTTTAGCAGTCGGAATAGCAAGAGAGCTTGGAGAAGATGTGCCCTTCATTGTGCTCTCAGGCTCTGAAATATACAGTGCAGAGAGGAGGAAGACTGATGTCCTGATGGAGGCAATGAGAAAGGCAATAGGCGTCAGGCTGCATGAGATGAGGAAGATCTATGAGGGGGAAGTCACTAAACTTGATGTGAGGTATTCCTCAAATCCCTACAATCCGTATTACCAGATACCTAGAAGCGCTAGAATAACCCTGGAAACGAAAAAGCAATCAAGGACATTCGAGGTGGGAGAGGGGGTAGCAACTCAGCTTGTCGAGCTAGGAGTTAGAGAAGGTGATGTGATCCAGATAGATGCTGAGACTGGAAGAGTAGCAAGAGTGGGGAGATCTAGTTCAAGCAAGGAGCTATATGAAATAGAGACTGAAAAAACTGTTCCTAAACCGGATGGGGATGTGATGAAGGAGAAGGAGTTCATATACACGATGACTTTGTACGATCTGGACGAGCTTTTTGCTAGAAGAAGGGGATCTGGTATAGCTTCGCTTCTTTTCGGCTTCTCTGCAGAAAAGGAGATAAGCTCAGAAATCAGGGCATCTGTAGATGAGCAGGTAAGCGAGTGGGTGAAGGAGGGAAGAGCTGAGATAATACCAGGAGTGCTGTTTATAGATGATGTCCACATGATGGATATAGAAGCATTGAGCTTCTTGGCAAGAGCTATGGAGGGGGAGCTCGTCCCCATAATAGTCATGGCCACAAATAGAGGCATGACTACAATAAGAGGAACTGATGTGAAATCTCCATTTGGCCTTCCTCTAGACCTTCTGGACAGGCTTGTCATAATAACGACAGATAAATACAATGAGGATGAGATAAGAGAGATACTAAAGATAAGAGCAGCAGAGGAGAAAATTGAAATCGAAAAGGAGGCATTTGACTCCCTTGTAAAGATAGGAGCTGAGACCTCACTTAGGCATGCTGTCCAGCTTCTCAGCATGGCTGGAGTAAGAGCTAGATCGATGTCGAGAAATAAAGTGCTTCCTGAGGATGTAGATGAAGTGAGAAAGCTCTATACTGATGTAAAACAGGCAATGGAACACCTAAAGAGATATGAATCCGAGTTGCTTTCCTAGATTTTATCGACCAATATTGTTACAACAGGCTTTCTTGAGAGCTCCGATACTCTGGATGAAATGCTCCTCTGAAAAACTCTCTTTAAACTTTTTCTCCTTCTTTTGAGCATGAATATCACATCATGATTTCCCTCCTCCCCTTCTCTAGCTATCGCCTCAGCAACATCTCTTGACATCACAACTCTTGTCTGAACCCTCAAGCCCCTACCTGCAAGCTCCTCTGCCATCTCCTCAAGCCATTTGCTTACCTCTTCAAGCTCCTTGGAGAAGAGTTCCTTATCCATTGCTGTCGTTATCGGCACCTGAATTACATGAAACAGTGTTATCTCATCTTTCTCTGATAATATCGGCACTATCATGTGAAGGAACAAATCCAGATCTATTTTTCTATACAAGGGTACTAAAATCCTTTTCACCATTACTCCTCAACTACCTCCCCATTTCTTTTGCTTATATGAAGTATTATCACAGTGTTTGTTCCTCTTATTCCCTCCAGAGAGAGGATCTTATCCTTGAGGAATTTTCTGAAGCTCGTTGGATCCTCTGTTCTCACAAGGGCAACCAGATCGTAGTCCCCAGTTACTTCATAGAGATCTATCACTTCCTCCATCTCCTGAAGCTTTTTCGATATCTTATCAATGCTCTTGCTCTCCGTGTATATATTAATTAATGCATGTATGCCTGGCATAAGGGAAGTGACCCCGACAGAATTTAATTTTTATCCAAGCAATGCTGGATCTAGCTGTCCAAACATAATCCCTAAGAAAATAATATTAAGTATTTAATGACCTATTAGGTTTATCAGCCGCCAGCGACAGGATAGCAGATGTTCCCTAAGGAGGAATATGATTCGAGAATATTCAAGCTTAGAAAGTGGATGGAAAGCAAAAAAGTGGACCTATCCATAATCAGATCTGGTGCAAACATGTCCTATCTCTCCGGAACAAGTGCAGCATCTGCCTTAGTTGTACCAATCGATGAAGATCCCTTTCTAATAGCGAGATATGCGTTCGGGGATAAGATAGCTGAGGAGCAGACAGCATACGAGGTAGTTACTGTAAAGCCGTTTTACGGTCTTGACAAAGTTGATGACAAGAAAATAAGCTTTTTGATAAAAGATGAAATTAAAAAGAGAGGTATGAGGACAAGAAAGCTCGCTTTTGATGGCAACGAGCAGGAAGAGGAGGAGCTAAGAAGGGCCTTCAGAAGAGGAGGAAAGAGCCTTCCTGTGCTAAGTCTAAGCCGAGAGATCCTCAGAATTAGGGCTGTTAAAAGCGAAAGGGAGATAGAAACGATGAGAAAAAGCGCTGACATCTCTGTAAATGCTTTTTACAGCACAGTATCGGAGATAATGCCTGGGGTGACAGAGAAGGAGATAGCAGGAAGAATAGAGCTGGAGATGAGGAGACTTGGAGGAGATGGTCCTGCTTTTCCCACGATAGTATGCTTTGGAGAGAACTCATTTAACGCACATCATGTTCCCACTGAGAGGAAGTTAAGAGAGGGAGATATCGTGCTCATCGACTTTGGATCCAGTTATTCAATGTACGCCAGTGATATGACAAGGACGTTTGTGATAGGAAAACCAGAAAAGAAGCTGGAGGATCTCTGGAATGCCGTCTATGAAAGCCAGGAAAAAGCCATTATGAAACTTAAGGCCGGAGTGAGCGCTGAGGATCCAGATAAGGAGGCAAGAGATGTGCTGAACAAGAGGGGGTTGCTGGATATTTTTGTTCACAGCACGGGTCATGGCATAGGCCTAGAGGTCCATGAACCTCCTAGACTTCTCGTTGGTGTTAAGGATAAGATAGAGAGGAATTACACTGTAACAGTTGAGCCTGGCATCTATATTAAGGGGTGGGGCGGGATCAGAATAGAGGATACATTGGTGGTGAGATCTGATGGCTCTGAAGTATTAACAAGAGGACTTATCAAGGAAATGGAGCTGAAAAGATATTAAGGGTCATGGCTTATGAGCTGGCATCCGACTGGAGAAGTGGTAGTGGACAAGAAAGGGGCTTCTCTTGTGCTCTCAGGCAGGTTTAACATCGGTATTGGGATGATAAAGAAGCTTATCGGGCCTGTGTCAAGAGGAGATATTGTCATAGTGAAGGATGAAACTGGAGAATTCCTTGGAGAAGGCTTCTATGAGGAGATAGGATCAGTAGGAGTAAGAATGCTGGCATTTAAGGATAAAGTAAGTCTAGATCTCATGAGCGAGAGGATTGAAAAAGCCTTGAACATGAGGAGGAAGATGAAGCTTGGAAATTACTTTAGGTTGGTACACAGCGAGAGCGATCTTCTTCCGGGGCTTATAGTGGACTTCTACAATGACATAGCATCTATAACCAGCACATCAATCGGCTTTGATGCAAGAATAAAGGACATAGCTGGCATATTGACAAAATTGGGTGCTAGAGCCGTATTTGCAAGGAACGACAGCAGAACTAGGAGACAGATAGATCTTCCACTATGGAAGGGAAGAATAGCTGGAGAAGGCCCATCTGACACCATAATAGATGAAGAAGGAGTTCTCTTCCATGTGGATGTCCTAAAAGGACAGAAAACCGGATTCTTTATAGATCAGAGAATGAATAGGATATACCTGAGGAGATATGTGTCAAAAGGAGATAAAGTGCTGGATCTCTTCTCATATACAGGGGGATTTGGCCTGCATGCTGCTGTAGAGGGCGCAGATGTAACTGCTGTTGATGAATCCGATTATGCAGAGAGGGAAATCGCTAGGAATGCAGAGCTCAATAAGGTCAAGATAAATTTCATAAAGGGGAATGTAAAGGAACTGAGGCTAAACAAGGAATATGATGTTGTCATAGCAGATCCTCCTGCCCTGATCCCCTCTATTGACAGGAAGGATGTGGGGAAGAGGGCTTATTTAATGCTGAACACAAAAGCGATGAGCATGGTTAGAAAAGGAGGTTTTGCACTTACTTTTAGTTGTAGCCAGTTTTTATCCCAGGAGGAGCTAAAAATAATAGTTATTAAGGCTGGAAGTAAGGCTAGAAGAGAAATTAAGCTGTTGAATGGAACCTTGGGTCAGTCACCAGATCATCCGATAGATCCGAAGCACCCGTGGACGGGATATCTAAAGGGCTTTGTAATGAGCTGCACATAATAAAGGCAGCAAAAATACCATCAAGAAAATAACCGAAAAATGATGAAGTCAGGTTTTATCCTATACTACAGACTAGGATCTATCTTATTCGGCTGATTCCTTCCTCCTTATCTCATCCCCTACTATCTCCACATCTCCCCTTTTTCTGACATATATTTTCAGAGCTGTCATCCTGAGCTCTGGGGGAACCATCGTGAGCATTGATGAGGGGGCTCTACCCCAGATCCTCAGCATTATGTCTATTCTTTTCTCCACAACATCCCAGTTGTTTATTAGAACTTGTCTAGCAGCAATAATTCTCTTTCTCAGTGATGATATAGTCTCTGCTAATCTGTCCGCTTCGTTTGCTGCTTCATCTGATCTGCCAGATGAGAGAAGCTCCTCCACCTCTGAGATCTTCTCCTCAAGCTCAGATATCTCATCATGAAATACTTCTTCTCCTATTTCTCCTTCTACGCTCTCATTCAGCGACTTTACATCCAGCAGCTCACTTTTTATTCCATTTATTCTGTTTCTTATCTCTTCTATGCTTATTCCGGGTTTCACAAGTTCTTCTGGTTTTTCCCTCACCTGCACAACCTCAGGCACTGCCTCTACTTCAGGAGTTTTCACCTCCTCTGAGGGAGGAGCAACGACAGGAACTTTTGGAGGAAGCCCAACCACAGGAGTTGGCTTCTTTCTTCTTCTATAGACTAAAAGACCTACACCAACTAATGCTATGGCGGAGACAACAAGCAGATAGGGCATGCCTATCGCAAGACCTTTGCCTATCTGGGCCTGTGGACTTATCTGTACGCTACGAGAGATTTTATCAACTATTATTCCATTTACAGAGACTACAGCATCAAGCGAATGATTCCCCTGAGCCAGTTTAATGGGCATTACAAACTCCTTAGACTCTCCCTCATTTGCAAAATAGATTCTAGTTTGATTTATCTTTGTCCCATCCAAGTATAATTCCAGAGTCATGCTTACATTACTGCCGATTCTATTTGTAAGATTAGCCAGCAAGAGAAAACTGCCGTTCTTCTGGGCTATATCCAAGCTTATAACCTTTACTGGCACTACCTCCAGTTGAGTTCTCCCTTCGGCCAGCACTTTTCCTTCTGATAAGATCCTCACGTGTAAAGTGGAGCTCCCCACCTGCTTGCCGAGCACTTTAATGGATATCTCTGTCAATTTATTCTTTCCTACTTTTATCTTGTTGGGAAACGAGAGGACAACCCCCTGAGCTTCAGCTGAAAGATCGAATTCCTCCCTGCTCATTGTGTTATTTATGATCAAGTTTATGCTCTCTTTGCCGCCCAGTGGGATGGAAATACTTTCAGGCATCTTTAGCTTTAGCTCTCCAACAGCTATAACCTGAGGTTGATATCTAGCTGATATGAAAGGAGGAAGTCTATGGCCATTTATTGCGAAGCCAGCAAGCAGATATGTCCAGTTCTCAGGAACTGTTGTTGAAATAGATATGGATTTGCAGAATCCAGGCGGTATCACAGCGATATCCAATGTTTTTGTATCGCCCGTGCTGTTATCAAGCATGTATAAAGATACCTTTTTCTCAGAGCTTGTGAGGAGACAGAGATCTCCTTTGACATAGACAGATCTTTCCTTCACATATCCTCTCCCCGAAAATAAGAGAAGATCCACTCTGCATATCATGAGGTCACCTGAGCTGGATATACCGGCTAAATAGGCCTCCCCTGACTCGGAAAATCCCCTGAAGGAAACTAGATTTGAGAAGCCCTCTATGTTCTTCTCGGCTATAGTTATTCCATATATACTTTTAATTATAATACTATTTGATCCAAGTATTAACATCGCGCCCTCCGATACAAGAGGCTGGCATAAAGGCCATATATCCAGCATCTCGGATGAAATTGATCTATCGATCACATTTACTCTTAAGAGAGTTCCTCCTCCGGTCAGGACATATACATTATTTCCAACGGATACAAGCTGTCCAGCTGGGATGAAACCGGATTTTATATTTGTTATAACCTCGGTGGATCCATCCTTGTTTATCAACACAAGATCCTTATTGTCAGTTATTCCGACAACCTTCCCAGCAACAGAGCCAATGTTCAAGAGAGCTATGTTCACTTGTACTGTATAACCACCTGAAAATATCAGATAAGTGCTCTTGCTCGTTACAACAGCCACTCCATCGGAAAATGGAACTAATGATTGAGGTACAGAATCAAGCTTTATGCTCCTAACCCTTCTAAGGCTTAATAAGCTCAAAGCCACCAGATTTCCAGAGTTCAGAGGGACGTATATCATCCCGCTGCTTATCACAGGCTGCGTGGATACCTCATCTCCCAGCGAAACGGAATCCAGAACATTGCCATTGCTTGCATCCACTAGATAGAGGTATCCTCCTGTTGAAAAGACAAGCAGAGATGAATCAACCCCCAGGAGAAACCTTATGCTGTAAGGAAGGGATGAGGTCCATGCCTCTTTTCCATCGAAACATAGCTTTTTCAGCATGTTTTTAAGAGCCACCACCACTCCATCTGACAGTATTTGAGGTGTTGGGATTGACTTCATATCACTTGGAGAGATCCCCAGCTTTAACGTGATGACATTATCATTATTAGCAATAACATTAGCGTATTGTAGAAAGAGGACCATCAGGAGAAGTGTTGCAATTTCCCTGCGCATTAGAGTCTCCTCTCTCTAGTAGTTATAAATGTGCTGTCCAGAAGTCTATACCATAATAGTTTCAAGGTTATTCATGAGAGAATATTAAGTTTACAGTTCTGTCGAGTGAGTCCACTCTGGCAAATCCGTATCTTATCAAATGTATCATATCACCTGGTCTCAGCTCTTTCATCGCAGGCTCCCCGAATCCTCCCACTAATGATATAGAGTAGGAGGACAGAGGCTTAATTACTTTAACCGGGACTGCTTGATCCGCCGGAACCCACTGAATCACTTTCTCCGATTCCTTCTTCTCCGATATATGCTTGAGGGAAATTTCATCAGGCATTATGCTCCTCACAACTGCCGTTGAAAGGCCTCTAAGCCTTATAACATCCCCCTCCTTTAGCGTTTTCTTGTCCTCGCCAGCTATGTAAAGCACAGCCACCCCTTTCTTTGCAGGAACTTTTATCTCCCTATAACCCATATCATGCCTGCTCGGGTGCACTTGAACGGTTGCCTTAAGTCCTTCAGGAAAGTTCTCCACAACAGCCCTTACTGGATCAGGAACAAACATATATCTTGGAACGACCGAATCCAGTATCTTCCTATTATAAGCAGCTATAGCATCCATTGATATCGTGGAATCAACCTTACTTGGACCAAGATCGTAGAAAAATCGGGATATAGCCTCCGGAGTTATTCCTCTCCTGAACAGACCTCTTAAAGTGGGAATTCTTGGGTCATCCCATCCTTGAAGAATACCTGATTCTATCAAGGGCCTTATATATCTCTTGGAAAGAGGGACTCCCTCCACTGTAACTCTCCCAAATTGTATCATCTCATACTTTCTCAAGTTCAGCTTCTCCAGAATTGTCCTCTGAACTTCTACATGGGGCTCAAATTCCTTGCTTCTAAAGGCATGAGTTACCCCTGTCAGGGAGTCCATGACGCTTATGGAGAAATCGTATGTCGGGTAGACTCTGTACTTCCTTCCCTGTATTGGATGTTCTGCTTCCACTATCCTGAATATTCCAGGATCTCTCATTGTGCGGTTGGGGTGATTCATGTCAGTCTTCAGCCTCAAATGCGCCCCTCCTTCCGGTATGCCTCCGTTTATCATCTCTTTCCATAGCTCCATGTTCCTCTCCTTGGGATTTCTCCTGTGCTCACATTCCACCCCCTCAGCCCTGAGCCTTCTCACTTTTTTTGCATCACAAGTGCATACATATGCATCTTCCTGCTCTATCAATCTTTCCGCCATTGAGTACATTTGGGGCAAGTAATTTGACTCTATTATCTCCTCATCCCACTTTCCTGGAGAAAGACCCAGCTCTCTCTCAGCTCCCTCAAGCAGGGCCTTGAATTCCTCCCTTATAGCGTCATAAAACTCCCTTTTCTCAACCCTAGGATTTGTGTCTTCAAATCTCAGGAGGAATTTTCCCTTGTAGATTCTAGCATATATAAATGGAACAAGAAGTCCCTTGGCATGGCCCAATGTTGGATATCCATTCGGTTCCGGAGCGACCCTTGTCACTACTGATCCTATTTCAGCATTCTTAAGTTCTGGCCATTTTCTCTCCCCTTCTTGTTTCTTCTTCTCCACAGTAACTCCAAATTTTGATGATATATCTTCTAGATCAGCTTTTTCCATTCTATTCACTTCTTCTACAATCTGTTCAACTATTTTCTTTATCTCATGTGCCTGGCTTCTATACTCCGGAAGTTCTGCCATTATCTTAGCCATAACAGGTTCTATCTTAGCTTTTCCATATTTCATGGCGTTCTGAACAGCATACTTCATGGCAAGCTCTTCTATCTTGTTTCTCTCAATTCCATCCATCGTCCATCGTTGAGAAGCCAGCTTAATAAACTAATTCTGGTTCTATAAGTATTAAATTATCTTTGTCTCAGATAGACATCTATACTCTTTGCGGCCTTTCTTCCATCTCCCATAGCCAGTATAACTGTCGCTTCTCCTCTTATTGCATCTCCTCCGGCAAATACACCAGGTATGCTTGTCATTAGATTGTCATCCACTACTATCCTGCCTGCTTCATCAACTTTCAATTGAGGAACGCTCTGGATAAATGTCTTATTCGGAGTCTGTCCCAACGCTATAATTGCATTATCAAACTCCATTATTACAGTTTCTCCTGTTGGAACAGGTCTTCTTCTTCCAGATTCATCAGGTTCTCCCAATTCCATTTTTTCAAGCTCTATAGCCCTTAGATTTCCGTGATCGTCTCCTATGAAGCGCTTTGGAGAGACCAAAAACATGAACTTTACGCCCTCTTCCTCGGCATGATGTATTTCCTCTATTCTTGCTGTCATCTCATTCTTTGTCCTCCTGTAAAGGATCCATACCTCAGCACCAAGTCTTAAAGCGCTTCTTGCGGCATCCATAGCAGTGTTTCCGCCTCCTATAACTGCTACTTTCCTTCCTACTTTGATAGGTGTGTCGTATTCTGGGAAGGAATAAGCTCTCATCAGATTTACTCTTGTCAAAAATTCGTTTGCAGAATAAATGCCATTTAAGTTTATGCCCTCCCAGTCAGCAAATTTCGGTGTTCCAGCCCCGCTGCCTATAAAAATGGCATCGAAATTCCTCCTCAGATCCTCAAATGTTATTGTCTTTCCGACAAGGACATTAGTTTCTATCTTGACGCCAAGCCTTATCAGATTATTTATCTCTCTTCTCACTATCTCCTTTGGAAGCCTGAACTCCGGAATTCCGTATATAGTAACCCCTCCTGGCTCATGAAGTGCCTCGAATATGACAACTTCGTAGCCCATTTTGGCGAGTTCTGCTGCACAAGTAAGTCCAGCTGGTCCAGAACCTATAACAGCTACCTTTTTACCATTAGGTCTTATGTTCTTTATCTGTTCCTCCAGAAGCTCGTCATCTATGCCAATTTCCCTAGCATAATCGGCAACAAATCTCTCAAGCTTTCCAATGTTTATGGGATCGCCTATTTTACCCATAACACAGAGCCCTTCGCACTGGATTTCCTGAGGACATACTCTTCCAGTTATTGCTGGAAGTGAGTTAGTGCTCCATATTACTTCTAGGGCTCCTTTTATGTCCTCCTGAAGTATTTTTGAGATGAAAAGCGGGATATTTATGCTCACGGGGCACCCTTTCACGCATAGCGGATTAACGCACTGCAAACATCTCTCTGCTTCTTTTTTCGCCAGCTCAAGCGTATATCCCAAGTTGACCTCGTTGAAATCTTTTATCCTTTCCTCAGGTTTTCTCTCGGGTGTTTGAACCCTAACCTTGTTGATAACCCTCCTCTTCGACATTTATATCATCCCCCTTTCTTTTTTCCACTTTTCAAATGAAATCTTCTCCAAATCCTTATAGTAGTCAAGTCTTCTGAGAAGCTCGTCGAAATCCACTTGATGAGCATCGAATTCAGGTCCATCGACACAAGCGAATCTGATTTTCCCTCCTATTGAGACTCTGCATACGCCGCACATTCCAGTGCCATCAAGCATTATCGGGTTCAAGCTCACCACTGTCTTTATCCCATGAGGTCTGGTTAACTCGGCTATGAGCTTCATCATTATCATAGGACCAACTGCATGGACTAGATCTATTTTTCTTCCGTTCTCAATTAGTTTTCTCAGCGCATCTGTGGTGAAGCCCTTCATCCCATAGCTTCCATCGTTTGTAGTCACTATTACTTCATCGCTGACCTTTCTAAGCTTCTCCTCCCAGAAGATAAGATCCTTGCTCCTAAATCCCAATATGGATACAACTGTGTTTTTCCTTTCTTTCATTGCTTTTGCCACTGGATATATCTCAGCAACACCAACTCCTCCTCCAATCATTACAACAATGCCAAAATGATCTATATGGCTGGGATTTCCCAGAGGTCCCAAGATGTCAAGTATTGACTGGCCAGCTTCGTACAATCCTAGCTCATAGGTGGTCTTTCCTACCTCCTGAGCCACTATTGTGATGGTCCCCTTGGAGGGATCTGCATCTGCTATTGTTAGAGGGATCCTCTCCCCTCTCTCATGAAGTCTTATCACAACAAACTGCCCAGGTTTTGCATTTCTTGCTATAGCAGGAGCTCTTATCTCAAATAAGTTGATCTGAGGAGCAAGTCTCTCCTTATGCACTATAAGGGCATTCTTTGTCCCTATGGTTTCCATTATATTTGATTTTCCTACCTCAGTACTCTCATTGCAAGCAGCCCTCAATCAATCACCCACTTCTATCTGCACCAGTTAGATTAAAAATTTTTACGAAGGAGATATGGTCTCTCTTGAGAACATCTTGGAGCTTATCCAAACAAATAGAATCAGATAAGCCACTGAAAGCAGAAGACTCTCTATTATTGGCAGAAAATCGCTGGGATTTAACATTATGTCTCTGGAAAATACGATTAAGTTGACTACAGGAACAAATCTGAGAGCTCCCATCATGGATGGGCTCATGTACGGAACTGCTATTATGGGGATTATTAGGGCCATTGTTATGAAGCCCACATACTGTTGAGCTTCTTTAAAGCTTTTCGCAAAAGAGGCCCCTATTGTTATAAGAGCATTGCCTGTTAAGGCTGATAATATCACAGCTGTTATTATCCCTGCTACCACTGCAATAGGATTGTAACTTATCCCGGGAAACATGTCCTTTAGACTGAAGCTAATTGATTCAGAGGGATAAAATGGAATAAATGTCACCATGAGGATCAGGCTTATTCCAAGAGATATTATCATCGTTAGAGCACTTAAGAAAGCTATCATCGCCATCGCCAAGTACTTTCCCATGAGAACTGAAAAATCACCTATAGGATTAGACAGAAGAGCTTCAAGCGTCTTTCTCTCTCTTTCTCCTGCTATCATGTCCAAGGCGAAGGAGCTAGCTCCTGATATCGCTATTATCCCCACGAACATAGGTAACAACATTGCTGAGAAGACGCCTGCGGGGCTTACGCTGACCCCCTTTGGCACAACTTCTCTCATCTCGGTTCTCACTGGTTCAACGTACTCAAGGCTCATGTTTATCTGTTTCAACCTTTTATACAATATGCTTCTGCTGTAGCTATTGACAACATTTGATATCACGCTAACGGCCATGCTGTACTTCATGTTGTATGGGTCAAAGTAGTAGGTAATTGTCGCACTTTTTCCAGCAGATATCCTCTCAGAGAAATCCTTAGGTATCAAAACAACTAGATCAGCTATTCCTCTTGCCATAACCTCGCTCACATTTACCTCTTTATTCTCCAC
>JAGDWR010000042.1:21364-22533 GCA_023269865.1 Candidatus Methanodesulfokora sp.
GATCAGCTATTCCTCTTGCCATAACCTCGCTCACATTTACCTCTTTATTCTCCACGGTTGACTTCGTCAGAGTTTTTGTCAAATTTTTTACTAAGTCTTGAGCCATTGGATCTAAGTTCACTATGATGACAGAGGGAGGGCTTGTCTTAGGGCTCATCATGAACAATGGAACCGCCATTGTTATCGGCATTAATATAGCTGGCAGAAGGAAGACATTTATCATCGTTCTTCTGTCCCTTATCGATTCAACTAGCTCCTTCCACATAACTATAATCTCCACTCTTCCCGGTATAGTGTATCCCAGCTTTCCAAACGATCTAGTTAACTTTACCTCCCCAGATGACCCCCTAAAAAGCTTCCGCATGTTCCTCCCTCACAAGCTTTATGAATATCTCCTCAAACTCCTTCTCCCCGGATATCCTCTCAAGCTCAGCCCTGCTTCCACTGTACACTATTCTCCCCTTGTTTATTATTGCCACATCAGAGCACAACTTTTGAACTTCCCACATGTTATGCGTGCTGAGCACTACAGTTCCACCTTGATTTGCATATTCCCTTATTATCTCCCTTATCTCCCTAGCGCTCATCACATCAACACCTAGAGTTGGTTCATCCAGTATCAGAACAGGTGGCTCGTGTATTATTGCTCTGGCAAATGCCAACTTTTGCCTTTGACCACTTGAAAGCCTATCTGCTAGCACATGTTTTTTCTCTTCAAGGTTCAGCCTCTTTAACAGTTCTTCCACTCTCCTCTCCAAATTGTAGCCGCTGAGCCCTCTTAGCCTTCCGAAATATATTAAGTTCTCCTCTGCTGTCAATCTCGGGTATATGCCTGTGCTTTCCGGCATCACTCCTAGGAGTTTCTTTGCCTTCTTTTGCTCCCTGAGGGCATTGTATCCCATCACATAGATCTCTCCGGCTGTTGGTTTGAGAGCCCCGTATATCATTCTTAAAGTAGTCGTCTTTCCAGCGCCATTCGGGCCAAGATATCCGAATATGCTGCCTTCTCTCACGGAGAAGCTCACGTTATCCACAGCTATGACATCCCCGAATTCCTTCCTTAGATTTATTACTGTTATAGCATCCATTGAACTCGATAGAAAATATTATTTAAAAGGGTTATCAGGACAGTTACCTATGAGAACCAGACTTTTAATGTTGCTGATTCT
>JAGDWR010000108.1 GCA_023269865.1 Candidatus Methanodesulfokora sp.
AATGTGCTGTTTTTAGCTCTTGATAACTCCTGGACAGCAATGACAGGGCACCAGCCTAGCCCGACAACAGGGGAGGATGCAAGAGGAGGAAGAGCAGCAAGGCTGGATATAGAAAAAGTTGCAAGGGCTTTAGGAGTTGAGTATGTCAAAAAAGCAGATCCATGGAACTTAAAGGAGATGCAGAATGCAATAGAGGAGGCAATGGACGTTGAGGGACCGAAGCTTGTGATAGCAGAGAGGTTCTGCACGCTTCAGGCGATTAGGCTAAAGCAGTACAAGCCGAAAATTATGTATAAAGTCGTGGAGGATAAGTGCATAGGATGCAAATTATGCATAGAGTTTGGATGCCCTGCGAACATATTCTACGCTGAGAAAAATAAAGCAGCAGTAGATGTCAATTTGTGTGTCGGCTGTGGGATGTGCGCTCAGCTATGCCCAACGAAGGCCATAGTGGAGGTGGTGGAATGATAGTCTATCAGATGGTAGTTGCAGGAGTTGGGGGTCAAGGGTCTGTGATGATAAGCCATGTGATAGCAAATGCAGCAATAAAAGAGGGCTTTAACGTGAGAGTAGGGGAGAAATTTGGAGCTGCGATGAGAGGAGGAGCTGTCTCAAGCCACATAAGGATGTTCAAGGGTGAGGATGTGGCTCCAGTGATACCACCTGGTGAGGCTGATTCAGTTATGGCCCTTGAGCCTCTTGAGGGAGCAAGAGCGGCCTCAAAATTCCTAAAGAGAGGAGGAGTTCTGCTAATGAACATAGTGCCAATATATCCTGTGGATGTCAGCTCGGGAAGGGCAAAATACCCAGATGTCGATGAGATCGTGAGAAGGGCATCCAGCTTCGCCGACGTTTATGCCTTGGATGCAGTGGAGCTGGCAAGGAAGGCTGGATCTATAAAGACGGTGAACTCTGTGATGCTCGGCTCCCTATCCGGGCTGATGATCCTCCCCATATCCAGAGAGAACCTCTTGAGCTCTCTTCTCGAGGGAGTTCCAAGAGGGACTGAGGAAGTTAACAGAAAGGCATTTGAGCTTGGAGAAAGGGCAATGAAAGGAAAAAAGTGAAGGCTGAAAATCAGGAGATATTTGTAAAGGTTCAAACTTTGATATCAGATATTATCTCCAGAAATAACTAATGTAGTGATAGCAATCTGAATAAAGTTTCCTCCTTAGGGGGAAAGATTTTTATTAAAGTTTCCCCCTGAAAGATTATGGATTTAAGCACCTACATGGTGACCAAGAAGGAGAGCATCAGGGATATTGAGGTCAAGCCCAGAATGATAGAGGTCAATGAGAACAAGAACTTTATAATCTCTGTTATTGGACCGAGAAGGGCTGGCAAGACATATTTCCTCTATGACTTAATGAGAAGGAGGGGTCTGAGCGATGAATCCTACCTCTTCTTGAATTTTGAAGAGCCAGTGGACGTGAGAAGCCTAGATGAAGCAGTCACTGCTCACTACGAAATCTATGGCTCTGAGCCTGTATATGTTTTCCTTGATGAGATTCAGGCCTTTCCCGGATGGGAGAAACATGTGTACTCGCTTTATGAGAGGAAGAGGCACTTTATTTTCCTTACAGGATCATCCTCAAAGCTCCTAGCAAGGGAAATCGCCACCCAGCTTAGAGGTAGGTCCCTGCCTACATATGTATATCCATTTTCCTTCAAGGAGATCCTGAGGATAAGTGGAATTGCTGAAGAAAAGCTCTACAGCTTGTATGCTGAGAGCAAAATGCGCCACCTTCTACAGACATGCCTCAGGAAGGGGTTTTTTCCGGACATAGTCCTCGGAAATTCAGAGCCCCACAAATTCTTCAGGGAATATCTGGATTTAGTCATATACAAGGACATTATTGAGAGATTTGGGCTGAGAAATAGGCATGCTTTAGAGTACTTCATCGAAAGTTGCATATCCTCCAATGCCTCCACCTTCTCCGTGCACAAGGTTTACAACTCCTTGAAGTCCCAGGGCATCAAGGTCAGCAAGAAAACTCTGTACAACTTCCAAAGAATACTTGAGGATGTCAGCTTTGGAATATTCCTGAGGAAGTATGAGAGGAGCAGGAGGAAAATTGAGTTGAGCATGCCAAAGTTCTACCTCATCGACAACGGGATCTACACATACTTCGAGGGGGAAAACCTAGGCAGGCTGATGGAAAACATTGTGCTGCTGGAGCTCCTTAAGGCAGGCTTTATGCCAAACAGAGAGGTTTTTTACTGGAAAAGCCTGAGAGGAGAGGAGGTTGACTTTGTGTTGGAGACTTCAACAGGACTAAAGCTCATCCAAGCAACTTATGCCTCAGGAAGGGATGAAGTGAATAAGCGAGAAATTTACAGCCTCGTAAAGGCAGCAAAAGCCTTGGGCACAAAAAACCTGGAGGTAGTCACATGGCAGCTCGAGGAATCCCTGGAAATCGATGGAGAAAAAATTTTCTTCAAACCACTCTGGAAATGGATTCTTTCTCTAAGCAGTCCCTTGAAGCATTAGTGCCTCAATCTGATCCCTTTCCGATAAATTTAAGAGCTGTCCAATTTCAATAGATAGTTGCATAAAAGCATGATGATGCTTGCAAATAAGTTCTTAATAATATTATTCCATAATTTCTATAAAAACTGAAGCTTCCTTGAGCAGCACATCTTCCAGCACAAGTGAAAATGCCCTCATCAAGCCTGAATGAGATCAGGGTTGCCCGCTGACAAAGTGCTGTGTTGCGTCCATGTCGCAGTCAAAACAGTTCTGCCATTCTGACATCCATGTGCAGTGCGTGTTGCAGTAGCCGTAGGGGGAGTAACAACATTGTAGCACATACATATAATTTCTGAACATGTAAATATCCAGCTTGTGGACTTGTTGTCCTGTAAGCAGCATAGGTGTACCACACGCTGTTCGCATTCTTATTTCCCTCCCATATCAGGTCATGAAAACCGCTGTATCCGCTTATCTGAGCTGAGTAGAACCACTTCACTTGTATTGAGTTTATCAGGTATCCTGGAACGCTCTGGCCTGTCCCTTTGTTTTTACAATACCCTGATTTTGCCAGATCCCAGTAGTAATTCAGATCAGTTGTGTAAGTTGAGGTGCAGAACTCCTTTATTGGGCTCTCTGATACATCAGGTGTGCTGGAGTAGTAGCAGCCCACCCAAACCCTGCCTGTTTTTGCCCAATTGTAAATATAATACCACGTGCCGTCCTTCGGAGGATACTTTGGAGGATTGCAATATTCTAATAAATAACTCTCGTTTTTTGAAATTAAGTTGAGCATGAGATAAGTTCCGTAATATCTTGCTGAGGATGCCAGCAGGCTCATTGATTCGTCCATCCTCTCAAGAGTTGCATTTATCATCTCCTCAGTGCTCATCCCTCTGTCCATCCAGGATATCAGCTCCGCCAGGTACTGATACTCAGCTCCTCTCCTGGCAGCCTCGATCTCCCTCTTAACCTCATCGCTGAACTCCCCCTTGAACTCCTTCCTCAGAAGCTCCCTCAGATATAGCTCGTAGAGCCTTGGTGTTCTGTATATCTCCTCCTGATACCACCTATACTTGGCCTCGGAGAGGTCGAAAAGATTCATAATGTTTTCAGGTGCATGTAAAATCGCATTTCCAACCCTGTAGGCAGAGTACCTTTCAAATCTGGAGAAGTTCTGGAAGATGGACTCCTCAATCCTGGAGAAAGGTATGCAGAGTGCTTTGTGAAAATACTGCTGGATTTCTCCTTGATCTTGTAGCTTTTTTGCTGCGGAAATTCCAGTCATAAATTGGCTCTCGCTATTTCCCCTGTTTGATGATTTAGCTGCAACTAGAGCGGCGAAAAAGCTTATTACGAAC
>JAGDWR010000056.1:0-1466 GCA_023269865.1 Candidatus Methanodesulfokora sp.
ATCTGTCTTGAAACTGCTGGCAACGGCATAAGAGCTAGATGACTAAGGTGCTGTCTACCACGAGCATCACTGAGATCAGCTTGAAGCTTCTGCAATGAATCTGTTACTGATAAGGAAAGCTTGGCCAGCCAGCTGATCTTCTTAATGGAACCTTTTTATTATTCCCTTTCGACATGCCTTATGAGAAAGCCTAAGATAGTTGTCACACCTCCTGGTCCGAGGGCAAGGGAGATAATAGAGAAGGATCACTCTCTTCTCTCCCCGTCCCTCACCAGAACCTCTCCTCTTGTCGGATTTGAGGCAGAAGGTGTTTGGGTCAGGGATGTTGATGGGAATGAGTATCTCGATTTCGGCTCGGGCATTGCAGTCAACAATGTAGGCCATAGGCATCCAAAAGTGGTAAATGCAATAAAAGAACAAGTTGACAAATTAATATTCTTAAACAGCTGCGATTACTACACAATACCCCAAGTAAAGCTTGCTGAAAAACTCTTTGAGATAACCCCTGGGAGATTTAGGAAGAGGGTTTTCTACACGAACAGCGGGACAGAAGCTGTTGAGTGTGCAATAAAAATTGCAAGAGCTCATACAAAAAGGTTCTACTTCATTGGGTTCATAAACTCATTCCACGGGAGGACAATGGGCTCTCTTGCATTTACAAGCACTAGCACAACCGCAAGAAGAGGTTTTCAGCCGATGATGCCAGGTGTTGTCCACGCTCCTTATGCTTATTGCTACAGGTGCCCGCTGAAGCAGGAGTATCCAAGCTGCGATATTGCATGCATGGACTTCCTCAGGGATCAGATATTGGACCACATAGCCCCTCCGGATGAGGTTGCAGGAATCCTCTTTGAGCCAATACAAGGGGCAGGGGGCTACATAGTGCCGCCAAAGGAGTTCATCCAGGGGCTGAGGAGAATAGCAGATGAGAATGGGATGATGCTGATGGATGATGAGATACAATCTGGAATGGGCAGGACTGGAAGATGGACAGCAATAGAGCACTTTGATGTCATTCCGGATGTTGTTATGCTCTCAAAGGCCTTGGGAGCTGGCTTTCCGATGGGAGCATGTATAGCAAGAGAGGATTTGATGGACTGGCCCCCTGGAGCACATGAGAACACTCTGGGAGGGAATCCCGTGATATGCTCTGCCTCAATAGCTGTTATAGATGTCATAAAAGAGGAGAGACTGCTGGAAAATGCTGAGAGACAGGGAGAATACCTGATGAAGAGGCTGAAGGAGCTACAGGAGGACCATGAGATGATGGGGGATGTGAGAGGGAAGGGGCTAATGGTTGGTGTTGAGCTTGTGAAGGACAGGAGGACGAAGGAGCCCGCGAGGAAGGAGAGGGACCTGATAATAGAAGAGGCGTTCAAGAGGGGGTTGATGCTGCTTGGAGCTTCAAAATCAGCTCTTAGGCTAGCTCCTCCTCTGATAATAAAGAGGGAGGAGATAGACATCGC
>JAGDWR010000056.1:1566-3796 GCA_023269865.1 Candidatus Methanodesulfokora sp.
TGCTTCTCATCACCTGTCTCCACCCCTATGTGGATTGTTGTATTTTTGAGATATTTTCCAAGAAGCCTTGCAACCCTCTCATCCACAAGGCAAGGCTTCACGTTCTCAACCTCGAAGTGGAACCCATACTTCACTGACAACGAACTAACCTTCGAGAGAAGGGATTCTATTGCATCCAAGTTTGGCCCCGGATAAACTGGATCTGTCAGAGGGTATTTCAGGAGATCCCTTCCATACTCCAGGAAGTCAGCCCCGCTAAGGACTATCCTCTTCACCCCCACCTCAGCCAGGCCCTCTATCTCCTCCAACAAGCTTGACTCATCCCTTGATTTCGGGGGGCCATATAAATGAGGAATTGAGCAGTATCCACAACCAGGAGGTATTCCCTGAGGGCATACTATCCTCTCTTCATTGCATGACCTGCAGATATCCTCTGATGTCAGCAGCTTGGGCCTTTTGAAGTTGGAACAGCTCCTAACAACCTCCACATAAACCCTGGAGCATTTGTAGTGAGGTATCGTGTTGTAGAACTTGATCGCATTCACAGATGGCCTGAACATGAGGAACTCCTCCCTCGATAGATATCTGAACCTCGTGGTCCCGCTCTTGAAGATCAGATTTGGTACATCTGTGAGCTTAGATTGATCTGGAACATCATCCATCCTCAGGAGGATGCTCTTCAGGGAAACTTCTCCCTCCCCCCAGACGCCCAGATCGAGGTTAAGCCTCCTGACAACACTTATGTCTGATGTTATTGGCCCTCCTGCTATCTTCACTCCTTCAATCAGCCTTGTGGCTCTGGCTACTGCAGGCTCATCCATCGTCATTGCGCTTATCAGGGCAGTTCCTCTGAACTTCTTCCCCCTTCTCAAGAAGTCCTCGACTCTCATCAGCTTGTAATCAAAGTTCAGGTCCTCAAGTATTCCAGCTATCGACCTGGGCCCTGCGCCTATGACATCTAATGAGGAGAGCCTCCTTGCCTTCCCAGCAGCAAGGGCATCGAGTATGAGAAACATCTTGAGCTTGGGAAATTATTGTAAAAAGCTTTTTCTGCTAACAGTTCAACAAATTTTCAATTTATATGCTGGAAAATTGTTGAGATCTGCTTGCTACAGCCTTAGGACTTTCACTTGATCGATCACCATGAAGTATGCCCAACAACAATCCGCACAGGAAGCTCAGCGTCCCGACACAAAAAGGTATGCCGATAGGGCTATAAAAATCTACATCATAGCAATCCCTGTACCATAGCGCGCACGTTCTCCCATGCCAAATATCAAGGAAAAGCTCCAAAAATGCCCCCTGTGTCTCATAAGTCCATATCAAAATGGCCCCGCCTATTATCAGAAGTAAGAAGATGGGCTTGTTCTTAGGGATTCGAAGGAGCAGGATCAGGCCCAAGAAAAGGGAGACATAGCCTGAAGGGGTCATGTAAGCCCATATGCATCCTGAGACATATGGCTCGGAGAGTGAGTGATAACCGCCCAAGGGGGAGAAGAACGTCATGATGTAGAGAATCCCAAAGGCTATTCCAATGGCTCTCTCAAACATCCTTCTATCCCCCTGCTTATTCCATTCTGTAAATCTTTCCTAATTTTTCTAGATAGTAGTATAAATCAGAAACTCTTATTATGACCTCCTTACCCTTATACTGATCTGCTATATCGATAGAACCTATATCTACGAGAAAGATGTCATCTTCATCCTGTAGTCTGCTGAGATCTTCTACTTTTCCAGCTGTTTGGAAAGCTATTACACCTAATAGTTTAAAATCTTTGATATTCCTCCTAGACTCACCGCTCACCCTTCTTATGCACTTCTCCCTTCTTTTAACGTAGAATATAAGGTGGAGAAATGTCAATGCAGAGAAGAATGCTAGAAAAGATGCTGTAATCAGGATTAGTGGGAATATCCTGAGGTATATTGATGCGATTAATGCCAGAATTGACATTATTATGCCTTTTATCGACCACTTCATGCAGAAGCTACATGCACCTAGTTTCTCCATCATGGTGACACCACTGCTCAATATACCCTTTTATTTATAATTCTTTAGTTCTGCTTCTTCTTTTTTTAGAATTTTCTCATTCCAGCTTTGTTTTTAATGGGAAGGAGCGAGAGTTTAGCTCTAAAAGGGGGATGGAATGGAGATTGAGCATCTCTGATGGGGAAATAAAGACTAAATTATGAAATAATTTATTAAAAGAAATATAATTTTGATGCCTTAAAA
>JAGDWR010000064.1 GCA_023269865.1 Candidatus Methanodesulfokora sp.
TGAAGCCTGAAGGAAAAGCTGGAAGCTCCCGAATTTAGTTGGGAGAGGACGTCACAAGAGGTAGTTTATGTCAAGCCTTAGGATAAGAAGAAGGGATGCTTCAGCTAGAATTGCTGAGCTGAGCACGAAGAGCGGAAAGTTGCTGTTGCCCAACTTCTTTCCTGTATTCAATCCCAATAAGCCCGTTGTGACGCCGGAGGAGATGAAAAGAATAGGCGTTGAGGCAATAATAACAAATTCATACATAATTTATAAAAATGAAAAAATGAGGGAGGAAGCCCTGAAACGCGGAATCCACTCTGCAATAGGCTTTGATGGCATAATAATGACCGATTCCGGGGCTTATCAACTGTACAGGTATGGGGGAATTGAGATAAGCAACAGGGAGATAATCAGATTCCAGCATGCAATAGGCTCTGACATAGGGACAATATTGGATGTGCCAATGTCCTCCGACATCAGCAGAAAAGAGGCTGAGAAGGGAGTTAAAACAACTATAGATCATGCCATTGAGTGGAAATCGATATCAGAAGAGCTTAAGGGAACTCTGTGGCTCGGCACTCCGCAGGGAGGACCATATGATGATCTTATATACGAGTCAGCAAAAAGGATAGCTGAGCTGGGATTTGATTACTACGGTGTTGGATCCATAAAAGTGGCGCTTGAAGAATATAACTTCACGATGCAGGCGGATTTGCTCATGAAAGTTAGAGGATTTCTTCAGCCTAATAAGCCAGTTCACTTCTGGGGCATAGGTCTTCCATCAAGCTTCTCCCTATTTGTTGCACTTGGAGCTGACACCTTTGATTCAGCATCCTATGCTCTTTATGCGGCTGAGGGAAGGTACATGACTCCCGAGAGGACCATACCCCTGGATGAGCTTGAGGAGTTCCCATGCAGTTGTCCTATTTGCTCAAAGTACTCAGTCAAAGAGGTAAAGGAGATGGAAAAAGGGGAAAGAGAGAGGATAATTTCAATTCACAATCTTTATGTGAGCATTCAGGAGATGAGGAAGATAAGAACGGCTATAAGAGAGGGATGGCTTTGGAACTTAGTTCAGGAAAGAGCTAGAGCTCATCCAAAGCTTCTTAAAGCTCTTTTACACACCTTATGGAAGTATAGAGATGAGCTTGAGGAGAGAGAACCAGTGACAAAGAGAAGTGCTGTGTTTTACAGCGGGCCCGAGACCCTGATAAGGCCTGAAGTCCTAAGGGCTAGGAAAATAGTGAGAAGAATTGAGGCTGAAAGATACTTCAGGACATCTATCTACGGCAATGTCCCGCTTGGGCTGAAGTATACATTTCCCTTCGGCCAAACTGTCTCAATGGATGAGGAGGTGGAGGATGAGCCATCGGATGAGGAGATGATATACAACATAATCTCATATCAGTTTGGAGTCGAGGCAGCAAAGGTTTTCAAGAACCTGAAGGTGAGGAGGTCAAGAAGGACTGGAATGCCAAGGGATGTTTACAGCGATGATGTCAGAATCGGGTTCATAAGGCCTCAGGATTGCTTCTTCATCCCATCATTAAAAGGGGCTGAGCTTCTGGTGAAGATGCTCCCATGGCCTGCATGCAGAGTTGTGGTGAAGAGGGAGTATGAGGATGAAGTTGCCAAAGGAACTACTGTTTTCTCCGATTTTGTCGAGGAACTAGATCCCAAAATAAGGCCAAACAGCGAGGTCATAGTTGTCAACAAGCAGGACAAAGTTCTAGCTACTGGAAAAGCAGTTCTGTCTGCATCTGAAGTTAGATACTTTAAGGGACATCCCTTCGTGATAATAAGACACCACTTGATGCACAGAGACTAGATGACCTCAAATAACTCATAAATAAGCTTTATGGCCTCATCCCTTACATCCTCGCTGACCAAAACATGGACAATTCCCTCTCTTGGCTGGCCATACAATACATATGATCCCTCAGGGGCCATTATGACAGCTGGAAAACCGAGCAGATCCTCCTCTCCTTCAACCAGCACGGCTGTTCTTATGCCCCTTGAGGCCATTATTATCGCATCTCTGACGGAGATCCAGGCATCCTTAGATATGGTTCCTCTCTCATTCCTAGTGCTCAGAAGAAGGAAGCCCGAGATTTGGGGAGGCCCTATGAAGTTTCTCTCCTCCTTCATGTCAAATATGCACACATCTGGCCTCAAGCCTGCTGAGATTACAGACCTCAGGACCCTATCCCCAACTGTTATGAGGAACCTTGAGGAGACATCCCTAAGGACAGAAGGAGATAATTTCCCCCTTACTTTCCTCAGTTCATCTGCTTTCTCTGCTCTCAGCCTTATGCTGGATGATAGCTCGTAGATCCCAGCTCTCCCAGAGAAGATCATATGAATCTGGGGTTCAACAGAATAAAAACTACATTTTCACTAAACAAAAATAAATATATAAAGATCTCATTTAAATAGACAGTAAAGTTAATAAGGATTTGGGTTTAAGGAAGCTTAGATGCCCAGAAAGAATCCAAAAAATGAGGACGTCTTTTCCAGTTGGAGAGGAAATCTTGGAAGGAAGGCCACGGGCCTCGTCTATGGAACTCCCTTTAACAGAGAGGAAAAGCAAATAGTGCAGCCAGGGGACGAAATAGAAGTTCTAGTGACCTCAGTTACGAGGAGAGGGGAGGGAATAGGAAGCTACATGGGAATGAAGGTAATAGTGAATGGAGCATCTGATCCCGGCGAGACCGTGAGGGCAAGAGTGCTCAAGATAAAGGACAATAGGATAGTAGCTAATATAATAAGGGAATAAGCAATGGAGGATCTTCTCAATAGATTAGGGCTGAATAAGGCTGAAAAAAAGATAATTGTTGCTTTGAGCTCCTCAGATAGGCCTCTAAGCATAGCTGAGATATCAAGAGCCTCCAATATTCCAATTAAAACAGTATATAAAATAATAAAACCTTTGGCAGACAGGGGTTTTGTGAAATCCACTGGAGGAAGACCAGCGAGATATACAGCAAAAAGCCTCATAGAGATGGTTTTTATGGAAATTCAGGAGAAAATAGACGATATAATAAGGGTTTGGTCTGTTTTCTCTGAGATATCTGATAGCCCTCTTTTAGTTGATTTGATGAGGGATTGTCTCCCGGATGCGATCAAGATAAGCGGGAAATCAGTTCCAGTTGTCTTAGAATGGATTCTATCGAGGGGCTCTGACCTGAGAATATTGATCCCAACCAGAATCTCATTTCCATGCAGAAATCTAGTTGATAGGATAAAAAGAGGGAAAAAAGCCATAATTTTGGTGGATCTGGACAACAAGCTTGTTGATGAGCTCAAGGAGAAAAATCTGGTGATAAGGAAGGTGAGAAATAAATCCATATTCGGGGTTTGTAACGGAAAAGAGGCGATTTTTGGAGTGGAGGAAGGGGAGCCAAGCTATCTATATCTGAGGAATGAGCTCTCAATGCTTTTCGATCCTCTATTTGAGTCCTTCTTGAGAAGATCAATCCCAACAAAAATGGAGGGATCGGTTTGAAACCTCTCATAGTCTCCTCCATCTTGTTTTTATCTCTCTTGGCTTTTTTCCTACTCTACCACGGCATGAAGCAGGAAAGAAGTTTCTTTATAAAAGAAGTTAATGATAATAAAATTATACTAAAAAATAATGGAACAAATGCAGTGGACTTGATGATGTTGATCACAAGATGTGGAGGAAAGGTTGAAAGAGTAGAGGAGCTAAATCTACGCTTAGAGCAGAACAAAAGTCTTGAAATTCACGTTAATCTATCCTCCATTAGGGGCTGCGAGCTGACTTTTATA
>JAGDWR010000107.1:0-2437 GCA_023269865.1 Candidatus Methanodesulfokora sp.
AAACATAACTGTCTTTATCTAATCAGATCCTCATTAGAATTTTTAAGCTCTTATCCTCAGTCTCCAAGGATGCTTATGTGCTGGGGAGTTCCGGGGAAAATAGTCAAGATGGAGGGATATTCAGCGATAGTTGACTTTGGCGGGGGATCAAAAAGAGAGGTCCTGCTCGTTGTCGATGGGGTGAAGGAAGGCGATTTCGTTGTGGTCCATGCTGGAGCTGCTATAGAGAGAATTGAAAGGGATGAGCTCGAGGAGCTCATGAACTACTATGTTGAGATGGCTGATGATACTGAGACAAAGGAGAGGATAAAGGAGGTGATGAGAGAATGGTTGGAAAAGTGACGCTTGCTCATGGTGCTGGTGGAAGGGAGACAGAAGAAATAGTTGACAGGCTCATAGTGAGAAAAGTTCCAGAGGAGCTAAGGAGGGCGATGAATGGAGTTGGGCTGGATGTGCTCGATGATGGAGCATCTCTCTTGATAGGGGGAGCTCATCTTGTGGTATCTGTGGATTCCTACACAGTTAAACCAGTAAGCTTCCCAGGTGGAAATATAGGAACTCTAGCTGCAACTGGAACGATAAATGATGTGGTGATGATGGGAGCTAGGCCAGTTGCAATGCTCGACTCAATTGTGGTTGAAGAGGGTTTTGATGAGGATCTGCTCGATGAAATAATAAACTCCTTCATGGAGGTAGTAAAAGGGGAAAAAGTGGCTCTAATAGGAGGGGACTTCAAGGTTATGCCCAAAGGCTCGGTTGATGGAATTGTCATATCCACCACAGGTATTGGCATTGCTGGAGAGGATGAGCTGATAGTTGATAGAGTTAGAGAGGGGGATAAGATAGTGGTAACAGGACACCTGGGGGATCATGGAGCAGTTATACTTGCCCTTCAGCAGGGCATAAGCCTCGAAAGTCCCTCTTTAAAGAGCGATCTAAGACCTTTAACATGCCTCCTTGATGTGTTCAGGAAGTTCAAGGGAAAGGTACATGCGGCCAGAGATCCAACAAGAGGAGGGCTTGCAATGGTCCTAAATGATTGGGCAAAGCAGAGCGGAAATATAATAGTGGTGGATGGATCGAAAATACCTGTCAGGGAGCAGGTTTCCTCTTACGCTGGGATGCTTGGAATAGATCCTCTTTTCCTGGCAAGCGAGGGCCAGGCAGTGATAGCTGTCGATAGCAGTGTGTGCGATGATTTTCTTGATGAGCTCAGAAACCTAGGTTTTCAGGACTCCTCTGAGATAGGAGAGGTGAGAAGAGCGGAGAAATTCAGGGGAATAGTTCTTTATAAAAGCGAGGTGGGAGGCCACAGGATCCTTGAGCCTCCCTCCGGTGAAATAGTCCCGAGGATCTGCTGATCTGGTTGATAGAAGCAATGCCGGAGCTTACAAAATTGTGCCAGAAAGCTCCTCGCTTAAAAGAGCATTAATTCTTCTCCACCCTAGAAAAATTTTTATTCCATTCAATTCAGCAGATCACATGGCTCAATTAAAAGATTATATTGAGCTTACCAAGCCAAAACAGACATTTCTCCTTCTTTTGACGTCAATTTTCGCTTATCTCACGAATGTCAAATCTATAAGCTTTGCTGGAGCTGTTCATCTAGTAGCAAGCATGCTTCTCTCGATATCTGGAACAACAGCAATGAACATGGCATTAGAAGCAGATATAGACTCCCTGATGAGAAGAACATCTTCAAGGCCGATCCCTCAGGGTCGTCTCACCCCTCTAGAGGGGATGACATTTGGCATAGTTCTCTTTGCATCAGGTCTCTCAGTATCGCTTCTGATAAACATCTACGTTGCGATCGCGATAATTCTCGGCCTAATATCTGATATATTTTTATACACTTTGTGGCTCAAGAGGAGAAACCCGATGTCGATAGTCTTGGGAGGTATCGCAGGAGGAGCTCCAGCTCTAGCTGGATGGGCTGCATCATCCGGAGGGATAGATCTTCAGGGGGTTTTGATGGCCATCACTGTGATGTTATGGATACCAGCTCACATATGGTATATAGCAATATATTATAAGGAGGATTACGAGGTAGCAGGAATACCGATGCTACCTGTTTCCCATGGTGTTAAACAGACTGTAAAAGCGATAATAATAGCCCTCTCCATTTTGGCAGCTGTTGAGTTGACAATGTTTGCGATGAAGATGTTCGGCTTGGTTTTCCTGATTCTTTCGCTGCCCTTCACACTCCTCCTTCTATACAAATCAGTCGTTTATCTGAAGGATTTGAGCAAGGAGGGAGCTAGAAGAATGTATAAGATGGCAAGCCCTCTTATAGGAACTATATTCATGGCGATGTTCATCGATAACATGATCAGAATTTTCCTCTTATCCTAATTAAAGCAGCTATTGTGATGAGAGCTATTATCACTAGGGCTACAGCAAGCTCTAATGGGATTAGCGGTGGCTTAGATTTATTCTG
>JAGDWR010000107.1:2537-3766 GCA_023269865.1 Candidatus Methanodesulfokora sp.
TGTGAGCAAGGTTTATCCCTATGCAATACTTTCCCCTTCCAGCCTCGCCCACGTTCACCTGCCTCACTACACCATTCCCATCAGCGATAATAACAGTAGGAATACCTTTTATTCCAAATAGTTTTGCAAAAGTATAATTTTCAGGTACAAAATACCATCCATCAAGAGCATACTTCTTAAATAGATCATAATCCCTCGTGCTGTTCCCGCCCAGGCCCACCAGTATGGCCACATCCCCTCCTTTTGAGCATTGATTCCAAGCAGCAGCAAGCTCAGGCAGCTCTTTGTTGCAATGAGGGCACCAGTATGCATAAAAAGCTATTAGGACAGTCCTTCCAGTTAAAGAGGTGCTGCTCAGCGTGCAGTTTTTTCCATCCCTTCCCACTGCTGTAAGGGTAAAATAAGGAATTCTGCCTCCCTCTTTTGGTTGTGCAAGGACCAAAATTGATGCTAAGATGATCAGAAGTAGGAGGAAAATTGCATTCAATCTCAATATTCCACCCCGTATCTAGATGGTCTCATGCTTATTAAACCATATGCAAGGCCTGTGGCGAATCCTCCTACATGAGCTGACACATCCACATTTGGCATGAACCCGCCAGCTAAGACGAAAATAGCCGCTAGAATGCTGCTGAAACCCAATCTACCAGTTATTCTGTATTCATATGCCATTATGAACCCAAATAATCCAAGTATTGCGCCAGAAGCACCTACTCCTATCGAAATCGAGTTCGTTAAAAGAGATACAATGAGGGACAGCAGATTTCCTGCTATTCCAGATGCCATGTAGATGGTGAGGAATCTCCTCGGCCCCAGCCCCTTCTCAAGCATGCTGCCGAATATGTAGAGAGCATACATATTTAATAATATATGTATTATGTTTGCATGAAGGAACATTGATGTGATCAGCGTTATTGGGTTTGATTCTGCGTTTAGCAGCGAGTTTCCCCATTCTATCAAGATGCTCTCATATGCTTCTGCTAAATTGGATGTGAGAGAGTAGACAAAGAGATTGACAGCTATAAGCATAGCTGTCATATCCTTCTTATCTCTCCCTCTTATGACGAGGAATGTGGATATCCCAATGGCAGCGCTCAGAATCGGATCCATAATTTCCCCTTGACCCAGTTGCCTCTGTATATAATCTTTACACTTGTTGTGGGATTCACGGACATTAGTTCCCTTCACTAGAAAACTGAATATGCTAAGGCGGGGCTATATGCTCATGC
>JAGDWR010000022.1 GCA_023269865.1 Candidatus Methanodesulfokora sp.
CTGACCTCCCTCAGTATTATAGATCCCAAGTTGAGCTCAACTGGCTTTACATTTACATTCCCTACGACAACTATCCTGCCTCCCCATCTAACGCTCTTTAAACTCTGATCCATTGTCGGCTGTCCAACTCCCTCCAAAACAAGGTCAACTCCCTCTCTAGCTATTTTTCTCACCTCTGAGCTGAACTCCTTTGAGCAGACAACATGATCTGCTCCGAGTCTCAAAAGCCCATCTATCTTCCACTCCGAGCTTGTCTCAGCTATCACCTCAGCTCCATATGCTTTTGCTATTTGAACTGCGTGCACCCCTATCCCTCCAGCTCCCGTCACGAGCACTCTCTCCCCCTCCTTGAGGCCAGCAATTTCAAATGCATGTATTATCATTCCGGTCACACAAGCTCCTATGACAGCCCCCTCAATTGGAGTCCCGCTCGGCACCTTCACAAGGCTTCTCTCATCCACTTTAATGTATTCAGCATAAGATCCGTTTATATCCTCACCATAAGCTATCCTGTTCCTGCATATGTTTTCTTTTCCCTCCCTGCATCGATCGCAGGAGCCGCATGGTATGTAGGTGAGGGATGCAACGATATCACCTTCTTTGAACTTCTCGCTTTTAGATCTCCACACCTCCCCCGCTATCTCATGTCCCAAGATCACCGGAACTTTCACTCTCGGAAAGAATCCCTCTACTGTGAGTATATCCCTATAGCAAACTCCTGTAAATCTCTGCTTTATCACAACCTCCCCGCTCTCCGGCTCTGGTGGATCTAAATCCTTTAAAGAAGCTTTTCCTATCTCCTCCAGCACCACGGACTTCATGCTTCCACCAATCCCGCATCCCTCAATATTCCTAAAATTGCTTCCTCAACCTCTGCTGGCTCCTGTGATAATGGTCTCCTGACATAAGGCTTAACTGGATAGCCGAGGACCTTCATCGCAGTTTTTATCGATGTCGGGAAGTAGGAAGCAACATCATAAAGTCTCACAAGCTTGCATATCCTTCTGTGAACTTCAACTGCCCTGCTCAAATCACCCTTCTTGAAGCTCCTGTAGAGCGAGACATGAAGCTCAGGCGCTATGTTTGCACAGGCAACTATGCCACCATCTCCTCCAATTGCCAGTGTGTTGAATAAATGATCATCCAATCCAGTTAGGACCGAGAAATCTTTTCTAACAGATTTAACCTCGACCACATTCCTCATGTAGGAGATGCTGTCATATGTCACTTTTATCCCTGATATGTTGCTGTGCTCCCCCGCAAGTTTCATAACTGCATTTACTGAGATCATGTTCCCTGTGAGAGCAGGTATGTTGTACAGGATTATCGGGAGATCAACTTTGTCCGCTATTGTGGAGAAATGAGATATTATATGGTCCTCCTTTAGCTTAAAGAAGAAAGGAGGTGTCACGACAACTCCATTTGCCCCTATGTCCTTCATCCTTCTTCCAAGCCTTATTGATGCCTCAGTTGAGTTTGAGCTTATTCCAGGGAGTATCATTGCTCTTTTAGCGGAATCTATCACTTTTTCAGTGAGGGATATTCCCTCCTCCTCGCTCAAATGGACGAACTCCCCTGTCGTCGAATAGGGAAATATTCCATCCACTTCTCCTCTCTCAAGCCTCTCAACAAGCCACTCAACTGCCTCAAAATCAAGGGAAAGGTCCTCCTTAAAGGGAGTTATCATTGGAACGATTATCCCCTTGAACTGCATGAGGAAAAGAAGAAGCGTAAGGATAAAAATATTTCACTTGGTGAATAAGCTTGTATCAAGGTCAAGTTTTTATTCGGAGCTCAGTGAATAATCTGATGCCAAGGACAGCAGTAATATTGGCAGCAGGAATGGCCTCTAGGCTTGAGCCTTACTCCTCTGATGCTCCAAAATGCCTATTTGAGCTGAGCCCAGGGGTTACAATACTGGGCTTCATAATAAGCCAGTTGAAGGAGGTAGGTGTTGAGAGGATAATAGTAGTTACTAGGCCTGAGTTTGCAGGGATGATGGAGAGGTATGAAGTGGAGATCAGGATCAACAAGGAGAGAGGATCTGGAAACCTCTACTCCTTCCTTGTCGGGGCGGAGGGGATAGAGGAGGACTTCATACTCCTCATGTCAGATCATATATTTGAGCTCGAGGTTCTGAGAAGATTGCTGAGAGGGAGAAGAGATAGAGGTTTCACCCTCTGCTTGGACAGAAATCCTGGCTGGGAAAGGGTGAGAGAAGGCTTAAGAGTAGTAGTTAAGGATGGAAAGATTGTTGATGCAGGAAAGGAGTCCTCTCCACGCTGTGGAGTTGACACTGGACTGTTCTACTGCTCGAAAGGATCAGTTGAGATGGCGAAAGAGGTTGTAAATAAGAGAGGAGTTCAAGCATCGATATCAGATTTGCTAAAACTTGCTATAGAGAGAGGAGATGCGGGCTATGTGGATGTCACGGGCCTTCTCTGGGTAGATATAGATACTCCAGAGGACCTGGAGGAAGCAAGAGCTCTATACCCAAGGATTCTGAGGAAAAGTCTGAGAAAGCCTGAGGATGGCCCTATTTCAGCCCTGATAAACAGGCCAATATCGACGAGGATATCAACTTATCTCTACAGAAAGGGCATCTACATAAGCCCCAATTTGATGTCGTTTATCTCATTTCTAACATGCATTTTAGGATCTCTCCTCTTCCTCCTCGGCTTCAACGTGTTATCAGGCCTTCTTATACAGCTCTCATCCATACTTGATGGTGTTGATGGGGAGATAGCAAGGCTCTTCGGGACAAAAAGCAAGTTCGGAGCCCTTCTTGACTCCATTCTCGATAGATATGCTGATCTCGCTGTTGTTATCTCAGCAGCATTAGCCATTAAAATGGACCCGCTCATGCTTTTTATAGCTCTCCTCTCAGCTGCAAATGTCTTCACTGTTAGCTATGTCTCCAGGCTATCAAGAACTAGCATCAGAAAGTACAGCTTTTCAACAAGGGATGTCAGGCTTCTTGTAGCTGCAGTTGCCATGATTGCTGGAGCTCCTTGGGCATTCCTCTACTACATGGCCTTATTTCCAACTGTCTTCTCAGCAGCAGTCCTCTTGACCTTCGAGAGGGAGAGTCTTGTACCAGCTAAAAGGGAGAGAAGGAAGCCCTTACCTGAAGTTGAGGTGAAAAAGCAGTCTGAAGCAATGAGAAACATCACTACAATCCTCCTCAGCTCCTTCAAGCTGGTTATATTAGTATTAGCAATAAGGGGCATCTCCTGGCTGATGAAAGGGGTGGAGATCATCGAGCTGAGTGGGTACATTGTGAGGGCTTCTGATGTTCTAAGCTTAGTAGAAATAATAGTAATAGTATATTTTGGATATAGGATAATCATGGCATCCAAGTTCTTCGTCGACAGGGCATCTGAAAGGCTTGTAGAGAGACTTGGAGCCACGCATACAGCTGTAAGGAGGATCCTTCTGGATTTAGTTTATGCTTCCTTCTTTGCAGTCATGCTTCTTGAGATTCCACACAGAATAGCCTCTGTTCCAGCAGTAGGAGGAGCTCTTGAAAAAGCAATAGCTTTTGCCATTCTAATGATAATGGCTCTCATACTTTATGACCTGATGAAGACTTTCTACAGAAGCTTGAAGGGGATAATAGAGGAGTTTGCTGAGAGGGTATGATCAAAGGACTTTTAGATGCCACATTTTAACTATTTTCTTAATTTTAATGCTTTTATATAAAATAAAAGTTAAAGATAATC
>JAGDWR010000084.1 GCA_023269865.1 Candidatus Methanodesulfokora sp.
TCCAGCGGTAGACCACGGGCTGGGCCTTCAGCCCATTACCCCTATCCCTCGCTGGGAGTTGCCCTCTTCTCCCAGTTCCTAGGGACTCGGGGATATGTAGGATGTTTATCGCCCCGTTTAGATCTGCATTTATGGCCTTCCCTGTGCGGGGACACTTGAAGAGACCACGGAAAATGCGCCCACCTTCGTGGGCTTCCCCGCACAGGGAGCATGTCCTTGAGGTATACCCCTCCTCCACCTCGACTATCTTGATCCCCAGCTCCTCCCCCACTTCTTTTAGCCTCTTGACAATGAAGCCGTAGTCCCAGAAGTTCACAGTGAGCTTGTTGCCACGACGTTTGGCTATGCCCTTGGGGTAGCCGACCACAACCTCACTCACTCCCTTCTCGTCCAACATGCTCACTATCTTCCTAACCATAGAGTTGAGAGCGTGCCTAAGGAAGCGCCTGCGTTTCTCATGGAGGAGCGTCAACAACCTGCTACGCCTCTGGCCATGTCTGGCTAGCACCTTCTGCGTCTTAGCTATCTTCTTGCTGTAATACTCGTATTGGGGAAGGACTGAACCCCCCTTTGAACAAGAACCACTGCCCATTCTCGACGTAAACAGTGGAGAGGTTGGCAATTCCTAAGTCTATAGAGGTCTTCAGCCCGTTTTGTTTGAGAGGTACGTCCTCCACTTCCATGGGAATGTATGCGTACCACCTCTTCCTGGCCTTATTGTAGAAGATCTCAAGCCTACCTTGTTTCCCCCTCCACTTCAGCTTCCCCCTGAACTCCAGCACTAAGCCGAAGTCCTTCAAGATTATCTTCCTTTTCTCGACGTCGAGCTTATAGCGGTCGTTCCTGATTACCAACATCAGCTTATCCCTCCAGTAGCCTGGGGGCCTGGGCTTGAACCACTTGGGAAGTCCGCTCTCTTTCTTCTCCTTGATCAGCACGAAGAAGCTCCTCCACACCTCCGCATTCTTCCTAGCCACCTGAGAAGCATTAACCTTCAGCATATTCTTGTACTTGCGGTATACGCACTTCTCCGTGGAGTTGAAATCCACCTTCACGCCCTCCTTAAACTGTTGCATCCTCAGCCAGTTGACTTCGTTCCAACATTTGGCGGTGGCGGAGGCTAGAGTTATGAGCTTCTCGTGTGTCCCCTTATCCAAGACAAGCTTGACTACGTTAGTCCTCTTCATCCTCTACGCCTCTTGTACTCCTCAATTAGTCTCTTGATCACGTCGTCGTAGGTCTCCCTCGGATGGATTTTCAACCTCTTCAACTCCTCTTTGGTGTCTCTCCCAATCCTAATTGGCTCTGTAGTCCGCATACTACAAAGGTAGCAAAAAGTAGTTTATAAACCTTACCCCCAGAAGGAACGAAGCTTGTTCTTCATTTTGTCACTAATTTCCCAAACCTTCTCATCGGATATCTGCTCCTCAACCACTCCTTCTCCAGATCTACAAGATCCTTTGCCATCTCAGATAGCCTATCTGACCACTCTTCAGGTGAGCTTGAGACTATCTTGTCCACAAAGTGGGATGTCACAAGTTGCTCTGCTATGACAACATCGTTTATCAGCAGCAATGACTTTACAATTTTCTCAGCTGCCTGTTGAGCATGATAGACTGAGTCTGCATAAAGTTCATTATTCAGAAGAACTTCTGAGCTTTTCAGATCCTCCTCAGCTTTTCTTGCAAACTCCTTCGCCATCTCAAGATCGGGCAAAGACACGCACCCCACCCTTATCCACATGAACTGATCCCGCTTTCTTGAGAGCTTCCTCAGCTCTCTCCACCCAGAAGTAGACTGGATATCTCGCGTATACTATCTCATATCCTGATAAAACTGCAGAGATGAGAGGTGATGTCCTCAGAACTTCCTCTATAAAATCCTGCATTGAGATCACTAAAAAATGTCTTCCTTCTGATAAACTCCTCCTTTATCGCTTCTCACGATCACAAGGATGTCCTCATCTGAGGACTCATGAAAATACCCCTTAACCCTAGATCCGAACTTTATCACCCCAATTACCTCATCCAGCTCGAGCCCCACTTCCTCCAATAGCTCCTTTAGCTGCATACATCCGATGAAGAAGGGATTATATAAAAAGAATTAGGTCACCTCTGCAGCTAGATCCAACCCCTTCTCCTCAGGAGGAATGCTGAAAAAGCAGCCATTAAGAACATCACCAACAGGACCACTGGATATGTGTAGGGCCATCTGGCTTCCGGTATGATGAGGTTCATCCCGTATATCCCAGCTATTATTATCAGAGGAAGCGCTATCACATTCAGGGCAGTAAGCTTCTTCATAACCTCATTTAGGGATAAAGAAAGAGCGGATAGGTGGAGGTCTCTTATATCCGCAAGTCTCTCCTTTTGAGATTCAACCATATCCATAAGCTGGATCAAATCCTCGTATACCTCCTGAACTATCCTCTCAGCATCACCTGATATCCCGTATATCCCCCTTCCTAGCATAAGAGATGCTACCTCCCTGAAGGAATAGAGAGCCCTTCTGAACCTTATCAGGGAGTTTCTCACCCTTCTGAACTCATCAATCCCAACCTCAGATGGATTCTCCGCCACCTTATCCTCAAGTTCATCTATCTTATCCTCTATCAAGTCGTAAATTTTGTAGTATTCGTCCACAAGCCTCAGGAGCGAGACAGACATGAGCAAATCAGGGGATGACCTGCAGCTGTAGGAGTTCCTCTCAAAGTCCTCCTTTACCTTCTTCAGGAAATCTCCTGCTGATATCACCGCAAGATAGTCCTCCCTTAACAACAAAATTAAGGGGCTATGCTCAAGTTCTCCCTCCTTTATGCGAAATCCTCCTAGGATTAAGGTTAGCCCATCCTGAGGGATTGCCCTCTGCCTATCGATATCTCTCACTATCAAGCTTACGAGATCATCCGGCAGAAGGAGCTTTTTCAGGGCTTCCTCAATGCCCTCATTTACATCGAGGAGAAAGGCCTTCCTAAATCCATCTGGAAATGACAGCACTTCCATCAGCATACCGCTCCTTATCTGTTTAAATATTTGCTCCTGCAGAAACCCATATGTACATACTGAAGCCAATAGGGGTTGTCCACTCCGCCCCAGAAGATGTGATAAAGAGCTCCTTTGAGGGAGTTAAAGGGGTTGTTGAGGTGTTCGAGGAGTATGCTGAGGGGCTTCATGGGATAGATGGGTTCTCCCACATAATTCTAGTGGCATATCTGGACAGAGTCTCTGAGGAGCAGAGGAGGGTGCTGAAGGTGAGGTTCAGGAGGCTTAGGATCTTTGGGATAGAATCGCCTGAGGTCGGAGTCTTCTGCTCAGATTCTCCCCACAGGCCCAACCCAATAGCCTTATCTATAGTTAAGCTTATTCGCAGGGAGGGCAGGTTCCTCCACGTTGATGGGCTAGATCTATTCGATGGCACGCCCATTGTGGACATAAGAGCTTACACACCTGACAGAGCTATATGCGATGCTGAGTTCCCCGAGTGGTACATCTCCCTGAGAAGGGCTGTTGAGGGGAAAATTTCGCAAAGATCTGGTTTATAAATCAGCTAAGGTCAAGACATCCGAGAAACAAGCTAACTGGAACTGCTACTGGCTTCTCTTTAAATTCATCCCTCGTCAGCGTTATAACCCTGTTTATTCTCCCAATTCTCCTCTCTCTAAGCTCTGCTCTTGCGCCCCACTTCACCTCTATGCCCATTGCCTTGCCG